>JBDGYA010000003.1:0-163815 GCA_039584325.1 Gemmatimonadota bacterium
TCACCGCGACTGTCCCTCCCCCAACCGACATCAGCGCCGAAGTGGGGTTCATCTCTACATATCCGTTCTCCCCCACCACATCGGCGTCGACGAAGACGGTGAACTCGAAGGTCGTGACCGTCGGTGGAACGTTCCACTGCCACGTCTTGAGAGATGTCCCGTAGACCGTCGGCGGGTCGGGAGGCGGCAGATACGACAGGTACTCAAAATACGGCTGATCCGACCCGGTAAAGGTGCCGATCCCGTCTGGGTTGGCGACCATCACCGTGCCAGGACCGGTACTGCTCGTCACCGTCGGTCCAGTGTGGTGGAACACCTTGATCCCCGTCGTGGTGAGCCCATCGGCGCTTCCGAGCCCCTGCGGGATGAGGTTCCCCACCTGGACGTCGGCCTGGAAGATCTCCGTACTGGCGTTGTAGCTCACGTTGCTCGAGAGGAGCCAGACGTAGAGCATCTGCCCACCGAGCGTGACCCGCTGCAGCCCCGACTCGGGGTCGACGACCGGGATGTCTCCGCACGAGAGCGTCCCGCTGGTGATATCTGCCGCGCAGCTAACAGACGCGAGACCCCTGTTGCTCGCGGGTTCGGTGCTCTCCTCTCCGATCACTGTCACCGGAGAGGTGACGGGCGCGTCGTCGGCGCACGCCGCGAGGACGAACAGCGGGAGTACGAGGGTCAGGCGATCGAGGGTCCGTCGGATGCCGAACATCGTTCATCCCTCCAAGTGTGGCTATCGAGCTCTCCCGTCGTGGAGAGCCGAGATGTTGAGCGGTCGATCTGAATGCCGCCAGCAGGAACGTGCCGGTGGCAGGAACCCCGGTCCTCAGAACACGGAGCTGCCACCGCTCCCACCCGTCCCGGGAATCGGGCTCCCGGTCTGCAGGGTGAGATCGGTGAGCTTGGGCAGGTCCTCGATTTCGGGCCGGATCCAGGGCTTCCGGTCCAGCTCCTCGGTGGGACGATGCGGTGTGATGGGGTCACGCTGCACGATGAGCCTCCCGCACGCAATGGACACTGGTGAACGCCACTCGACAGCCAGGCAAGCAGACCGGAGGGTCGCCTGCAAGCGACGGTCTGGCTGCGCGTTCCGGACTCATGTGACGGTACTCGCCGTCATCCACTTATATGGGGGTCGGCTTGCGACGGGTCAAGTGTTGCGTGAAGGCGACGGGCGGCGAGTGAGGAGGGTTGCTCGCCGGCTATCCGTCCGCCTGTCCGTCTAACCGCCCGTCCACCCATCCGCCAGCAACAGCTCCCCGAATAGCGCCAGATACATCATCCGGTAGACGTCGGTGTTGTCGAACCGCTCGACGAACGCCGTACGGAGCGAATCCGAGTGGAGCCCCTGCGCGCGTGCCAGTACGCCACCGGCGACGTCGTCCGTGCCCGACCACGCCACCGCGAACGGGAGCACCCGACCCGCCGCATCGGGCGCCGCCGTGAAGGGTCGCGTGCCTCGACCCTCGATCCCGTCCAACGTGTGCAGCACCCGCTCGGCGGGACGACCGGTGGGGTTCCCCGAGATCCCCCGCACCACGCCGTACGCGTCGAGCGGCGGCGGTGAGAAGAGCTGCAGGCCCGACGCGTCGCTGTCTGCGGCGGTGAGAATCAGGGTGGCCGGCCGGCTACGCTGGAAGTCACGCGCGACCGCAACGACGTCGTCCGCGCGCCGCAATGCTCGCAAAGAGCCGATGGCATTGTTCGCGTTGGGCAGATTGTCCGTGCTCTCGACCTCGACGACCAGCAAGAACGGAAGCTCCCGCTCGCGGCTGTGCCGATCCAGCAGTGTCACGGCCACGTCCGTCATCTCGGCGGCGGTGGGCGGGTCGACACCGAGCGATCCAGGCTCACTGCCCCAGACGATCAACCGGCCGCGCCGATCGTCGGCCGGGCGCGAATCGTCCACCAAGCCGACCCGGATGAGCCGCTCCTCCGGCACGTCGTTGAAGATGTCGTCCGCGGCGAACAGGCCCAGTACCTTGGGGGCGTAGGCCTCGTCGTCCTCGGTTGCGTCGCGCAGCTCGTCGAACTGCGACCGCGTTCGTAGCACCACCCACCCATCCTCAACCGCTTCCTCGAGCAAGTTGCGCCCGTCGGTTCGATTCGGCCCACCCCCATCCACCGGGTCCGCATGCACCGCACAGTCGAGCCGCACCTCCGCCTCGCACCGCGGCGTGCCGGTAGGCAGGAAGAACCGCTCACCCCCGCCCAGGATGACCAGTGGGTGCGCATCGTCGGTGCCGGCTCGACCGGCAAGCATTTCCAGCACGATCGCGGTTCCGTCGTACCGGTCGTTCACCTCGGCTAGGAACGCCCCGGTGCCCGGCTCGGCGACGTCGCCGTCGTTCACGATTCCCACGGGGTGCCCCGCGTTCGCCGCCTCACGCATGAGGCTTCCCGGATATCCCGAGAGCGATCGGATCGGCCGCCCGCCATCGCGCCCGAAGGACCCCGGGCCCTGCACCTTCACCCCGAACGCGTGCGTGGTGGCACCACCATTCGACGTGGCCGTGAGCTGATCCGCCATGTGCCCCCGGTACACCGCCATTTCCGGCAGCCGATCCCACGCCAGTAGCGAGTCGGGGCCCTTCCAGTACATGCGGGCGGCGTTCCAGTGGTTGACGCCCGTCCCGTCCGGGTGGAGGAAGATCACGTTGCCGGTCGCACCGGCCGGCCCCTGCGGCGATGCGCAGCCTGCGACCCAGAGCGTCATGACCGCAGAAACCACAGCGAGAACCCGGGGCGACGTGGGCATGCATCCTCCATCGGGGTTGTGGTGTGGCAGGGATGATCGCTCCACGGACGGCAGTCGTAAAGCATGCCGCATTTGCGGGCTCGACGCTCCGCCCGCTACTGTCTCCCCATGGCCCCCATCGACTGGCTCATCGTCGGGGCATATCTGCTCTTCGCGCTCGTCGTCGGGCTGGTCTTCCGGCGACGGGCCGGGCGGAACCTTTCGCAGTACTTCCTCTCGGGACGGAACCTCCCCTGGTGGCTCGTGGGCACGTCGATCGTGGCCACCATGTTCGCGGCGGACACGCCCCTGGCCGTCACGGGGCTCGTGGGAAACGACGGCATCTCGGGGCTCTGGTTCATGTGGAACTTCGCCGCGGCCCACCTCATGGCGACGTTCTTCTTCGCACGGCTGTGGCGGCGCGCCGGGGTGATCACCGACGTGGAGCTGGTCGAGCTGCGCTACTCGGGCCGGCCCGCCAAGCTGCTGCGTGGTTTCCGCAGCGTGTGGGAGGGGGTGGTGCTCAACTGCATCGTCATGGGGTGGGTCATCCTCGCGATGGTGAAGATCCTGGACGTCCTAGTCGATCTCGAGGCCATCACCACCCGGCTCGGCATCGCCCACCTCATCGATGCCCGCTGGTTCGGCATCGTCGTGTGTCTCGTGGTCGCCGTCGCGTACACGGTGCTCTCGGGCTTCTGGGGCGTCGTCGTCACCGACCTCGTGCAGTTCGCGCTGGCGATGCTCGGGGCGATCGCGCTCGCGGTCATCGCGGTGGCCGACATCGGCGGGATCGGCGAGCTGAAGCTCCGGCTGGTCCAGCAGTACGGCGAGCGAGCCGACAGCATCCTCGGCTTCGTCCCGTCGATGGACGGCGGGTCCCTGCCCCTCGTGTCCTTCGTTGCCCTGATCGGCGTCAACTGGTGGGCGACGCGCGACGCCGGCGGCACCAGCTACATGGTGCAGCGCATGCTCGCGGCAAAGGACGAGACCCACAGCTTCCTCGGCGTACTGTGGTTCTGCTTCGTGCACTACGTGCTGCGACCGTGGCCGTGGATCGTGGTAGGGCTCGTGTCCCTCGTGGCGTTCCCTGCGCTCGAGGACAAGGAGCTGGGCTACCCGATGGCGATCGTCGAGTACCTGCCGGCCGGGCTGCTGGGCATCATGGTCGCCAGCCTGGTGGCTGCGTTCATGAGCACCATCGACTCGCTGCTCAATTGGGGCACCTCCCTCGTGGTCAACGACCTGTACAAGCCCTTCGTGCGGCGCGACGCCGAGGACGGCCACTACGTCAGCGTGGCACGGCTGGCGGTGGTGGGGCTCATGCTCGCGGGCGGCGTCACCGCGTACGCCATGCAATCCATCCGCGGCGCCTGGGAGCTGTTCTTCGGCATGACGGTGGGCATCGGCGGGGTGTACGTGATGCGGTGGTGGTGGTGGCGCGTCAACGCATGGAGCGAGATTGCGGCCTGGGTGTCGACGGCGGTCGTCTACCTCGGTTTGTACGTCGTTCATCCCGACATCGGCTTCGGCTGGCACCTCATCGCCACGGCCGGCGCGTCCACATTCTGTTGGATCGTCGTCACCGTTGTGACACCGCCCACCGACTCGGCGAAGCTCCTCGCGTTCTACGAGCGCGTCCGCCCCAGCGCTCCCGGCTGGCACCCCATCGCGGAACGCAGCACCATCTCGCCGGCAGGCACCGGCTGGTCGGACGTGGTTGGCTGGCTGGCCGGGTTGGTGTTCATCTACACGGGCCTCTTCGGCGTGGGCAAGCTGGTCCTCGAGGAGTGGGCGGCGGCGTTGGTCTTTCTCACGGCGGCAGTGCTGAGCGGGCTCGTGATCGTGCGGACCGCACGGCAGCCGAAGCACGCCGGAGAGTGACGGGCGACAGGGCGGGGCGACGTGAAATCGTGAAACGTCCTGCTGCACTCGTGTCAGCCCGCTGAGAGGGGGCACCCCATCGGCTCCGGTAGGCCGACTTCCCTGCCGCAGTGAAGGTGACGGTGGAAGGTCTCGCGATTTCGCGGGTCGGTTGATCTGCGACAAATCACGCGTGAGATGCCACAGATCACGCGTGATCTGTCACGGATGAAGCGGTGTCCCGCGACCACCCAGGCGGCGGCTGGGACAATGTAAACTGTTACATACCAATCCCTTATGAGGCCCATCAGGTGGAGCAATCGCGGCCTGTTGCTCCCTGGTTCTCCAGTCGGTCCTCGACATTCCCCCAGGCGACATTCCGTATTCGACCAGCCTTCCCTCGATCCAACGATGCACCGATCCCACGACTCCTTGACCCACTTTCCGTCAGCCGCTCTATTTCAATGTTTTCGCGTTTCGGGACAGGTGGCCGAGTGGTTGAAGGCACACGCCTGGAGAGCGTGTGAACCTCGCAAGGGTTCCGTGGGTTCGAATCCCACCCTGTCCGTCCAAGCCAGCAGCAGGATCACACCCTGAGGCCGCCCGTTCCGGGCCACGTGTCGGGGAAAGGCACGTGTAGCCATCGGAATTGACCGAACTTACGGCAGGGCAACATCTTATAAAGACTTCTTCATCCGCTCTTTCCCCTTCCCTGCCCCGGATTCATTAGGTTGTGCGGGTGAGCAGCGGTGAGATGGGACTGACGCACCGGACCGTCAGGGACAACCTGCCAAGCGTTCCCTTCGCGTAGCCCCACCTGCCGCAGACATTTCGGGAGGGGCGGGGTGTTCGGCCGAGCCGACCGAACGCTGCCCAACGAGCGGGATGCCCGCTCAGGCGCGAAGCGCGCACTCCGCCTCGGATTGCGACCCACCACCGGTACGCACGTACCCGAGCGAGAGTGTGAGATGACGACATCCCAGGCAAAGGCGCCTTCCAAGAAGAAGAAGAAGGCGGCCGCCGGTAAGAAGCGGGTCATCCGCGTCAAGGAGCACACCGTCGAGGTGGTCTCCGACTCCGGCGAAGGCGCGCAGAAGTGCGGCCAGATTTTCGGCCGCGTCTCCGCACGCATGGGCAACGGCGTGTGGACGGTGGAGATCATCCCCGCCGAGATTCAGCCGCCCCCGCGCACACCGCCCAGCGCGTCCGGCAACCGGATTCGAATCGGCGCCAAACCGGTCACGAACTGGGGCGACGGCGCCCACCTGGTCACCGCCTTCAACGAGCAGGTGCTGCTTCACCGGCACCGCATGAACAGCCTCGAGAAGGGCTGCATCATCCTCATCGAGAGTATGTGGAAGACCCACGACGATGAGGACATCCAGAAGGAGTGGGCGGCCGCGATGGAAGAGCTCGCCGCCGGCGAGTACCGCTTCGTCGAGGTCCCGATGGAAGAACAATGCCTCACCGTGGTCGACAACCCGCGGAAGGGCAAGAACATGTTCGTCCTCGGGCTGCTGGCAAACGTCTACTCGCGCGACGTCGACATCATCAAGGACCTGATCAAGCGCGAGTTCCGGAAGAAGGCACCCGAGGTGGCCGAGTCGAACATCGCGCTGCTGGAGCTGGGCTACCAGTGGGCGGAGGCCAACCTCGACTTTAAAGTCGAAGTGCCGATCGAGGCTCCCGGGGTCCCGATGGTCGTGATGAACGGCAATCAGGCCGTCGCGATTGGGGCCGTCGCGGCGGGCCTCGAGCTGTGCGCCATGTACCCGATCACGCCGGCGACCTCCGCCTCCCACTACCTGAGCGAGATCTTCGAGGGCTACGGTGGAATGGTGCACCAGGCAGAAGACGAGATCGCCGCCGCCGGAGTGGCCATTGGCGCTTCCTATGCCGGCAAGGTCGCGTTCACCATCACGTCCGGGCCTGGCCTGGCGCTCAAGACCGAGTTCATCGGGCTCGCGGTCATGACCGAGACGCCGCTCGTCGTCGTGGACGTGCAGCGCGGCGGCCCGAGCACCGGCCTTCCAACCAAGATCGAGCAGGGCGACCTGCTCGCCTCCATCTTCGGCCAGCCCGGTGACGCTCCCAAGGTCGTCATGGCACCGGCCACGATGGAGGAGTGCTTCCTCTGCATGACCACCGCCCGGCGGATCGCCGAGGCCTTCCGCTGCGTCGTGGTCGTGCTCACCGACGCCAACCTGGCCACCGGCGTGCAGCCGTTCCCGCGGCCCAACGTGACCCGCGACTGGATGGCCACTCCCCTGGACCTGAGCCCACTGCCGGAGGGCCACAAGCCGTACGACTGGGACCCCAAGACCGGGCTCTCCAAACGACACATCCCCGGCCAGGTGAACGGGATGTTCACCGCCACGGGGCTGTCGCACGACGAGGCGAGCAAGATCGGCTACACACCCGACGTGCACGAGCGTGGCTGCGAGATGCGGGCGCGCAAGATGGCCGTGCTGCAGCAGACGCTCTCACCGCCCGCAGTGTACGGGGACGAGCAGGGCGACCTGCTCGTGATCGGCTGGGGCAGCACGCAGGGCGCCATCGAGGAGGCGGTCGACCGGGTACGCGACGAGGGTCTGTCGGTCTCGTCGCTGCACCTGCGGTTCCTCTCGCCCATGGAGCCGGGCCTCAAGGAGATCTTCGGGCGCTACTCGAAGGTGATGACGGTCGAGGTCAACTACTCCGACGATCCGAACGCACCCTACGTGACCGACGAGAACCGTCGGCGGGGGCAGCTCGCGTGGCTGCTCCGCGCGCAGACCCTGGTGGACATCGACTGCTGGACGCGCGTGCCGGGCGAGCCGCTGCGGCCGGGCCAGATCCTCCAGGCCATTCGGGACGCCATGCCGAACGGAGCCGACGCATGATTCAGCTCGGATGCTCATTGCTCGGTAGCTCGGTCGAGGACGACCGCTACCTGGGCATGGAAGACTATCAGAAAGCCGTCGCCCGCTGGTGCTCCGGCTGCGGCGACCACGCCGTGCTCACCGCCGTCCAGCGCCTGCTCGAAGCCGAGCAGCTGGCGCCGGAGGAGACGGTCTTTGTCTCGGGCATCGGCTGTTCCAGCCGGTTCCCCCACTACGTGAACTCCTACGGGTTCCATGGCCTGCACGGGCGCGCGCTGCCGGTGGCACTGGGTGTCAAGGTGCGGCGGCCCGACCTGCACGTCTTCGCCGTCATGGGTGACGGTGACTGCTGCTCGATCGGCGCGGGCCACTGGGTCCACACGACCCGGTACAACCCGGGCATCGTCGCCATCATGCTGGACAACGGCGTGTACGGACTCACCAAGAACCAGACGTCGCCAACCAGCCCCAAGGGCCTGCGGAGCAACACGCAGCCGCGCGGCGCCTACCTGGATGCGATGAACCCGATCGCCACGACGCTCGGCATCGCCAACGCGTCGTTCGTCGCTCAGACCGGTGATTGGGTGCCGGACCACATCTACGCGACGCTCGAGGCGGCCTACCACCACCCGGGCTTCTCGTTCGTGCGCATCCTGCAGCGGTGCCCGCAGTACACCGACAATCTGTTCCTCGAGGCGATGCGGAATCCCGATACGATCGAGTTGATGGTGCACCCGGACGGCGTGCAGGTGCCCGACCTCGAGAAGCTGTACACCAATACAGTGTACCACGACCCCGCGGACCTCGTGAACGCGTTCCGGCTCGCCCAGCTCGACGACAAGATCCGGCTCGGCGTGTTCTACCGGAACGACGAGATCCCGACCTACGAGCAGGTCCGTGCGGTCCCGGCAAAGACCGTGGACGAGAAGATCGCCATCCTCAATGAGGAGCTGGACAAGTATGCCGTCTGACGACCGGGTGGAGCTCGCCCTCACGGCCCTGGCCAGCCAGCGCGACGCGTTCCGTGCCGCCCTTGGCACCACGGCGGAACAGGTGCAGAGCTTCCTCAACGAGAATCGCGGCTCGGAGAACGGCAAGGCCAACCGAATCGCCTCGGAGCTTGGGCCGTTCGCCGCCGGTCGATTCGATACCGATCGCCTCGCGACCCTGTTCGAGAGCGAGCTTCGACTCGATGGACTCACGCTGGAAACGATCGAGCAGGCCCGCGACACGATCGCCGAGCTGACGAAGCGCAACCACGATCTGTTCGTGACACACGTGAAGCCCGGCGGCGACATCCGGGACGCAGTCGCCCGCTCGCTCGAGGAGATCGGCCGGGCGTTTGGGGCCGTGCGGATCTTCGAGCTGACCAAGTCGGGCAGCCATCGCGGCAACGAGCACGCGCGGTCCCTCGGATCGTTCCCCTTCATCAAGTGGAGCAAGGGCGAGCGACGCCTGGCACCGCCCCTGGTGGTGACCGTGGATGGCGCGGACCTCCGCGCGGAACGGCTGGCCGAGTTTCTCGATGGTGCACAGAAGATCGTCCTGGTGATCCGCGGCACCTGCGCGCCGGCCCCCTTGGTGCGCCTGATCACGCCGGGCACGTTCGTGATCCAGACGAGCGAGGGCACAGGGCTCGACCGCCTGGCGGCGTACGACGGCCCGGGCATCGGCGCGCTGGTGCCCGGTGACGCGGCACTGTTCGTCCACGACCCGGCCGGAGGGGCCGAGATCGCTGAGCGCCTCACGGTCACACGCGTCCCCGAGCGCGATCCGCGCCTGTCGATCGGCGGTCTGAGCGGGCAGCAGCAGGCGGAAGAGTTGCGGCAGCTGCGCTCCCTGGCGGGGCCGTCGGCGGCTCCACCGGCTGCCACCGGTGAGGCCGCAGCACCGGCTGCACCCTCCGAGCCCGCTGACAAGCTGGCCGCATGGCTCCTGAGCCAGGCCAACTTCAGCGACCTGTGACGGTGGCGGGATGAGCATTTCGGCAATCCTGATCGCGGTTGCGATTCTCGGAGCGCTGGGGCTCACCTTCGCGGGCCTTATCGCGTTCACACATTCGAAGTTCAAGGTGTGGGAGGACCCGCGCATCGACGCCGTGGCCGACATGCTGCCAGGTGCCAACTGCGGTGCCTGCGGCGAGGCCGGATGTCGCGCCTTCGCCGAAGGCGTGGTCGAGGGCCGCATCAAGCCGGCGGGCTGCACCGTGATAGGCGGAGACGAGGTCGTCGTGCTCGCCGAGTTCCTGGGCGTGGAGGCGGGCGAGGCGAACAAGCGCGTGGCCCGGCTCCTCTGCGCCGGCGGCAGCAACGTCGCGCTCCAGCAGGCCGATTACCACGGCCTGGAAACCTGCAAGGCCGCGACTGCGGTCGCGGGCGGCGGCAAGGGATGCCGCTGGGGCTGCCTGGGCCTTGACGACTGCGAAGTCTCCTGCGACTTCGACGCCATCTACATGAACCAGTACGGCCTGCCGGTCGTCGACCCCGAGAAGTGCACGGCGTGCGGCGACTGTGTGGAGGCCTGCCCGAAAGACCTGTTCGTCCTCATGCCGATCGAGCACAAGCTCATCGTGCAGTGCAAGAGTCACCTCGAGGGCGACGAGATCGAGGAGCTGTGCCGGGTCGCGTGCACGGCGTGCGAACGCTGTGCGGCGGACGCGGCCCCGGGCCTCATCGAGATGCGGGATGGGCTGGCGGTGGTGGATTACGACAAGAACGAGCTGGCGGACCCGGCGGCCATCGCACGATGCCCGACCGGCGCCATCGTCTGGGTCGAGGGCGCACAGCAGTTCGACGCGGTGCCCTCCAAGCCTCCTGAGAAGGCGGTTGCATGATGTTCAAGAAGAAGACGGATTCGACTCCTCCCGAGCAGCCCAAGTACCCTGGGACGTCCGCGGCGATCGACGGTACCGCCGCTGTGGTCGAGATGGAAACGGCAGGCAGCGAAGCGGCCGGCGCCTACCCGATCACTCCGTCCACGCAGATGGGCGAGGGCTGGGCCGCCGCGGTGGCCGCGGGTGTCACCAACGTGCACGGCCGCCGGTTGCTGTTCTTCGAGCCCGAGGGCGAGCACGCCGCTGCGGCGGTGACGGCCGGCATGAGCATGGTCGGCCTTCGGGCGGCCAACTTCTCGAGCGGCCAGGGCATCGCGTACATGCACGAGTCGCTGTACGCCGCCGTGGGCAAGCGCCTGACCTACGTGCTGAACATCGGCGCGCGGGCCATGACGAAGCACGCGCTCAACGTGCACGCCGGCCACGACGACTATCACGCCGTGGACGACACGGGGTTCTTCCAGCTGTTCGCCAAGGACGCGCAGGAGGCCGCCGATCTCAATCTGATCACGCACAGAGTCGCCGAGCTGTCGCTCAATCCCGGCATCCTGGCCCAGGACGGCTTTCTCACGACGCACGTGATCGAGTCGATGGTGCTGCCGGAGCGGGAGCTGGTGAAGGAGTTCCTCGGCGACCCGGCCGACATCATCGAGTCACCGACGCCCGCCCAGCGCTGGGTGTTCGGTGAGACGCGGCGTCGCATCCCCGAGATGTTCGACCTGGACTATCCGGCCATGCTGGGTGTGGTGCAGAACCAAGACAGCTACCAGCAGGGCGTGGCGGCGCAGCGGCCGTTTTACTTCGACCACGTGGCGGCGTTCACCGACCAGGCGATGGAGGAGTTCTACCGGCTCACCGGGCGGCGCCATGCCCGTGCCATCGGGTACCGGCTCGACGACGCCGAGTACGTGATTGCCGGGCAGGGCTCGGTCATCCCCAACGCCGAGGTCGTGGTCGACTACCTGCGCGAGTCACGCGGACTGAAGATTGGCGTCCTCAACGTGACGATGTTCCGGCCGTTCCCGGCCGACGTCATCACACAGCTGCTCAAGGGCAAGAAGGCCGTGACCGTGCTCGAGCGGGTGGATCAGCCGCTGGCCGTGGACCAGCCGATCCTGCGCGAGATCCGGGCCGCCGTTGCCAAGTCCCTGGAGAACGGACGGATCGGCAACGGCACCGCTCCCTACCCCGTCGCGACGTACCGGTCGGAGGACGCCCCGGAGTTCTTCTCGGGCACGTTCGGACTGGGCTCCCGCGACCTCCAGCCCGGCGACCTCATCGCCGCGGTGGACAACATGGTCGAGAGCGGCCGGAAGCTCAGGCAGTTCTACCTGGGGATCGACTTCGTGCGCGAGGGCACCAAGCTGCCCAAGCTCCAGATTTGGCAGGAGGAGCTGCTCGAGGCCTACCCGCACGTCAAGGACCTCTCGCTCCAGTCGCAGGAGAACATCAACCTGCTGCCCGAGGGCGCGACCTCGATCCGCATCCACTCCGTGGGCGGATGGGGGGCCATCACGATGGGCAAGAACCTCGCGATGACGGCTGCCGAGCTGATGGGGATGTACATCAAGGCCAATCCGAAGTATGGCTCGGAAAAGAAGGGACAGCCGACGACGTTCTACGCGACCCTTGCCCACGCGCCGATCAAGCTCAACTGCGAGCTGAAGCACGTGACGGTGGTGCTGTCGCCGGATCCCAACGTGTTCCGCCACTCCAACCCGCTCGCCGGTCTCAGCGAAGACGGCGTGTTCGTGATTCAGAGCGACCGGAGTGCCGCAGAGTTGTGGAACAGCCTGCCGACGGATGCGCAGCAGACCATCAAGGACAAGAAGATCCACGTCCACTACCTGAACGCCTTCAAGATCGCGATGGAGGAGGCGACCGATCCGGAGCTGCGCTACCGGATGCAGGGTGCGGCGTTCATGGGCGCCTTCTTCAAGGTGTCCGGCCTGGCCGAACGCGAAGGGCTGGACGAGGAGCGGTTGTTCGAGGGCATCACCAAGCAGTTGCAGAAGAAGTTCGGACACCTGGGCCAGCGCGTGGTGGACGACAACATCCAGGTCATCCGGCGCGGCTACGACGAAGTGCAGACCGTGGAGCTGGCCGAGCTGAGCGTCAATCAGGACGCGGTCAGCGCGCCGCCCCAAATGCCCGACCTGCTCGACGGCAGCAAGTGGCGTGACGGGCTGGGCAACCCCGGCCGGTTCTGGGAGCAGGTGTGCTATCTGTACAAGACCGGCGACGACGGCATCGCCGATCCGTTCGCAGCGTTGAGCGCGATTCCGGCGGCCACCAGTACGATCCGTGACATGACCGACGTGCGCTTCGAGGTTCCGGAGTTCGTGTCGGCCAACTGCACGGGCTGCAGCCACTGTTGGACACAGTGCCCCGACGGGGCGATCCCCGGCCTGGTGAACGAGCCCGAGGAGGTCATTCAGGCGGCCATCCGCTCGGTGTCGAATGGCCGGTCGCTCGACCGGTTGGGCCAGATCGTACGGCACCTCGGCAATGAGTCCCGCAAGATCATGAAGGGCGTGCCCTTCACGTCATTCGGGCCGGTCCTCTCCGAGGCGTACAAGACGGTCGTGGACAAGATGAGCCTCGACCCCGAGCGACGGACGGCGCTCGATGCCGAGTTCGCTCCGGTTTATGCGGCGCTGGAGGAGTTCCCGCTGGCCAAGACCGCCCCGTTCTTCGACCTGCCGGAATCGCGTGAGAAGAACACCGGTGGACTGCTATCCATCACGATCAATCCGGAAGCCTGCAAGGGCTGCAACATCTGCGTGGAGGTCTGCCCCGACGAGGCACTGAAGACGATCCCGCAGACCGACGAGGTCGTGGACAAGCTGCGGCGCGATTGGAACCTGTGGCAGCATCTGCCCGACACCAACGACCGGTACGTGAACGTGTCGGACATTGAAGAGGGGATCGGCGTGCTGTCGTCACTGCTGCTCAAGAAGGACACGTACCGCTCAATGGTGAGCGGCGACGGTGCCTGCATGGGCTGTGGCGAGAAGACCGTGGTGCATCTGGTGCTGTCGGCTGTGAACGCCCTGATGCTGCCGCGGGTCACGCAGCACGTCGCGAAGCTGGACGAGCTCATTGCCGGGCTGGATGAGAAGGCGCGCAAGATCCTGGCGTCCGACGCCGACCTCCACGATGTGGCCGGTGGCAACACCGGTATCGCACTCGACGAATCCAAGAAGGCCGAGGTCGCAAAGCTCACCAAGATGATGGACGACCTCAAGGACCTGCGGTGGCGCTACGTGGAGGGTCCGAGCGGCAAGGGTCGCGCCCCCATGGCCATGACCAACGCCACCGGCTGCTCCTCGGTGTGGGGCAGCACGTATCCGTACAACCCGTATCCGTTCCCCTGGGTCAACCACCTGTTCCAGGATGCTCCGTCGATCGCCATCGGCATCTTCGAGGGGCACATGCGCAAGATGGGCGACGGCTTCGTCGCCATCCGGCGTGCGGAGCTGGAGCTGGCCGGCGAGTACGACCCGGAGGTCCACGAGCCCTCCTTCGTGCGGTTCGACTGGCGCCAGTTCACCGACGAGGAGTTCAAGCTGTGCCCGCCGATCTTCGCGACCGGTGGCGACGGTGCCATGCTCGACATCGGGTTCCAGAACCTGTCGCGGCTGCTCGCCTCCGGAAAGCCGATCCGCGTCATGGTGCTGGACACGCAGGTGTACTCCAACACCGGCGGACAGGCATGCACCAGCGGGTTCATCGGCCAGGTGAGCGACATGGCCGCCTACGGCAAGGCGCAGCACGGCAAGGAGGAGACGCGGAAGGAACTGGCGCTGATCACGATGGCGCACCGCAACGTCTTCGTGCTCCAGGCGTCCCAGGCCAATCCCGCGCACCTGCTGGGCGGCGTGCTCAAGGGACTGCAGTCGCGGCACCCGTCGGTGCTGGCCCTGCACTGCCCCTGTCCGCCGGAGCACGGGATCGGTGACGCTCAACCACCCGACGCGGCCAAGCTCACGCTCGAGAGCCGCGCCTATCCGGTGCTGGTGTACGATCCGGCCGAGGGCGACACGCTCGCCGACCGGCTCGACCTCGACGGCAACCCGTCGATCGACGACATCTGGCCGGAGTACGATCTCACGTACGTGGACGATGAAGGGACGGAGCAGACGCTCACGCTCCCCGTCACGGTCGCCGACTGGGCGGCCACCGAGGCGCGCTTCAAGAAGCACTTCAGGCGCATCAGGGCCGACGTGGACATCGAGGACTTGATGCGGTTCGACGAGTTCCTGGCCGGGTCGGAGGACGATCGCGAGGGCAAGACACCGTTCATCTACATGCTCGAAGCGGATCGGAAGCTCGGACGAGTCGCCGTGTCGCGCGAGATGGTGGAGCTGGCGGAGGATCGCCTGTCCGTGTGGAACCTGCTGAAGGAAATGGCTGGTCTCGACGCCGAGGTGTCGGCCGAGGCAGAGGCCGAGTACCAGGAGCAGGCCGAGCAGATCAAGGCGGAGTACGAGGCGAAGCTGGCGGACCTGAAGGCCAAGTTCCCGCAGGTGATCGCGCGCCGGCTCGCCGAGGGCTTGATCCGCGCGGGCAACGGGCAGCGCACCATCGCCGAGCTGTTGACCGAAGTGGAGACGCTGCCCATCGAGCCGCTCCAGTTCGACGGCGGGATCGATTTCGGTGGCGCGGGCGGCGCCGCAGTGGCCGCTCCAGCGGCGGCACCGGCGACGCCGGCGGCCTCAGCCCCGGTGGCCGCGCCGGCAGCGGTCGAGGAAGAGGAAGGACTCGCGCTCGAGCCGTACATCGATTCGGCCCGGTGCACGACCTGCGAGGAGTGCATCAAGGTGAACAAGAAGATGTTCGCCTACAACGACAAGAAGCAGGCGTACATCAAGGACGCGAAGGCGGGTCCGTTCAAGGACCTCGTCGTCTCGGCCGAGCGGTGCCCGGTGCGGATCATCCACCCGGGAACGCCGCTCAATCCGAAGGAGAAGAACCTGGACAAGTGGGTGAAGCGGGCGGAGCCGTTCAACTGAGGCAGCCATGGCGAAGCGCATGAAGTTCAGCCACGGCGTCCATCCGCCGGAGCTGAAGGAACTGACCGAGCGGGAGCCCATCCGCCGGCTCCCCTTCCCCGACGAGGTGGTGCTGCCGCTGTCACAGCACACCGGGAAGCCCGCCAAACCGATCGTGCAGGTTGGTGACCGGGTCCAACGCGGCGACATGGTCGCCGAGGCGGATGGCTTCGTCTCCTCGCCAGCGCACGCGTCGGCCGCCGGGACCGTCACGGCCATCGAGCTGTGGCCGCACCCCTCGGGTGCGTATCAGGAAGCGATCAGGATCGCGGTCGCGCCATACGACGCCCAGGTGCCGCGCAAACGCATCATCCCGGATTGGCAGGGGCTTTCGCCCGAGCAGATCGTCGATGCGGTACGCCGGGCCGGGGTGGTCGGCCTCGGTGGCGCCGCGTTCCCGACGCACGTGAAGCTGGTGCCCCCGAAGGACGTACAGATCGACACCGTCGTCATCAACGGCTGCGAGTGCGAGCCGTACCTGACGACCGATCATCGCACGATGGTCGAGTACCCCGAGCGCGTGCATCTGGGCACTCGCCTCATGATGAAGACGCTCGGCGTCGACCGCGCCATGATCGGGGTGGAGAACAACAAACCCGACGCTATCGAGCGCCTCCAGGCAACCATCCCCGACGACCTGCGGGACCGCGTCACCGTCCACGGCTTGACGGTGAAGTATCCGCAGGGCGCGGAGAAGATGCTGATCAAGTCGCTGCTCGACCGAGAGGTCCCCTCGGGCAAGTTGCCGATGCACGTGGGTGTGATGGTGCACAACGTGGCCTCGGTCGCGACGATCGCCGAGGTCTTCGAAACGGGCTTGCCACTGGTGGAGCGCATCGTCACGGTCACGGGGCCCGGTGTGGTGCGGCCGTCCAACCTCATTGTCCCGGTGGGCACCAAGACGCGCGACCTGATCGTGGCGTGCGGCGGGTTCACCGAGACGGCGCGGGAGATCGTTTTCGGCGGGCCGATGATGGGCGCGGCCCAGGCGAGCCTGGACGTGCCGGTGCTCAAGGGGACGAGCGGCGTCATCGTCCTCACCGACGCCGAGGTCAAGCCGCAGCAGTCGTATCCGTGCATCCGATGCGGGCACTGCCTCGACGCGTGCCCGGTGTTTCTCAATCCGCAGGCCTTGGGTCAGCTCTCCCTGTACGAGCGGTACGACGAGATGGACGAGCACCACTTGCAGGACTGCATGCTGTGCGGCTGCTGCGGCTACACGTGTCCGTCGAACATCCCGCTGACGCAGCTCTTCGCACTCGCCAAGGCGCACTTGCGGAAGCATCCGAAGGCCGCATGACGACACCGCGACTCCTGATCACCGCCTGGCCCCACCTCGCGGAGCGCGACAGCACCCCGCGGATCATGTGGACGGTGACCCTCACGCTGGTGCCTGTCATCGCTGCCGCGGTCTTCTACTTCGGCCCGAGTGCCGTGCTCGTGTTGGTGGCGAGCCTGGCCGGCTGCCTCGCGACGGAGTGGCTTTTCGGCGGACGGGACGCCCTGGCGGACGGATCCGCCGTCATCACCGGGATCCTGCTCGGCCTCTGTCTACCCGCGGGGATCCCGATGTGGATGGCCTTCGTAGGCGGCGCGTTCGCGATCGGGTTCGGAAAGCTCGTGTTCGGCGGCCTCGGTCAGAACATCTTCAATCCGGCGCTGCTCGGACGTGCGTTCTTGCAGGCCTCCTTCCCCGTGGCGCTCACCACCTGGCCAGTCATCCGCGAGAACTGGTGGGCGCTCCGCGGCGACAACCTGGCCCTGCCCCTCATGAGCCCCGCCGAGGTGGACGTGCTCACCGAGGCGACGCCGCTCGGCCTCATGAAGTTCGAGCAGCAAGCCACGGAAGCGTGGCGGCTCATGATCGGCATGACGGGCGGCTCACTCGGCGAGACGGCCGGAGTCATCATTCTGCTGTGCGGCGCGTATCTCGCGTGGCGCAACTACCTCAACTGGCGCATCCCCATCAGCATCTTCGCCTCGGTGGCTGTGCTCGCCACGCTCACCCACACCATCAACCCAGCCTATCCGGGGCCGCTGTTCATGCTCTTCTCGGGTGGGCTCATGATCGGCGCGGTGTACATGGCCACCGACATGGTGACGTCCCCCGTCACCAACCGGGGCTGCTGGGTGTACGGCTTCGGCATCGGCTTTCTGGTGGTCGTCATCCGGCTCTGGGGCGGGCTCGCCGAGGGCGTGATGTACGCGATCCTCCTCATGAACGCGCTCGTGCCGTTCATCAACCGGGCGACACAGCCCGCCGTGTTCGGCACCCGAACCGCGAAGGCGGCGCCATGAGCGGCCCTCCTGCGATCCTGGCTAAGCCCGATGTTCCGGCGTGGCGTCTGTTCGTGACGCTGGGCGTGGCAGGAGCGGCCGCTGGGTTCCTGCTCGTCTTCGTGTTCCAGTTGACGGCACCGATCATCGAGCGGAACAAGGCCGAACGTCTCGCCGCCGCCGTGCAGGAAGTGCTCAAGGCGCCGCATCGCTACGACACCCTGTATGTGGTAGACAATGCGCTCACGACCGAGCTCCCGAGCGGTGCGGATCCCCGGCAACACGAGCAGATCTACCGGGGCTTCACCGAGGAGGGGGCGGAGATCGGCTACGCCATCGCATCCGGTGAACCCGGATTCCAGGATATCGTCCGTGTCATCTTCGGATACGACCACGATGCCGGCACCCTGCTGGGGATGAAGGTGCTCGAGAGCAAGGAGACACCCGGGCTGGGTGACAAGATCGAGAAGGACTCGTCCTTCGTGGTCCAGTTCGACGGCGTGCTCGCGCCACTCGCGGGCGTCAAGCCGCGCGACGGAACGGGGGATCCCCATGAGATCGACATGATCACGGGAGCCACCATCTCCTCGCGGACCGTGATCAAGGTGATCAACAACGCCCTGTCGCGCCTCGAGCCCATGCTCGAGTCGTACGTCGCGTCGACACCGTCGGCACTCGCCCAGGAGGACACGCGATGAGCGGCCGGACGCGACAACAGGACTTCCTCCGCGGCATCTGGAAGGAGAATCCGGTCCTGATCCAGATGCTGGGGCTGTGCCCGGCGCTGGCGGTGACGAACACGGTGGCCAACAGTCTCGTGATGGGCATCGCCACGTTCTTCGTGCTCACGGGCTCGAGCTTCCTCGTGTCCCTGGTGAAGAAGATCGTCCCCAACGAGGTGCGGATCTCCACGTACATCCTCATCATCGCGACGTTCGTCACCGTCGCGGACATGACGCTCGAGGCGTTGGTGCCGGACATCCACAAGGCACTTGGCGCCTTCGTCGCATTGATCGTGGTCAACTGCATGATCCTGGGCCGGCAGGAGGCGTTCGCGTCGAAGAACCCGATCGGCCGGTCGCTGCTCGATGCGTTCGGCACCGGGATCGGCTTCATGATCGCGATGCTGATGATGGGCACCGTGCGCGAGGTGCTGGGCAACGGCACGATCCTCGACATGAAGGTCATTCCCGGCGACTTCGAGCCGTGGGTGATCTTCATCCTGCCGCCCGGCGGATTCCTCACCCTCGGGGCGTGGCTGATGGTGATCGCCTGGTGGACGGAGCGGCGCACCACGCGCGCCCGCGTGAGCGAGTGGCCGGAAGGTGTGGCGGCGACGAAGGAGGCCGCGTGATGGGCGAGTTGTTCTGGATCCTGCTCTCGGCCATGGTGGTCAACAACTTCACGCTGGCCTACTTCCTCGGCCTGTGCCCGTTCATGGGCGTATCGGCCAGAGTCGCTACCGCGCTCAGGCTCGGGTTCGCGGACATCTTCGTGCTGGTGATCGCCTCCACCTGCGCGTGGTTCCTCAACACGTTCATCCTGCCATATGCCCCATTCCTGCGATTGATTTCGTTCATCGTGGTGATCGCATCGCTGGTGCAGATCACGGAGATGGTGATCAAGAAGGTGAGCCCGGTGCTGTTCCGGCAACTGGGCATCTACCTGCCCCTCATCACGACCAACTGCGCCATCCTCGGGCTCGCAATCTTCCAGACGAACCGGGGCTACGACTTTCTGCAGGGACTGTTCTTCGCCATCGGCGGCGGCTTGGGCCTTATGCTCGCGCTCGTGCTGATGGCGTCCATCCGTGAGGCCTCCGAGATGGCCGATGTCCCGTCACTGGCCAAGGGCATGGCGCTGGTCCTCATCATCGCCGGCAGCCTGTCCCTGGCGTTCATGGGCTTCGCCGGACTGTTGAGCTCCGCATGAACGAGATCCTTGGTGTCGCGGGTTTGATCGTGCTGTTCGGGGTGTTCGGCCTCATGCACCGCAATGGGCGTCAGGACCGGTGCAACTCCTGCTCCTTGAAATCCACGGACTCGTGCGGGCAGTCGTCGTGCGAGATCATTCACGAACTGTCGGAGAGGTCACATGGAACGCCGTGATTCCATCCCGTCACGCCATCCCACACGGCGGGAGGTCGTCGCCCTTGGCATCGGCGCGTTCGTGGTAGCGGCCGTCCCACTGGCCCGTTCCCGCCAGCGGCTGGTACGTCGGACCATCCCCATCATGGGGACCCTGGCCGAGGTCGCGGTCGTCCATCGCGACGAATCGTACGCCCACGGCGCCATCGACGCCGCATTCGCCGAACTGCGGCTGGTCGAGCAGCGCATGAGCCGGTACCTCGACACCTCGGACGTCGGGCGAGCGAACGCCTACGCGATGCACGACGGAGTCGCGGTCTGCGACGACACAGCCCTCGTGCTCGAGGCCTCGCTTCGGTGGGCAGCAGCCAGCGACGGTGCCTTCGATCCGTGCCTGGGCCGGGCCATCGCTCTGTGGGACGTTGGGCACCGCAGCGAGCCGCCGGCAGAGCGCGAGATACGGGCGTTCGCAGGTCGCGGCCTGTTCCGGGCGCTCGACATCCACAGCACACCGGGAGGCACCCGAGTGCGCTTCGAGGATCCGGCGGTCGCCATCGACCTGGGCGGGATCGGCAAGGGCCACGGCGTCGACCGGGCAGTGGCAGCGTTGCGGGCGTGGGGCATCGACCGCGGGCTGGTGAACGTGGGCGGCGACCTGTACGCCCTCGGCACGTCGGAGGATGGCGATCCCTGGGAGGTGGGAATCCGCTCACCGGCCGACCCGCGTCAATTATCGGGCAGAATCGCGGTCTCCGACGAGGCCGTGGCGACGTCCGGCGACTATCTGCAGCAGTTCGTGCACGCCGGACGGCGGTATCACCACCTGCTGGACCCAGCAACGGGCGAGCCCCGGCAGACAAGCGCGCACTCCGTGACGGTGCGCGCAGCTTCATGCCTCGACGCCGACGCCGCGGCCACGGCGGTGTTCGGGATGGAGCAGGACAACGCTCGAGCGCTGGTTGGTCGCTTCGCTGACGTGGCGATCGTCGGGGCGGTGTGAGGGTGATGAGGAAAAGGGAACGGGGACGAGTAGAGAGTGAAGAGTGAGAAGTGGGGGCACAGGACTTGTCTCAGACTCTGCGCGGAGGTGATGGACGATAGCCGAAGACGGTGAAACGTGAAGTGTGGAGTGTGTCGAGCTCTTCCAGCTCACCGCTGCTCACAAGCCCACACTTTGTGCTTCACGTTTCACCCTCTCCTTGTACAACGATGCCAGGTGGGCAATCCGTTCCCGGAGCGTGCACCTGGCATCGTGCCGTTTCGGGACCCCGGCAAACCTCCCTTGGTGACCCTACAGCCGATCCCACCTCCCCCGGATCCGCGTGCCGCCCACCGCGCCCCGCTCACCCCGCTCCACCTTCGACTCGCTGCCCACACTCGTCTTCTGTCACCCCGAACCTGGCAAAGTAAACGCCGGGCCACTCCGCAACGTATCATTGGCAGATGCTCGAGAGATCGGATGCCGCATGAGCGCGCTGGAGCGCCTCAACGAATCGATCGTGCCGCTGGTGGCGCGTGCTCGGCGCGGGGATGTCGCGGCATTCGCGGAAGTGGCGCGATCGTGCCGGTCACTGATCTATCGGTGGTCCGCGGTGGCCACGGGAGACCCGGATGAGGCGGAAGACATCACGCAGGACGTGCTGGTTCGGCTGCAAGGCGGACTTCGCCGCTACCGCACGGGTTCGCGGTTCACGACCTGGCTCTACCGGATCGTGCAGAACGCCGTGGCGGATCACGTGCGTGGCCGGCGGCGTCGGCTCCGACTCGTGCAGGACAGCGCGGCCGAGCTGATGCCGCCGCAGTCTGGCCATGACCCCTCCCGCCCGGTGCTCCGTCAGGAGACCGGTCAGATCGTGCGAGACTTTCTCGACGCGCTGCCGGCGCGGCAACGGCAAGTACTCGACCTTGTCGATCTCCAGGACCGCTCGCCCGCCCAGGCCGCTGAGATGCTCGGCCTCGACGCCGGAACGGTGCGAGCCCATCTCCACCGCGCGCGGCGGACGCTGCGATCACGCATCGTCGAGCGCTGTCCCGAACTCGTAGAGGGAACGGGAACATGAACTGCGACGAATGTCGAGAACGCCTGCTCGGGGCGGACCGGGTGGACCTTCAGAGACAGGGTGACACGGTGTTGGCCGCACATCTCGCCGCCTGCACGCGATGCCGCGCCATTGCCGACCGGCTGCTGGAGGAGGAACGGAACCTCCGGGAGGCACTGGACGCGCTGGAGCCTGCCGGATCCGTGGATGATGCCGCGCAGCGGGCTGCCCGGGTCGTCCGGCGGCGGCGACGGCGATGGTGGGGACTGGTTCCGGCTGCCGCAGCGGCCGGCATCGCCGCGTTGCTCCTCACCCGGTCGGACACATCCACGATCGGCAATGGGGCGCCGAGCGTGTTGCCACTGCCGATCGTCGAGGCAAGCGACCAGAACGTGGTCGTATTCCAGACAGAGAACCCAGACATCGTTGTAGTATGGCTCTATCAGAAGAACGGGAGTGGAACATGAAACGCCTCGCCTTGACGCTCGCGGCGGTAGTTGCCGCGTGCACCGCGACCCCCGATCTCGAAACCGAGACGTTCGAACTGCAGTACATCGACGGCGCGACGGCGCGTCAGGTCATCGACCCCTACGTCTTCCACGATCGGCCGGACGCACCAGGGTCCGTCAGCTATTCCGAGGAGGCCATCTCCGTTCGAGAGACGCGTGACAACCTCGAAAAGATCGGCCGCGTGCTGACTGATCTGGACCGACCACGCCCAACCGTTCGGCTGCACTTCCAGCTCATCGCCGCGGACGACGACGCGCCCACTGAGCGGTTCGACCCGGCGATCGGCGACGTCGTCGAGGAGCTACGAAAGCTGTTCCGCTACCAGAGTTACCGACTGATCCGTGACGCCGTGGTCGGCGGAACCGAGGGCAGCCACATCGAGCAGGTGATCGGCCGGGAGGATGACGACGCAAGCTTCATCCTGATGGCATCGATCGGGTCCGTGCGGGGCGTGGGCGACTCGGCCATGGTCCAGCTCGAGGTCGGTGTTCGGAGCCCGAGGCGCGGAGCACTGCAGACCACCGTGAACGCCCGTGCGGGCCAGACGCTCGTGGTCGGCAACGCGCAGCTCATGCAGGGCGGCGGAACGCTGATTCTCACCGTGCGGCCGGAGATCGTGAACTGATTGCAGAAGGAAAATTGCAGCGTGCAGATTGGCGGATGACGGCGTTCTTGTGCTGCTGTCAACCTCCAATCTACATTTTACATTCTGCATTCTGCATTCTGCATTCCGTAATCTGGTCTACTCGATCGATGCAAACAGGTTGTTCAGCGCCTCTGCCAGTGTCGGGTGCGCGAACGTCGCTTCGCGGAGCGCGGTATAGGGTAGCCTGCCCATCATCGCGATCTGGAGCATCGACATAATCTCGCCGCCTTCGATGCCGATGACCGCACAGCCCAGGATCTGCTTTGACACCGGATCGACAAGCACCTTCATGAACCCGCTGGTCTCGTCGGTCTCAATGGCACGCGCCACATGGCTCATGGGTAACTTGGCTACGACGTACTCGATGCCCTGATGCTTGGCCTGATCTTCCGATAAGCCGACTCGGCCGAACTGCGGATCGATGAACACCACATACGGCGCGATCCGGTTCGCGATGTCGGCATCGCCGCCCTCGATCAGGTTGGTGCGGAGCACACGGTAATCGTCGTAGGAGATGTGCGTGAACGCCGGCCCACCCTTCACGTCGCCGGCGGCGTAGATCCCCTCTGCCGAGGTCTCGAGCCGGTCGTTCACGCGCACGTGGCCCGAATCCGTCGTCTCCACACCTGCCGCCTCGAGGTGTAGCCGATCGGTGTTGGGCACCCGGCCAACTGCGACCAGCAAATGGGAGCCCCGGAGCGTCTCGCCGCCAGTGTCGGTTAGGAGCGTCAGCGCGACGCCATTCCCATCGGGCGTGACTTGCGTAGGCGCAACGCCGAAGCGGAGCGCGATGCCGTCATCGCGCAGTATTCCCGCCAGCGCCTCGCAGACGTCCTCATCCTCCCGGGGTGCGAGCCGTGGCCCCCCCTCGACGATCGTTACCTCTGCGCCGAACCGCCGGAACATCTGCGCGAACTCGAGCCCGATGAACCCGCCACCGAGCACGATCAGGTGCTCGGGCACGGCATCCAGCTCCATGATCGAGGTCGAGTCCAGGGAGGGAACCTCGGCGAGTCCGAATAATTCGGGAATGCGCGGCCTGGCACCCGTGTTGATGACGATCGTGTCCGCCGTGAGCACGCGCTCGCCGCCGTCGTTCAGCGCCACCGTCACTTCCTTCGCCCCCGAGAAACGGGCCTCGCCCATGACGAGGTCGAGATCATCCCAGCGCTCGAGACCCTTTCGGCTGCCCGTCCGGAAGCTGTCGACGATATCACGCTTGCGCTTCCGCACGACGCGCTGGTCCAGGGTGACGCCACCCACATGCACACCGTAGTCCGCCCCCCGGCGAGCCAGATAGGCAACTCGCGCACTCGCCACCATCGTCTTGGTCGGCGTGCAGCCCTCGTTGATGCAGCTTCCACCCACATGCTTCCGTTCGATGATGGCGGTCCGGCGACCGGCCCCGGCCAGGCGTCCGGCGAGCGGGCCACCGCCCTGGCCAGCCCCGATCACGATCGCGTCGTAGTATGTTGTAGTCATTGCCTCGATTGTTCGGGAAAAGGCCGACCGATTCCCGTTGAGAAACGTCGTGGAGGTTGGCCACACTCAGCTGTTCCGCTTACTCGTCCCCGCCCATTCGCTCGCAGTGTCGCTGGAGCACTTCGAGGGAGAGCACGGACTCTCGCACGAGCTCGACTGCGCTGTATACCAGGCAGACGACACCCAGCACGGTGAACCCCTGTACCAGCCACATCGACTGCGCGGACCACAGCGTCAGCAGCCCACCCACCATGCTACCCAGCGCCAACGACGCAGCGGCTGCGTACAGACCCACCAGGGCATTGCGAAACAAGACAGCGCGGCGCCACAGCTCCCGAGCCCGCCTCCGCCGATCGTGCCCCGTATCGCTCAAGAGATGGTGAAACTCCTGATGGATCTGGCCGTACCGTGCCGACGTCGAGATGACGAGGAGCGCGACACCCGGCAGTAGCACGAGCGGTGTCAGCCATGCACCGGACACGTCCATTCGTTCAGCCTCCGTCGGCGGATTCGGTGTGCGATCCCTCGAAGATCAGGCTCATGCAGCTCCCACCGGCTTCGGCCTTGCGCAGCTCGGACAGCTCGACCGTGACGACCCGGCGCACCCTGCTCCGGAGCAGGTCGGCCGTCTCAGGAAAGCCAGCGGCCATGACGACCGTGGCACCGACCAGAAAGCAGTTCGCCGCCGCAGGCTCCGATGCCGGAAGGTCGAGGAGCTCCACCTCCCTGAACGCCCGAACGTCGATCCAGTTCCCGTTCACCAGCACGAGGCCGTCACCCACGTGTGTGCAGGCGGACTTCAGGTGGAGACAGCCGGTGACCGAAACCGGCCGCACCTCATACCCCAACGGTCGCACGAGATCCGCCAACTGCGTGATGCCGGCGTCGTTGGTGCGGGAGGTCTGCCCCACGTAGAGGGTTGCGCCCACGCGGAGCACGTCCCCGCCATCGAGCGTGCCGGGCGGCTCGATCCGGCATAGCCGGCGGTACCGCGCCAGCACTCGCCCCATCGTATCCACCTCGGGCTGGCGGGATGCCGCTCCGGGGCGGGCCAGCACCGCGATCTCGTCCAGCACCACAGCCGTGTCCTCGACAAAGACGGCGTCCGGCAGGTCAGGCTCCCCGGGCAACGAAACGACCTCCGCACCGAGCCCGGCAAGGCATGCCTCGTACGCGCGGTGCTGGGCTCGCGCAGCCGCGATGTCGATCGGCTGCCGCTTGAGATGCGTCAGCTCACAGCGGGCAAGCGCGTCGGTGGGCGGTCGCGTGATCGCTACGATTCCGCCCTTCATTCCTCATCCTTCACTCTTCACCCTGCACCCTTCCCCGTCTTGCCCCGAAGAAGTCCCTCAATACCGCTCCACACTCCTCCTCCCACACCCCTCCGCGGACTTCCGGCCGATGATTGAGCTTGGGATGTCGCAGGAGATCTTCGACGCTCCCCGCCATCCCCGCCTTGGGATCGTAGGCACCAAACACCACACGGCCGACCCTGGAGAGAACGATGGCACCGGCACACTGGGCGCAGGGCTCGAGTGTGACGCAGAGGGTCACGCGATCGAGCCGGTCCGTGCCCAGGTACTCCACGGCGCGCTGGATCGCGAGGAGCTCTGCGTGCTGCGTCAGGTCGCAGCGGGCAACCGTTTCGTTGTGCGCCTGGGACACGACGGCCCCGTCCACCACGACAGCGGCACCGACCGGCACTTCGCCTGAGGCAAGTGCCTGGCGCGCCGCTTCCAGGGCCGCCTCCATACCGAGCTTGTCGGCTGCCGTGAGAATCGGTCGCTTCCTGAACATGGTACCGAGAAACCTAGCCGGGCAGCACCACGGGCCGGGATCTCGCGCCCCCGTTGTCGACACCGGGCACCTCGACAAGAGGCGACGCGCCGGGACCCTCCTGGACCTGGGGCCGCTCGGTCAGGTCCCGACCGTGGTCTCAGGCGGTGCCGGTTCCTCCGCTTCTGCTCCGGCCACGCGCTCGAACGCGAACCCATCGCCGCGCCGGAGGACCCGGATGCGGTCGCCCTCCGAGTAATCGCCCTCCAGCATCGAGAGGGCCAGCGGGTTCTGCACCCGGCGCTGGATCACGCGTTTGAGGGGACGCGCGCCGAACGACGGATCGTACCCCTCGTCGACGAGCGCGGCCTTGGCCTCAGGCGTGATCTCGAGGGCGAGCCCGCGGTCGGCCGCGAGAGCGGACACTCGCTCGAGCTGAAGATCGACGATCCTCACCAGGTGCTCCCGCGTGAGCGGCCGGAAGACGACGATGTCGTCGACTCGGTTCAGAAACTCCGGCTTGAAATGCTGCCGCAGCGTGTCGCGCACGTGCCGCTCGGCCTGGTCCCAGCTCTCCTGCCCCAGCTCCAGCAGCCACTGACCTCCCAGGTTCGACGTCATGATGAGCACCGTGTTGCGGAAGTCGACCGTGCGGCCCTGGCCGTCGGTGAGTCGCCCGTCGTCCAGGATCTGCAACAACACGTCGAACACTTCGGGATGCGCCTTCTCGATCTCGTCGAACAGCACCAC
The DNA here is from genome assembly GCA_039584325.1 of Gemmatimonadota bacterium. Classification (GTDB taxonomy): domain Bacteria; phylum Gemmatimonadota; class Gemmatimonadetes; order Gemmatimonadales; family GWC2-71-9; genus JAOTVV01. The sequence goes on from JBDGYA010000003.1 coordinate 26,913, forward strand.
CGAGTAGGGACGGCGCCTGACCGACTCCGTGAGTTGTCCACCCTCCTCGAACCCGATGTATCCGGGTGGCGCGCCGAGCATGCGGGCCACCGAGTGCTTTTCACCGTACTCCGACATGTCGAGCCGGACCAGCGCTCGCTCGTCGTCGAACAGAAACTCCGCAAGCGCCCTCGCCGTTTCAGTTTTGCCAACGCCGGTCGGGCCGAGGAAGATGAAGCTCCCGACCGGCCGGTTGGGATCCTGGAGACCGGCTCGGGCGCGTCGTACGGCGTTGGCAACGGCGCTCACCGCCTCGTCCTGCCCTACGATACGGCGGTGCAGTTCGGCCTCGAGCCTGGTGAGGCGCCCACGCTCCGATTCCAGCATCCGACTCACCGGGATGCCTGTCCAGCGTGCGACGATTTCCGCCACGTCTTCCGGGCCCACCTCCTCTTTGAGGTACTTCGCCTCGGACTGAATCTCCTCGAGCCGACGCTGCTCGCCGGCGATGGCCGCCTCGAGTTGTGGCACCCTCCCGTAGCTGATCTCGGCTGCCCGCTGCAGATCGCCGGCGCGGGTCGCCCGTTCCGCCCCCGCGCGCGCGTCTTCCAACTCAGCCTTTTGCTCGCGCAGCTTGGTGATGGCATCCTTCTCCGCCTGCCACTGCGCCTTCATCCCCTGTGTCTGTTCGTCCAACTCCGCCAACTCCCGGCGCAATGCTTCGAGCCGCTCCCGGCTCGCGCGATCCTTCTCCCGTGCCAGCGCTTGCTCCTCGATCTGCAGCTGGGTCTTGCGTCGCTCGACTTCGTCGATCTCTTGCGGCAGGCTGTCGATCTCGATGCGCAGCCGGCTCGCGGCCTCGTCAATCAGATCGATCGCCTTGTCCGGCAGGTGTCGGTCGCCGAGGTAACGATCCGACAGGGTCGCTGCGGAAACCAGTGCTGCGTCGACGATGCGCACGCCGTGATGGACCTCGTAGCGCTCCTTGAGGCCACGGAGGATCGCAATCGTGTCTTCCACAGACGGCTCGCCCACGTAGACGGGCTGGAACCGTCGCTCGAGCGCCTTGTCTTTCTCGACGTGCTTGCGGTATTCATCGAGCGTCGTCGCACCGACCACGTGCAGCTCCCCACGGGCGAGTGCCGGCTTGAGCATGTTGGACGCATCGACGGCGCCCTCGGCTGCTCCGGCGCCCACGAGGGTGTGCAGCTCGTCGATGAATACCACGAATCGTCCCTCCTCGCTCGTGATCTCCTTCAGGACCGCCTTGAGCCGCTCCTCGAACTCGCCGCGGTACTTGGCTCCGGCGAGGAGTTGCCCGATGTCGAGCACGATGATGCGCTTGCCGCGGAGCGACTCCGGCACGTCGCCGTTCACGATTCGCTGAGCCAGTCCCTCGACGATCGCCGTCTTCCCGACGCCCGCCTCACCGATGAGAACCGGGTTGTTCTTGGTGCGTCGCGACAGCACCTGCACCACACGTCGGATCTCCTCGTCGCGGCCGATGACCGGATCGAGCTTGCCCTGCCTCGCCAATTCCGTGAGGTCGGCGGTGAAGCGCTCGAGGGCCTGATACTTCTGCTCCGGGTCCACGTCGGTTACGCGGTGGCTCCCCCGTACAGCGGAGAGTGCCTCCAGCAGCTGCTCCCGGTCGACACCCCGCGAGGAGAGCAGCTCGCGCGCCGAGGTGCCCTTGGTGTCGACGAGCCCAAGCAGCAGATGCTCCGTCGAGACGTATGCGTCGCCGAGGCTCTGGGCCAGCGCGTCGGCGTGTTGCAGAGCGGAGTTCAGCTCGCGCGAGACGGTGGGACTGACCCCGCCGTCCTGGATTGGCAGCCGACCTACCTCGCGCTCCGCCTCTGTGCGCAATTCAGTCACGTTGAGCCCCGTCTTCTGGAGCACGGGCACGACGATCCCCTCCTCTTGATCGAGCAACGCGAGGAAGAGGTGCGCGTCGTTGACGACGGGGTTGCCGCGCTCGGTTGCCAGCGCGACCGCGCTCTGCACGGCTTCCCCTGCTTTCACGGTCAGTCGCTCCGGTCGTATCATCAGACCTTCTTTCCGTTCATCCCTCGGCACGTGCGAAAGGATGGGCCACGCTCGCCAGACGATTCGTGCCTGCACGCACGCCCGGGTGCGCTCCGACCGTGGCGCCCGAGTTCACGAGCGTGCACCCCGGTCCCGTAAACAGTGTTCTCTGCAGTGACCTCACACAGGCAACCCCCGTGCCCGTCTCCGACCGCTGATATGACAGGAACGCGCCGAAATGACAAGCGCGCCGACGTTGTTCCGTCGGCGCGCCTGTTCATCTGACAGAGAATGTCGTTTCCGGATCGATCTCCTACTTGACGATGGTCATCTTCTTGGTGTGCGCCTGCCCGTTTACGACGAGTTGATAGACGTACACCCCGGACGCCGCTTCGCGGTCGGTGCCGCGCACCTTCCCATCCCAGTAGGCGGTGTACTGACCCGTTCCATTCCACGGGAGCTGGATGCCGTCCAGTTGCTCGCCCGACCCCTGCAGGATCGGCACGGCCACCAGCTGCGCGAGAATGTTGTAGATCCGAAGACTGATAACGGGCTGCGCCCCTCCCGACCAGAGGCTCTCATCGAGCGTGAACGGGATTGTCGTCTCCGGGTTGAACGGATTCGGGTAATTCCTGCCCAACTGCACCTGCGAGGTGCTGTCCTGTGCTTGCGCGACCGCCGGTGCAGCGACCAGGAGCCCGAGCGCACAGACAACCGCCCAGGCCGAGGGCTTCATGGAACAACTCCTATTCTGACAAAAATTGTCTCTTTACGTTCCCCTTGTCTGAGTTCGTATCTCGCCGACTGATCGCAAGTTAGGACTCGACCGTAAACCCTGTCAAGAGTTGCGCTCACGCCACTGGGCAGCCGGTCCGAGCTTTCGCGAGTCACCGTCGCGCACGGTGAATCCGAATGCATCCATCCACTCGAGAACCGGGATGAGGTACTTGCGCGTAAGTCCTGTGACTTCACGGATTTCCGCCGGTGTTGCTCGTCCTCTCTGTCCGATCAGCCCAACAATGATACCCCTGAGCCGGTCGAGGGATTCGATATCGTAGTACCGGTCACGCCCAACCCGGACGACCCTGCCCGCCCGTTCGTCGAACTCCGCCAGCTCCCGAGCCCGGACCGCCGGAACGTGCTGCCCCAGCTCCGCTTCCGTCAGCCCCAGGGGCCCGGCTTCCACCAGAGCCGTCCGCAGCACGGTTGCCAGGCGTTCGTCCTCGGGGGAAAGCGCAGGTTGGAACCCCTGCCGGCGAACGCTCGAGCCCTCGAGCACCACCGTTCCGGCGCTGGCGAGAGTGGCCACCGCCGCGTCCGCCAGTTCCGCATCCCGTAGCGCCGTCCGGACGTCTTCGAGCGACGCACCGGGTTCCAGGGGTCGATCGTGGTGGTGTCGCTCGAGCAGCGCCACCACCGTTCGCTCGGCTTCTTCGAGGACCGCGGCGGCGAGGAGCCGCTCTCCGACGACGCGCACGCCAAGTGTGTCCCGTGCTTGCGCCACGAGCCGCCCCACCTCACCAAGGTGCACGCCGAGCCGGACTGGGAGATCGTCTCGCCGCAGACCTTGTGTGCCGCCGTCCTCCATGAAGACCTCCAACCGTTCCAACGGTGCGGCAGCGCCCTTGCGCTCGGCGTTGCGGGGGCGACGGGGGCGCGGCGCCGGCATTGGATCCACGACGACACACCCGCCGATCGTGCGGACCGGAGAGTAGGATCGGATCACTCCGCGGTCGCCCCACCGTGTGACGATCGGCCGCTCGAGCCGGAGGCGCACCGCCCCGGCTGCTCCCGGCTCGACGGTATCACCCGCCGGCGTCAGGCGCGCAAGCACCTCGGCGGTGCCGAGGTGCAACCGCACGCGTGAGCGCTGAGTCAGCGGTCGGGAGTCCGGCAGCAGCCTCATCCAGACGTCGATTGCGGTGGACTCCTTCCACCCGGCACCAGCAACCACAACGGAACCACGCGCGACGTCGCCGCGCCCGACGCCGGGGAGCGCGAGCGCTGTCCGGCGCCCGGGCGCCGCCCGGTCGCGTGGCTCACCGTGCACCTCGACCGATCGGACGCGCGAGGACCGCCCACCCGGGAGCACCATTACGGGATCACCGACGGCAACCGCCCCGCTCCACGTCGTACCCGTTACGACGGTGCCGGCGCCCGCCACGCTGAACACGCGATCGACCGGCATCCGGAACAAATCGTCGTCCGATCGATCGATCGCCCGCCCGGCGGCGCGCGCGAGTGCGGCAACGAGGTCGCCCTCGCCCACACCCGTCACCGTCGACGTGCGCACCATCGGCTCCCAGACGATGGCGGACGCCCCCAGCCGCTCGGCGATGTCGGCCTCGACCAACTCGAGCCACTCCCGCTCCACCAGATCGACCTTGGTGATCGAGACCACTCCCGTTCGCACACCGAGGAAGTCCAGGATTGCCAGGTGCTCGGTGGTCTGAGGCATGACGCCCTCGTCGGCGGCGACAACGAGCAATGCCACGTCCACACCCGTGGCCCCGGCCACCATGTTGCGAACGAAGTCTTCGTGGCCCGGCACGTCGACGATGCTCGCCGTGAGGCCATCGGTGAGATCCAGGCGGGCGAAACCCAGATCGATGGTGATCCCGCGCCGCTTTTCTTCCTCCCACCGATCGGTATCGGTGCCCGTGAGCAATGCGACAAGCGCCGTCTTGCCGTGGTCCACGTGCCCCGCGGTTCCGATCACGACGTGTCGCGTCACGACTGCTCCCGCCAGAACTCCAAGGCCGACAACTCGCGCCCCTCAGCGACGTGTCGCTCCACGAAGCGCACGAGCAAGCGTCGGTGTGCAGCTGCATGCTTCGGCGTGAGGGGATCGATCTGCGAGAGATCCCCGGTGATCAGTTGCTCGAGCACGGTGCGGTCCTGCGGCTCCAACGTGCGTCCTCCGGCCCTGCGGGCGCAGGCAGCGCAGAGGAAGCCGCCCTCAGCAACGGAGAATCGGATCCGGCCCGCCGGCAGCGGCTGCCCGTCCCTGGCACACGCATCGCCCCGGGGTGCGAACCCGAGGACAGCAACGAGAGCCCAGAGCCATCCGAGCGACGCAACCTCCAGATCGGTCGCAGGAAGGCGCTCGAGGCTCGCGAGAGCCTCTACCGTGAGCTCGAACGCCTCCGGAAACGGCTCTGCCGGGCTGAAGCGCATCGCCATCTCTGCGAACGCCGCGGCGGCAGCGTACCGGCGCACGTCTCCGCTGAGCCCAGCATGCTGTTCGGTCACATCGAAGTCGCTCAGGGTCTGCAGGTCCCGACTCGCCTTGACGTAGAGTTGGGCCACGCCTTCGCTGAACACCTGCAGTCTCGCACCGAACGGGCTGCGCGCCTGCCGCGCACCCTTCGCAATCGCACTCTGCGGCCCCAGATCTCGGGTCAGGACCCGGACAATCTTGGAGGTTTCGCCGTAGGGGAACGTGTGCAGGATCACGGCCCGCGTGCTGATCGGTGCCATGACGCGAAAGATAGTCGCGGGCGGGATCCCTGAAGCGATCAGCGTGCCACCCTCCGACTCAGAGCGTCACCTTGAGGCCGACCGCGATCGTACGCCCTGGTGTGAGGAACCCGTGTACCTCCCGATATCCCGTGTCGAAGAGGTTCTCGAGTCGTCCTGTGAGCCCAACGGCGGGATGCTCTCCGACCGCCCGCCACACACGGACTTCCGCGGCGATATCCACCCGGACGTACCACGGTAGCGTGACTCGGGCAGCCGGAAAGGTCCCGAAGTCCAGGTCGTCCCGGTCCCCGACGTATCGCACCGTCGCCGACACGCTTCCGCGGTTCCTGATCTGCTGCCTCGCGACAACGCTCACGCCGTGTGTCGGTCGGCGCAGCAGCCGTGCTCCCTCCTCGAGCGCGCTGCCCACCCCACCACCCTCGCCCGCGTCGACCACCTCGGTCCGCAGGTAGGTGTACGCCCCGGTTATGCGGAGTCCGAGGGGAGCGGTGACCGTAAGTTCCGCCTCGATGCCAGCGGCGGCGGCGGCGGCGACGTTGAAGAAGTCTGGGTCGCTCGGATCGGGCGAGCCGAAACTGTACTGCACGAGATCGCGGAACTTCTGATCGAAGTAGGTTGCCGCCACGACCACGGTACCGTTCCACAGCGCCTGCTCGATGCCGATCTCCCACGACTGCGACCGCTCCGGCCGGAGATCAGGATTCCCACGCGCAAACGGGCCAGCGGCGAAGTTCTCGAAGAACGTGGGCTCCTTGAATCCCTTGCCGGCGGCACCCCGGACTCGAGTACCGGTCGGCAGCACATATCTCGCTCCGGCCCGGTACGACACGAACGTGCCGAATGCGCTGTTCTCATCGAGTCTGCCACCCACCGTGACGGCGAGGGGCGCGATGGGCGTGGCCTGCACCTGTGCGTAGAGACCGCCGTTGGTGCGCGTCGCATCGAACGACGACGCGCTCGGCCCGAACTCGCTCAGCGTCTCGTCGGCACTGCGCTCGCGCTGCCACTCGACGGCGCCACCGACCGTCAGCACCGTCGCAGCCGGGAGGAACGCGTTCACGCGCAGGTCAGCCGATCGGCGGATCGCGCTGTACAGGCTCGAGTAGGCGAAATAGCCGAGTGTGTCCGCGGGTCCGTCCGGTCGATCGTCGATACCGCCGTCCGCCTGATTGAGCCCGAGGGTCAACCGTGCCTCCATCCCGCCGGACAGAAACCGACCAGCTTCCGCGCCCAGCACGATCTGGTCCCGTCGCTGGAACGCGTTATCGTCCACGACCGCGCCCAGCCCGTCGGTCGGAAAGTGATACTGGCTCGCGCCGTAGCGCAGCGTGACCCGCGCATCCGTGCGATCGTCCGGCCGCACACCGATGGTCCCGCTCCACACCGTATTCGAGTAATCGTTGTTGGACTCGTAGATGCCGTCCGTCCGCGACCGCGCCGCGGACAGCGCATAATCGAGCACGTTGGTGCCTCCGGCAATCCCGCCGTTGGCATCGACCGATGTGTAGGTGCCGCCACGCACGCTCACGTCGCCTCGCAGCGCGCCGGTGCCACGCCGGGTGAAGATCTGCACCACGCCTGATACGGCGTCGGAGCCGTACAACACGCTTACCGGACCCCGTACGATCTCGATACGGTCGACGTTGTCCATGGTGAGGTGCGCGAGATCGATCGCACCGCCAGGATCGTTCAGCGAGACGCCGTCGACCAGCACCTTGAGGTAGTCGCTCTCCCCTCCCCGAACGAAGGCGCTGGTCACCCCGCCGTACGAGCCGTTCCGTGCGACATCCACACCAGCGACGTCACGCAGCGCGTCGGCGACGTAGTCGATACCACGTGCTTCCAGCTCACGACCTTCGAGGATGGTCACGGCAGCGGGCACGTCGCCGACGGGGGTCGGCAGCCGGTTCGCCGTGACCACCACCGGTTCGAGTCGCGTCGTATCCGCCGGTTGCTGCGCGACCGCGCACGGCGCAATGAGAATCAGGCCCACCAGTGCTCCGGCCCATCCGTCGCGGTTCAGCAGTCGTAGCATCTCCTCACTCGTGGCTCTTGGGCGCGGTGGCGGCTCCGCGTTCCGTGTGGTCGGCCTCCTCCCGTCTCAGCGGAAGGAACTGCGGTATGCCCCGCCAGGACGTCATGGCCACGGGCCACCCGAAAACCTCATGCAGGACGTCAGCCCGCAGGACCTCGGACGGCACACCCAGTGTCCGCACTCTGCCGCAGTCCAACACGGCGATGCGATCCGCGAACCGGGCGGCGAGGTTCACATGATGCGTCACGACGATCGCCCCCAGTCCTTCGTCGCGAATCAGGTCCGCCACCAGTTCGAACACCTCCATCTCGTGCCGCACGTCCAGGTTGGTTGTCGCCTCGTCAAGCACCAGCACGCGGGGCTCCTGCGCGAGTGCCCGTGCGACCCGCACCCGCTGCCATTCGCCTCCGGACAGAGTGGACACCCGCCGACCTACCAGGTGTGCCACGTCGCACCGCTCGAGGGCGCGCCGGACCGCGCGGCGATCCCGTGCTGAGGGGACGCCCAGGACGCCGAGGTGCGGGTAGCGGCCAAACAGCACGGCTTCCTGCACCTCGAGGGGGAACAGCTGGTCCTCGCGTTGGGCAACCACGCCGATGACGCGCGCCAACTCGCTCCTGGTCCATAGCGCCAGCGGCCTCCCGTCCACCGTGATCCGTCCGCTCCCGGGCTGCAGCACGCCGAGGAGGAGCCTCAGGAGCGTCGTCTTGCCGCTTCCGTTGGGTCCGACCACTGCAAGCGATTCTCCCAGGCTCAGTCCGAGCGTCACATCACGCACGGCGGGCAGCTCCGCCCCGGGGTAGCGGTAGCTCACGCCACGAGCGTCGATCATCACGTAGCCCACCGCCGTATCATCACGACGAACACGGGCACACCGATGAGCGCCGTGACGACCCCCACGGGCAGCTCCAACGGGGCGAAGGCCGTGCGGGCCGCCGCATCCGCGAGTACCATGAGCGATCCGCCGAGCAGGAACGTCGCCGGCAGCAGCGCCTGGTGCAGCCTGCTCCAGGCGAACCGGGCGGCGTGCGGCACGATCAGCCCGACGAAGCCGATGAGACCGGAGAGCGCCACCGCTACCGCGGTGAGGAGTGACGCCGCCACGTACAGCGTGCGTCGCGTTCGCACCAGGTCCGCGCCGAGGAACTCGGCCGGTTCCTCGCCGAGGGTCAGCAAGTCGAGTGGTCGTGCAAGCCGGTAGACCACGGCGAGTGGGATGATCGCGTACACCGCAAAGAGTGTCACGGCCGGCCACGATGCCCGGCCGAAGCTTCCGAGCAGCCAGAGGAGCGCATTGCGCACTTCCGGGGCCGGCGCCACGGCCATAATCGCGCCCATCACGGAAGCGGCGAACGCCCCGACGACGACGCCGCCGAGCAGCAGCACTCGCGCATCGAGTCCCGCACCGGCGACGAGCGCGAGCCGGTACACCAGCATCACCGCCGCGAGCGCTCCCACCAACGCTGCGAGGGGGATCGCCCAGGCAAATGAGACACGGAGGGCAATGGCGGCGACTGCCCCGAGTCCGGCTCCGCCCGAGAGACCGAGCAAGTACGGATCCGCGAGCGGATTCCGCACGAGGGCCTGGAGCGCAGCACCCGTGACACCCAAGCTGCCGCCGACGAGGAACGCGAGCAGCACGCGTGGCAGGCGGAGATCGCGCACGATGGTCACGGTCGACGGTTCCGCGGTTCCCAGCACCCCACTCAACACGCTGGCAACGTCGAGCCCGCTCGGACCGACCAGCACCCCCAACACCAGCGTGGCCGCCGACGCGCCGAGGAGCAGCAGCCACCGACTCACCTGGTCACTCCTCGGAACGTGTCGGCCAGCGCCCTCACGACGTCGAGGGACCGCGGCGAGGGCCAAGCGTACGCCGTTCCCTGGACGCTGACCAGACGTCGGTCCCGCACTGCAGGGATCGCTCTCCACTCCGGGCGATCGAGCACGGCGGGCTCGGTCTCGCCGATGATCAGCAGCAGATCGGGATCGCGCGCCGCGATCGACTCGAGGCTCACCGTGGCGGACGGAGCCGAGATATCGGCAAACACATTGCGTGCACCGGCGAGCCGCACGATCTCGGACAGGAAGCTCCCGCCGCCAATGACGATGGGCGGCGCATCCCACGCGAGCATGAGGATGGCCAAGGTATCCGGCAGTGCAGGAGCGCCCGTCCGCAGGGCGGCGAGATCCCTGTCGTACGCGTCGGCGAGGGAGTCGGCGCGCGGCAGACCACCGAGCACCTCACCAAGCAATCGGGCCGCCTCCGACACGTGCTCCAGCTGGTCCATGGGCACGCTCAGCGTCGGGACCCCCACGGCGCGGAGCCGCTCGATGGTCGACGCGTTCGCAGGGGTGTGATAGAGAACGACCAGCTCCGGCGCGCGGGCGAGGATGGTCTCAAGATTGGGGTCGAGTCCGTCGCCGATGCTGGGAACGTCTGCGGCCTCGGGAGGCTGGGTTCCCCAGTGCGTCCGGCCCACGACACGCTCGCCCGCGCCAATCTGGAACAGCAGCTCGGTAAGCGGCGGAGACAGCGACACGATCCGGCGTACCGGTCGCTCCACGCCGATCGGCCGACCGGAGCGGTCAGGCCGAGGTGTGCCCTCCCCCGCATCGCACGCGAGCAGCGCGCCCGCGGCCACCAGCGCGACGGCGGACCTAACGAACATGTCCGCTCACCCCGACCGCGGTCGGCTGGGGAGCGGACGTCATGCCATGACTGACGTGGCGCATGCCCACCTTCCCCCCCGCGAGGGAACTGTGTGGTGGTGTGGGTGCGCGACGTCTCCTGGCTTGGGGCAGCTGGCTCGCCTTCCCGGTCATCCCAGTGGCATCAGAGCCAGCATGTGTTCGTCGCCCGTCACAGTGGCGGGGCCGCGCCGGAGTCACACCGGCTTCCGCCCTCGCACCCGCTCATCGAGCCTGCTTGCGGGAGTCTAGTCCGCCGACTTGCGGGCCGCAAGAGCCGCGGCGAGTCTCGCCTTCATCACGTCGCGGCGCCGGCGGTACTCGTCGTCTTCGCGACCCTTCCACTCCGCATCGAGTGCGGCGATCTCGGCCGCGAGTACGGCGGGGTCGGCACCCTCCTCCACCGCCACGACCACCGTCCCCGACCGGCGCAAGACGAGCACGGCGCCGGCCACCATGGCGAGTGCCGCGAGGGGTACGACAATCCAGAGGACCGGAAGCGGAGCGGCGCCCGTCGGAAATCGAATGCGCAGCACCTCGCCGGCGGGAATCGAGTCCCCTCCGTACCGTCGCAGGGGCTGCCCCTCCAGCTCTTCCACGCCACGCAACGAGAGGCCGCTTTCGGTTAGCACGGCCGTGCTGTCCCCGAGCAGTACGCTCATGGCATCTACGGGCCGGTCGACGCGCACCTGGACCTCTGCGATGCCGGCTGGCAGCAGGTAGCCGATGAGCAGTTCCCGCTCGCCCGGCACGATGGGGGCGAACACCCGCACGTGTCCTCCCTCGATCTCGATCGCATCGGCTGCCAGATCGCTCATGCCGAGCTCCACCTGTTGCGCAGTGGCGGGAACGGTGGCCTGCCAGACTGGAGTCGCCGAGTCCGAGGCCAGGCGCACCATCTGGCCGCGATTCGCGAGGACGAACAGCTCGACGACGCGTCGCTGTCCGTCAGCACCCGGTGCGCGCACGAGCACGTGCCGCTCGGCGGTGCGGATCGATGGCGTGGTGGCGGATGTGTCGTATACCAGGAGTGGCGCCAGCTCGCCGGTCGGCAGGCTCTCCGGCGGGATCGGTCGGGAAAAGTAGCCGATGCCCAGATGCTCCGCGCTCACGAGGTAGTTGGCCGCCGAGTCGAGCGTCGCCGCTCGCAGACGGTACCGACCCGATATGTCGGTACGTTGGGAGTCGACGGGGCCGCCAGTCGTGAGCGTCACCTCGTGGAGCACGACCCACGCCCCCGGTACTCCCGTCGTGTCACCCTCGGCGACGCGTAGCACTCGCCCGTCTACGCGAAAGCCCTGCGCGTCGAGTGCCGTCGCGACGGCCAGGGCCAGCAGTGCGAGTGTTAACGCGCTACGGAGTGAACTTCCCGAAATCTTCCGGATCAAGCTTCTCGAGGTAGGACTTGAGAGATTCGGTATCCACGTTCTCGGCGTCGGGCGAGATGGGATCGACGGTATCGATGGTGGTCAGCTCGAGCAGCGTATCCTGCGTGAAGATCGGTGCGTCCAGCCGCAGGGCAACGGCAATGCTATCGGAAGGCCGGGCATCGATGTGGACGATGTGGTCGTCCCGGTGCAGGTGCAGCTCGGCGTAGTACGTGTTCTCCTTCACTTCGCTGATCAGCACGCGTGACAGGCTCGCCCCGAGGCCGATCACAATCTGTTTCACGAGATCGTGCGTGAGGGGCCGCGCGAACTTCACACCGGCCAGCTCCATCGCGATGGCACTCGCCTCGGCCGGACCGATCCAGATAGGGAGCACACGGTCGCCCTCCCGTTCCTTCAGGATGACGACCGGCGTATTCGTCGCTCGGTCGAGCCCGAGATGGGCGACCTTGACTTCAATCATCAGCGCTCAGGTTCCGGCATCCCACGATGCGAGGTAGTGCTGCTGCTCCGGCGTGAGCGTATCGATCCGCACACCCAGGGCAGCGAGCTTGAGCTCCGCTACCCGCTGGTCCACATCGGCGGGTATGCGATGGACCGCCTTGGTAAAGGTACTGCCATGCTTGACCAGATGTTCCGCCGCCAACGCCTGATTCGCAAACGACATATCCATGACGCTGGCAGGATGGCCCTCGGCCGCCGCGAGGTTGATGAGACGGCCCTCCCCGAGGACGAACAGCCGCTTGCCGTCGAGCATCCACTCGTCGACGAACGCCCGTGTCGACCGGGGGCCCTCAGCGACCTTCGCCAGCTCCTCTAGCCCCAGCTCAACATTGAAGTGCCCGGAGTTCGCGATGATCGCCCCGTCCTTCATGAGCCGCATGTGCTCCACGCGGATCACGTGGGCATTCCCGGTCAGCGTGACGAAAACGTCACCGACCTTCGCGGCCTCCGTCATCGGCATCACGCGGTACCCGTCCATCCGGGCCTCCAGCGCCCGGAGTGGGTCCACTTCGGTGACGATCACGTCGGCGCCGGCACCGCGGGCACGCATGGCCACGCCACGGCCGCACCATCCGTAGCCCGCCACCACGATGGTCGACCCGGCGAGCAAGATGTTCGTCGCCCGCAGGATGCCGTCGATCGTCGACTGGCCCGTCCCGTACCGATTGTCGAACAAGTGCTTGGTCTGTGAGTCGTTGACCGCGATCACCGGAAACTGCAGTACACCTTGTTCCGCCATGGCGCGTAGTCGGATCACACCCGTCGTCGTCTCCTCCGTCGACCCGATCACGGTCGTCACGAGCGCCTCGCGCTCCTCGCGGCTCATGGCGTTGACCCACGAACGCACTGGCCCCTCGAGGTCGTCAATCCGGTCAAGGGCGATCATGTGGATCGCACCGACGAGATCCGCACCGTCGTCCATCGTGATGTCCGCGCGGTGCTCGAGCGCGGCACGGATGTGGTCGTAGTAGCTGTCTTTGTCCTCACCCTTGATCGCGAACACCTTGATGCCGTGATCGCGGACCAGGTGCGCCGCGACGTCGTCTTGGGTCGACAGCGGGTTGGAAGCGCACAGGGCGACGTCGGCACCTCCCGCCTTGAGCGTGACCGCCAGGTTCGCCGTTTCGGTCGTGACGTGGAGACACGCGGACAGCCTCTTGCCCTCCAGAGGGCGCTCCGCGGCGAACCGCTCGCGGATCTGCCGCAGGACGGGCATGAACTGCTCGGCCCACTCCGAGCGTCGCCGGCCCTCATCGGCCAGGGTCAGGTCCTGCACGTCACTCGGAATGTCGATCATGGAATTGGCGTTGGTCTTCGTCATATCGCTAGCGATGGTGAATGCCCGTCAGGCAGCGCTCTTCACAGCTTCCCGGAGCTCGGCGCTGCGCGTAGGATCCTCCCAGGTGAACAGCTTCACGTGCTTGCCCTCAACGTCGGCGGACTCCGGCACCCGGCCGAAGTGCCCATAGGCAGCGGTCGCCTGGTAAATCGGATTCAGCAGATCGAGCGAGTGGACGATGCCGCCGGGGGTCAGATCGAAGACGTCGCGGATGGCCCGCTCGAGCACTTCCTCAGGCACTGCTCCCGTTCCGAACGTGTCGACCAAGATCGACACGGGCTCGGGGACACCGATGGCGTAGGCCAGTTGGACCTCGCACCGTCGCGCAAATCCGGCAGCGACGACCGTCTTCGCCACCCAGCGCGCAGCGTACGCGGCCGAGCGATCAACTTTGCTCGGATCCTTGCCGCTGAACGCGCCTCCGCCGTGCCGCGCGGCGCCACCATACGTGTCGACGATGATCTTACGGCCGGTGAGTCCCGCATCGCCCTGCGGCCCCCCCACCACGAAGCGTCCCGTGGGGTTGATGTAGTACTTCATGTTGGCGGTATCGAGTGGGTACTCACTCAGCACACTCTTGATCACGTGCTCCCGCACCGCACCGTCGATCTCCGTATTGCTCACCGTGTCGGCATGCTGCGTGGACACCACGACCGCCCGCACCGCGACGGGACGCGTATCGGCGTACTCGACCGTCACCTGGGCTTTGCCGTCGGGCCGCAGCCATGGGAGGTCTCCGCTCTTGCGTACCTCCGCGAGGCGTCGCGTGAGCCGGTGCGCCAGCATGATCGGCATCGGCATGAGCTCCTGGGTCTCGTCACACGCGTACCCGAACATCATCCCCTGGTCGCCGGCGCCGCCGGTATCCACACCCTGCGCGATGTCGCCGGACTGGGGATCGAGCGCCGCGAGAACCGCACACGTCCGGTGATCGAATCCGTAGGCGGCGTCCGTGTAGCCAATCTCCTCGACCATGCGCCGTACGATCTCCGGCACGTGTAGATGCGCGGTCGTGGTGATCTCGCCGGCGACAACAACCATACCAGTGGTCACCAGCGTCTCGCAGGCGACGCGACCCTGCGGATCGCCCGCGAGGATCGTGTCGAGAATGCGGTCTGAGATCTGGTCGGCCATCTTGTCCGGATGGCCCTCCGTCACGGACTCGGCCGTAATGATGTAGTGTCGACTCATAAGGTCCCAGGATCAGGGATGCCGGCTCGGGGAACCTTGCAACCTAGCCGCACCCATTAGGGTGGGCAACCGCCCACCTTTCAGCAGTTGCAGATCGATGTACTGCGCCAGCGCCTGCTCGAGGATGGCTTCGACCTCCGCAGTCGTCGAGGCAAGCAGCGCTGCTTCCGCGGCAACAACTGCGCCATCGGCCTCCACCTGTCGGACCAGCCAGCGGATCAGCGAGAGTGAGGGCGGAGATACGCTGAGCACCCTGTACCCCAGCCCGATCAACAGGAACGCCGACAGCGGATCGGAGGCCATCTCGCCACAGACACTGGCCTCGACGCCGATGCGGTCCGCGGCGTCGACCACGCGCTCGAGCAGCTGGATGACCGCGGGGTGGTGCGGCGAGAACCGATCCGCGAGCCGGGCGTTCCCGCGATCCACGGCCAGCGTGTACTGGGTCAGATCATTGGTGCCGACACTGACGAAATCGCAACGCGAGACTATCTGATCGATGAGGATGGCGGCCGCCGGCGTCTCGACCATGACCCCGATCGGGATGTCCGGGGCGGCATCGATGCCCTCGTCGGCCAGGCCGAGCGCACATTGGTGCACGAGATCCCTGGTGCCGTCGATCTCGTCGATGAACGACACCAAGGGGATCATTAGCCGCAAATCGCCGTGTCGGCGCGCCCGCAGGATCGCCCGGATCTGCGTCCGGAACAGCTCGGGCTGATCGAGGCAGACGCGGATGGCCCGCCAACCAAGGAACGGATTGGCCTCCGGTGCCGTCTGGAATGCCGCCGGGAATTTGTCACCGCCGAGATCATAGCTACGGACCACCACAGGCTGTCCCTCGAACCGGCGGGCCACGTGCTGAAAGTAGTTCGCCTGCTCGTCCTCGCTCGGCAGGTGCGTCCGGCCGAGCACCAGGAACTCCGTGCGCAGGAGCCCCACACCGGCGGCACCGTGGTCGACCGTCACGTCGACCTCCTCGGGGAGGTCCACGTTACCCCTCAGGTGGATCTGTCGCCCGTCGCTGGTGACGGGGAGCTGCCCCAGCACCTCGTCCAGCCGCGCGCTGAGTTCGTGGCGCAGCCGCTCACCCGCTCGGGCGGCGTCGATCTCCTCCTCGGTGGGCTCCAGCACGAGGAGACCGTGGGTGCCGTCGAGGATCACCTCCATGCCGTCCCGGATGCGATCGAGGCCACCGATGATACCCATGACGCACGGAATGCCGAGGCTGCGCGCGAGAATAGCCGCGTGGGACGTGCGCGCTCCCTCCACGCTCGCAAGGGCGGTGACGGCCTCCCGCTCGAGCTGGACCGTGAGATCGGGTGTGAGCTCACGGGTGAAGACCACCGTCGGGCGGTCGTCCCCCTTCTCCCGGATCGGCGCTGGCAACGTGCGTCCGATCAGATGATTGAGCACGCGGATCTGAATGCCAGACAGGTCGGCCACCCGCTGTCTCAGCAAGTAGTTCGACGACTGCGACCACAGCGCCCGCATCTCCAGCGTCTTGAACTCGAACGCGCGCTCAGCGGACAGCTGATTCTCCCGAATCAGGATCTCTACACCCTCCCGGAACTCCGGATCCTGAAGCATCATGATCTGAGCGTCGAAGATCTTCGCCTCCTCGACCCCGGCATGCTTGCGGGTTCGCTCCCGCAGTTCCTCGAGACCCTCGCGGACCGCGTCCAGCGCTTCCTCCAAGCGCGTCAGTTCCCCCCGCACCTCCGACTTCTCCACGAGGCCGCGGGAGATCTCCGGGAAATCCCACTGAATCACTTGGGCGGCCCCCACAACGATCCCGGGGGCGACACCGACACCACGCAGCACCCTGTCAGTCACCGTTCGACGTACTCCCGGTTGAGACACTCCGCGAGGGCCTCCACCGCCGCCGCTGCATCCGCCCCATCGGCACGAACGGTGACGGTGCTACCACACTCAGCGGCCAACGTCATCACTCCCATGATACTCTTCCCGTTCACCCACGCCCCGTCTCGGCCTAGCGAGATGGCGGATGTGTAAGTGGACGCAGTCTTGACAAAGTCCGCCGCCGGACGGGCGTGTAATCCCAGACGGTTCTTGATCACCACCGATCGCTCGATCATCGGAACGCCCACCCGATCACGAGAGCGACCAGCGCCGCCACGATCCCGAACCGGAGCCCCCGAAAGCTCGGCAGGATCCACTGCGCAAAGGCGACTGCCAGCAGACCGACCATCGCGACACCGAGCTTCGCGTGGAGCGAGAATCCCCGCGCAAGCCACCCTCCGGCCACGGGA
Source organism: Gemmatimonadota bacterium (assembly GCA_039584325.1). GTDB lineage: Bacteria > Gemmatimonadota > Gemmatimonadetes > Gemmatimonadales > GWC2-71-9 > JAOTVV01. The sequence continues at coordinate 43,824 of JBDGYA010000003.1, forward strand.
ATCGCGAGTCCGACCGCGAGCGCGCCGATCGGTCCGGCCACGCGCATCCCCTGCTTGAGCCCTCTCCCCGTGAGGGCCTGCGCCACCTGACGCCCCTTGTGCCAGCCCGCGCGCAACGCCCACGTGCGCATGGTGAAATGTGCGACATTGTAGAGCACCAGGAACGTGACGGCACCCGCCACTGGGGAAACGAGCGCGGCGACCACGAGCCCGATGCCGACGGCCGCAGGCATGACGCCCGCCCAGATCAACCTGTCCCCCACCGACCCCAGCGGGCTGATGAGCGCGTGCCGCAGACGCCGTACCGTCTCGCCCGGCTCACCGGCCAGCTCGGTCCGTGCAACGGCGCTCATCGCCATCCCAACCAGGTACGGATGTGCATTGAAGAACTGCGTGGCACGACGCATCGCCTCACGATACCGGCGCTCCGGCAGTCCGCGCAGCAACGGCTGAATCGCCCAGGCCGCGCCGACGCTGATCATGCGGTCGTAGTTGAACGACGCCTGCACGAGGAGCGTGCGCAGCCAGGTGGCCGTGAGCGGGTTCACTGCACCACCACCACGTACAGCACGCCCACGACCAATCCGAGTCCGAACCAGCGGATCACCGCGCCGCGTTCGACCACTCTGATGATGCCCGCCGACGCGGCGCCGATGCCTGCCCCGATGAGCACGAGCGTCATGAGCAGTGCGCCCGACAGCGTCGTCGGAGCCCAGCGGTACGTCACCACCGCCAGTCCGAGCCCCAGGAGCGTGACGACCAGCGAGCGCACGAGGTCCCGCAGCAGGCCGCGATAATGCACGCTGCGGACCGTCCGCAGCCGTCCCGCATCGAGCTCTTCACCGTGGAGCCTCACGTCCGTGGTATTCGCCTGACGCATCACCCGAATGGCCAGCTCTCCCACATACGCCACGATCAGGCCGGTCGAGACCGCGACACCGATGCCCAACGCACCGGGTGATCCCGCTGCGGTCGCCGCCGCCGCGACTGCCCCAATGCCGTAGTCTGGGTACTGGGCAGCGCCCACCGGTAATACGTCGAGGGCAAACAGCTCGAGCACCATGCCCACCGTCCCGCCGGCCAGCGGATCGCCGAGAATGAGCCCCGCCACTGTTCCCGCCACAAGTGGTCGGGCGATCATGATCTGTCCGACACTCGCGAGATCGAGTCCGACGATCGTGCCCCAGAGCAGCAGAAGCCCGAACTGCTCGGTCATGTCCACGACTCGACGGGTACCGCTCTGCCGGTCGGGACGTCCTGGGCAGTCACGTCGATCCCCTCCTTCTTGAGCCGGCGTAGCTCCGCGGCTTCACTCTCGGAAAGATAGACATAGCTGAGGCGTTGCGAGCGCCCACGCTCGTCGTGCAGCCCCCCCACATTGATCTTCGTGATCGCGTCGGTGCACTCGCACAGGCGCGTCATCGTCTCGACATCCGCGACGAGCAGGATCGTGCGGGTGCGATCGGCGTTCCACTCCGGGAGACACTGCGCCGCTTCCTCGACCGACGCGAACTCCACGCTCAGGCTCGATGGTACCCCAAGCGCATAGAGCTCCTGCTCCCACGCGTTCCCCCGCACCTCGTCGTTGACCAGCACGATGCGGCGTGCCTGCAGCGCCTGCACCCAGCCGATCACCACCTGGCCGTGAATGAGCCGGTCGTCGATCCGGTTCAGCACCACGCTCATCCGAGGACCGTCCGGATGGAGCGCGTCCCGGCCTCAACGGCGTGCTGCGCCGCCGCAGCCGGAGAGAGCTCCCGGTGAAACGCGAAGTCAAGCAGCATCGGGAGATTCACGCCGGCGACCACGGCGACATCGTCCCGTTCGCGGAGCTCAGCCATCGCCGCATAGAGGCAGCTGCCGCCCGGCATGTCCACGAACACGACCGCAGGCCCGTCTCCGACCGCCGACGACACATCGGCACAAAGGGAATCCCGGCTCGCCCCAACGTTGCTCACAGTGACGAACGGACCGGTATCGCCGGCAATGGCGCTGACCGCCTCGACGAGTGCCGCCGCAAGGTCGGAGTGGGAGATCACGATACCCTTGAGAGGCTCACTCATAATCCTCGGCCAGATACTCCCGCAGCTCTACCTGCTCAGCCATACGCTGGATCAGACGCTCGTTGAACTGCCGGGCCGCGTCCACGCCGCTGTACCGCAGCAGGTGGTTCATCGCCACGACCTCAATGATCACCGTCAGGTTCTTGCCCGGGTTCAGCGGGATGACGACGAGCGGGAGCTCGATCCCCAGAATCGTTGTCGTGCGGCCATCGAGCCCAGTGCGCTCCACCTCCCGGGCGACATCCCAGTCCTGCAGCTCGACCACCACCTCGATCCGCTTCTGCTGTCGCACAGATCGCACCCCGAACAGGGACATGACATCCACGAGTCCGATGCCGCGGATCTCCATGTACCGATGCGCCAGCTCGTGCGCCTTCCCGATCAGCACGTCACCACCGCGCCGCGTGACGTGCACGACGTCGTCTGCCACCAGACGGTGCCCCCGCTCAACCAGGTCGAGCGCGCACTCGCTCTTGCCGATCCCCGATCGGCCGATGAAGAGTAACCCGACGCCGTACACGTCGGCCATCGACGCGTGTATCTGCACCGACGGGGCGAACATCTCCGTGAGGTAGGGAGTGATGCGGCGGTAGAACTCCGAGGTCTTATGCTTCGACCGGATGATGGGGATGCCACGCTCCTTCCCCAGCCGAGTCAGCTCACGGGGCACCGCCTGCCCCTTCATGACGAACACGCACGGCAGATCGTAGCTCATGAAGGTCGCGAGCACCTTCGCTCGTTCAGCCGAGGATAGCCCACGCAGGTAGCTGATCTCGGTTTGCCCCAGCACGTGGAGCCGCTCCGGGACAAAGCGCTGGGTGAAGCCGGCGAGCACGAGGCCGGGGCTCGACACCTCCGGCACGAGCAGCTCCCGGTCGAGCCCCTCTTCGCCCGCAACCACCTCCAGCTGCAGCGAGTCTCCTTTACGGGCGAGGATCTCGCGGACGGTCAGACGCGGCATGTCCGCCTACGCGGACCCGCGCACGGGTCGGCCCGGGTTCTTGTCCAGCTGATTGCGCATCTTGGCGACCACACGATCGAGAGCGGACCGGAAATCCTCCGCTTCAGCGCTGGCGATCCGCACCTGCCCCCGTGGCAGATGCAAATGAACCTCCACGACCTTCTGCCCGTGATCGGTATCGAAGACCACATCGGCACTCTTCGGTCGGTGGGCAGCCTTGGCCAGCTTCAGCACCAGCGTCTCCGCGTGAGCTTTCAGCTCGTCGGGGATCTCGCAGTGGCGTGCTGTCACGGTGGTGCGCATGGTCGGGTTACTCCTTCCGCCCGGCACGGGCATGACCAATGGTGTGCATCAGATGAGATTCGGTAAGCTGGGCCGCCCGGTCCCAGGACAGGGATTCGGCGAACCGGCGGCCGGTGCTCCCGAGCCGGTTCACGAGTGGCAGGTCGCCACTCAGACGTCGCATCGCGGTCGCGAGGGCCTCCGATCGTTCGTGTGGAACCAGTATTCCAGTTTGGCCGTCGAGGACGGACTCGCGCAAGCCGGGGCTATCCGAGGCGATCGCAGGGGTCCCGCACGCCGCCGCCTCGACATTGGTGATGCCCCAGCCTTCCTTCGGGGAGGGAAACACCACCGCCCACGCCTCCCGTAGCAGCTGCTGCTTCTCTCTCTCCGACACGAAGCCGAGAAACCGCACGGTATCCGCCAGGCCCAGCCGCTCGACCACGCACTCGAGGCGCGGCCGGTCGTCTCCCGCCCCCGCGATCTCGAACCGCAGTCCGGGCACGTCCCGGCGGACATCGGCAACAGCCTCCAATGCAATCTCCAGGCCCTTGTACCGTTTGAGCCGCCCGACGTAGCAAAACGTCGGCTCCGGCCGGCGGGTCTGGTCGGGATCGGGGGTGTAGCGCTCGGCGTCCACGCCCGGGTATATGACGCGGATGGCCGCCGCTGAGACGCCTCGGGCGATGAGATCGTCACGGGTCGAGTCGCTGATTGCGTGGAAGGCCGCGCGCCGGTAGACCCGGGGAATCGCCCGCTCGGCAAGCCACACGGTGCTGGCAATGGGCCAGGACGCCTCCCGGAAGGCGGTGGTCCCGAACAAATGCGGGATGATGACATACACCGGAAGGCGGGTTACCAACGGGAGGTACAGTGGGAGCTTGTTGATGTCCTCAACCACCACGTCGTAGGCACCCTCCACGAGTGCGTGTCGCACCGCGCTCCGTCCCGTCAGGGCGAAGGTGTGTCGGCCTCCCGACCTCCGGACGTCGATGTCGTCCAGTACGGTTCGCGACGGCGCGCCCCGCCACCCCGAAGCGACAAGCGTAACCTCGTGACCGCGCTCGACCAGGCGCCGGAAGATCTCGAAGAAGTGGATCTCTGCCCCACCTGCCTGCGGGTTGGCCCGATCGAGCCAGTTGACCGCGAGGACCTTCACAGACGACCTGCCCGATGGGCTAGGCCGTCGAGCACGCCATTGATGAAGGCAGGCGCCTTGGGTCCGGCAAACCAGTGCGCGAGTTGCACAGCTTCGGTGATCGCGACCTTGGGGGGAACGGTCGCCTCATCCAGCTCGTGGAGGCCGAGCCGCAGAATGTTCTGCTCAATCACACCCACGCGCTGCAGCCGCCAGTTGTCCACGGCATCCGCGATGCGGCGGTCGAGTTGCTCGACCCCTGCAGCGACCGCCCGTGCTACCTCCGCGGCACGCTCGATGGCCGGACGCCATTGCGGGTGACCTCGCAGCATGCCCCTGACGACCTGATCCATCGGCGGCCGTCCCTGCACGTCCCAGGCGTAGAGCAACTGGAGCGCCCGAGCACGGGTGCGGGTCTCAGCGCGCAGCACCACGTCCCACGCTCTGCAACGCTTCGAGTGTCTCGAGGGCCGCGCGTGCTGCTTCCTCCCCTTTGTTGCCGGCCTCCCCGCCCGCCCGGTCCATCGCCTGCGCGAGGGTGTCGCACGTGAGCAAACCGAACCCGACCGGGATCCCGAGCCGCGTCGCGACCTCCATCAAGCCGTGGCTCGCCGCCGAACAGACGTACTCGAAGTGCGGTGTCTCGCCCCGGATTACGGCCCCGAGCGCCACGGCTAGGTCGAAATCACCCGTCGCAAGCCCCCGGCTCACCACGAGGGGCAGCTCGAAGGCACCGGGCACCCACACGACGGACACCCGGCCGCCATCGTACCCGGCTTCGCCCAGAGCGGCGCGTGTTCCCTCCAGGAGTCGTCGCGTCACGCCTTCGTTGAAGCGGCTGACAACGACGAGCGCCCTGCCAACAGCGTCCCGCGGCATCAATGCGCGAACAGGTGGCCGAGCTTGTCGCGCTTGACCTCGAGGTAGGCTCGGTTGTCGTCGTTGGTCTCGATGATGAGGGGCACCCGCTCCGCGATCTCCAGGCCATAGCCTTCGAGTCCGACCATCTTGCGCGGATTGTTGGTGAGCACGCGGATCGAGCTGAGCCCAAGGTCGCGGAGGATCTGGGCTCCGATCCCGTAGTTCCGCAGGTCGGGAGCGAACCCGAGGGCTTCGTTCGCTTCGACCGTGTCGTGTCCCAGATCCTGCAGCTGGTACGCCTTGAGCTTGTTGAGCAGCCCTATCCCACGGCCTTCCTGATCGAGGTAGACCACGACGCCCGCCTCTTCCTGTGCGATGCGCCGCATCGCCGCGTGCAGCTGCGGCCCGCAGTCGCAGCGGTTGGACCCGAAGACATCCCCGGTGAGGCACTTGGAATGCATCCGGACCAGCACCGCGTCGCGGTCCCTCACCTCGCCGTACACCAGGGCAACGTGTTCGCGGTCGTCGACGTCGTTCTCGTACCCCACCACACGGAACTCGCCGAAGGGTGTGGGGAGCCGCGCCTCGGCGACCCGGTGCACGAGGCTCTCGTTCTGCAGCCGGTAGGCGACGAGCTGCGCGACGGTCACGAAGGTGAGCCCGTGCTCTCCGGCGAACCGCTCGAGTTGTGGGCGCCGCATCATGGTACCGTCTTCGGACAGTACCTCACAGATCACGCCCGCCGGCAACAGGCCCCCCAACCGCGCCAGATCGACGCTCGCCTCGGTATGCCCGACCCGCTGTAAAACGCCCCCCGGGCGGGCGCGGAGCGGGAAGACGTGCCCGGGACGCCGCAGATCTTGCGGTACCGTCGCCAGATCGATTGCCACCTGGATGGTCTTCGCTCGGTCGGCCGCCGAGATGCCCGTGGAGACGCCGAAGCGCTTGGCCGCGTCGATGGAGATGGTGAACGCGGTCTCGTAGGCGTCGGCACTCCGCTCGGTCATCTGCGGCAATCCGAGCTCCTCCGTCCGCTCGGGCGTGAGCGTCAGACAGATGAGCCCTCGACCGAACTTGGCCATGAAGTTGATCATCGCCGGCGTGACGTGTTCCGCTGCGCCGATGAGGTCGCCCTCGCTCTCCCGGTCCTCGTCATCCGCAACGAGCACGAGTCTGCCGAGGCGGATGTCGTCAATCGCCTGCTCAATAGTACCGAACCGCATACCTGCTCCAGTCACTCCACGGCGCGGCGATCGCGCAGGACCTGCCGCACGTACTTGCCTATCATATCAGCCTCGAGATGCACGCCGGCTCCGGGTCGCAGCTGGCCAAGCGTCGTGTGCTCGCACGTGAAGGGGATGACCGATAGCTGGACGACGCCGGGAGTCGGGAGCGCATTCACTGTCATGCTGACCCCGTCCACCGCCACCGACCCATACGGTACCGAGACCTCGGCGACCTCAGTGGGCACCTCGATGTCAATGAGGACCGCGTCCCCTTCCGGCCGCACGTCACGTACGGTGCCGACTCCGTCCACGTGCCCCTGCACAAGATGTCCGCCGAACCGGTCGCCCATCTGCATCGCGCGCTCCAGGTTCACGCGCTCCCCGACAGCCATCTCGCCGAAACGCGTCCTCCCGCGCGTCGTGACGACCGCCTCGACACGGAACCAATTCGCCCCCCGATCAACGATGGTGAGACACGCCCCGTTCACGGCGACGCTCTCGCCGATCCCGAGATCGTCGTAGGGAGCCTGTATGGACAGCGCGTAGCGGTCACCGTCCCGCTCGACGGCGGTCACGGTGCCCATGGCGGTCACAATTCCGGTAAACATAGTTCCCGATCCAACACCAGTAATGTATCCGGTCCCAGGGCCCGCCGCTCGGTGACCGTCCACGGTCCAGCGTCTGTCAGGGGTCGTGCGGTGCGATTGCCAAAGGCGCGACGTCCCTCCCCCAGCCAGATCGGCGCTTGCACCCAGTAGACGCGGTCGACCAGGTCGGCCTCGAGCAGGGCGGTCACGACGGTCCCGCCGCCCTCGACCAGGACTGACTCGATCCCCACGTCTCTGAGCATTCGCAGCACCTTTGCCGGATCGTCGGCGCCGTGAACGGTGACGCCCGAGCCGGCCAGCTCGGAGCGCACCGGCTCTGTCTCCGTCGCACGCACGAACACCATGGTCGGTGTCTCCCGCGCCGTCGTTAGCAGTACCGAATCGGGAGGAAGATCACCAGCACCGGCAAAGACCACCCGCGTGGGCGGAATCCGAGGCACGACGGGCCCGCGAACCGTGAGGGCCGGGTCATCGGCCAGCGCAGTATTGCGTCCCACCGCCAGCGCGTCGAAGCCAGCACGGAGCCAGTGTACCCACTCGCGCGCTTGCTCACCGGAGATCCACTGAGAGCGCCCGTCTCGGTCTGCCAGGAATCCGTCGAGCGAGGTCGCTACCTTCACCGCCACGAACGGTAGATCCCGCCGGCAGTGCGACCACAGGAAGGGAGCGTTGAGCGCCGCCGCCCGGTCCCGCTCGAGCCCAGCGTCCACGTCGATCCCCGCGGTGCGTAGGCGTTCTCCGCCGCCGGCTGCCTCGGGGTTGGGATCCGGGAGCGCATAGACGACACGGCTCACCCCGGCGTCGATGAGCGCGGTGGTGCACGGCTGCGTCTTCGCCGCGTGCGTGCAGGGCTCGAGGTTCAGCACACACGTCGTGCCCCGCGCATCGTCGCAGCTCGCCAATGCCTCCACCTCCGCGTGCGCAGCGCCGAAGCGCGCGTGATACCCCTCACCCACGACCTCGTCGTCGCGCAAGAGCACCGCGCCCACCAGCGGATTGGGAGCCACGCGCCCCCATCCTTCGAGTGCCAGCTCGAGTGCCCGCCGCATGGCGTCACGTTCAGTCATGCGCCGCCCGGTCGAGATGGACCCCTTCGCCACCCACCACTCGTCCTACCAGCCAGGTATCCACCCCGGCTTCGTCTGCGACCCGCCGCACCGCTTCGGCACGATCGGGCGGCACCGCGGCAATCATGCCGATGCCCATGTTGAAGACTTGAAACATCTCTTGCTCGTCCACGCCACCGGCATCCTGCAGCAGTCGGAACAGGGGAGGCACGGGCCACGATGTGACGTCGATCTCGGCTCGGCAGCCCTTGGGAAGCGACCGGGAAAGATTGCCGGGAATGCCGCCGCCCGTGATGTGCGCCAGCGCGTGGACGTCGCCTAGGACCGGTCGAATCGCCCGCCAATAGCTCCGGTGCACCGCCAGCAGGGCGTCGCCGACGGTCTTGTCCAGACCTGGCAGCATGTCGTCCACGTCCAGCCCGAGCATGTCGAATACGATACGCCGCGCCAGCGTGTAGCCGTTGGTGTGCAGCCCCGACGACGCATAGCCGATCAGCACGTCGTCGAGCCCAACCCGGTCGCCATGCAGGGCCTCGTCCTCGGCGACAACCCCGACGACCGTGCCGGCCAAATCGTAGTGGCCGGGATGATAGAGATCTGGTAGCTGTGCGGTCTCACCGCCCACAAGGGACATGTCGTGCGCCCGGCACCCACGGGCCACTCCCTCGACCAGAGTGGCAATCGTCTCGGCCGACGCATCCGCCGACGCGATGTAGTCGAGAAACGCCAACGGGCAGGCACCATGCACGAGGATGTCGTTCACGGAATGGTTGACGAGATCCTCGCCCACGGTGTCGTGGCACCCCGCGCGGATGGCGACGAGCACCTTCGTTCCCACTCCGTCCGTGCTCATGACCAGGGTGGGACGCTCCACGTCCGCCGGCAGCCGTAGCATGCCGCCGAACCCACCAACGATCCCACGCGCGAGGTCCGTGCGGGTCGAGGCGACCGCCGATGCAATCCGACGCTTGGCACGCTCGGCCGCGTCGAGATCCACCCCGGCCGCACGGTACCGGTCAGCCGTGCTCACTCAGACTCCCCTGCGCGCCGATCACTCCATCGGCTCGACGGCCGACGGCTGGTCAACGTCGAACCGCACAAGCTCGGCGAATTCGCGGACCCGTGCCGTGACCTCAGCCGGCCCGATCTCCTCGAACCGCCTGACGGAAAACTGTTCGACCGCGAAGGACCCCATCGCGGAGCCGTACACCATGGCACGGCGCAGATTCTCCGCAGAGAGATCGTGCGTCCGCGCGAGGTGAGCCATGAACCCACCGGCGAAGGCGTCACCGGCGCCCGTGGGGTCGTACACCTCGTCCAGCGGATAGGCCGGGATGTAGAACGTCTGTGCAGCATCTACCAGCACCGCGCCGTAGGTACCCTGCTTTACCACCACCATTCGCGGTCCCCGCTGCAGGATCCAGCGTGCCGCACGGTAGACGTTCCAGTCACCCGACAGCTCCCGCGCCTCGGAATCGTTGACCAGCAGCACGTCGATCCGCTCGAGGAGCCCGAGCAAGCTCGTGCGCTTGCCGTGGATCCAGTAGTTCATCGTGTCGCACGCCACCAGCGTCGGCTTGGCGATCTGATCCAGCACACCGTGCTGCAGCTCCGGGTCGATGTTCCCCAGGAAGACATACTGTGCGTTTCGGAACTCCTCCGGGATCACCGGCTCGAACTCCGCGAACACCCCGAGTCGAGTATCCAGTGTCTCGCGACTCTGGAGGTCGTAGGAGTACTTGCCCTTCCAGCGGAAACTCTGGCCGGCGGCGCGGACCACGCCGGTCAGGTCCGCGTTCCGGGCGGCGAGCGCGTCGAGCGCCGCCTGCGGATAGTCTCTGCCGACCACCCCCACCATCTGCACCGGATGGAGAATGCAGGCAGCGTGGCTGAAGAACATCGCCGAGCCGCCGACGGCATCGGCGGTAGCACCGAAGGGGGTCTCCACGGAATCGAGCGCGATGCTCCCGACTACGAGCAGACTCATGGATCACATCCGTTCTGGGGCCGTCACCCCAAGCAGTCCTAGGCCGTTGGCCAGCACGATCTGCGCGGCCCGAGCGAGCACCAGGCGTGCGTGCTCCAGCCCCTCACCCACACCGAGCACCCGATGGTGGTGATACCAGGCATTGACCAGGCGCGCCAGCTCTTCGAGATACGACACGATCCGATGCGGCTCCAAGGTGTCCGCCGACTTCTGCACGATCTTGGGATAGCCCGCTATCTGCTTGATCAGGTCCTGCTCAAGCGGCTCGGCGAGCAGGGACAAATCCGCACCCTGGACCGTGACCTGCTCCGGCAGCAGTCGCGCGTTGCGGAAGATGCCCGCCATCCGAGTGTGGGCGTACTGCACGTAGTAGACCGGGTTCTCGTCCGACTGCGTGGTCGCCAGATCAACGTCGAAGACGAACTGCGCGTCGCCCCGCCGCATGAGGAAGAAGTAGCGCGCTGCATCCACCCCAGTCTCTTCGTACAGATCGCGCAGGGTCACGAACTCCCCCGACCGCTTCGAGAACCGAACCTCCTGTCCGTCCCTGATCACCTTGATAAGCTGCACGATCACCGCGTCGAAGAAGTCCGGCGGAGCCCCGAGCGCTTCGAGCGCGGCGCGCATGCGGGGAACGTAGCCGTGGTGGTCGGCTCCCCACACATCGATCGCCCTGTCAAAATCGCGCTCCAGCTTCGTCCGGTGGTACGCGATGTCGGGCATGAAGTACGTGTACGTCCCATCCCCCTTCTGCAGCACGCGGTCCTTGGCGTCACCGAACTTGCTGGTCTGCAGCCAGAGGGCCCCTTCATGTTCGTACACGAGGCCTCGCTCCTGCAGCACCCCAACGGCATCCGGGATGAGTCCCTCGCGGTACAGATCGGTCTCGCAGTAGTCCACATCGAACCACACCCCGAAGTCGGCGAGATCGCGGCGCTGCTCCTCTCGCTGAGTCGCCACCGCGATCTCGCGGCAGCGCTCGACGCCCTCGGCTTCCGGCAGATCGGCGAAATCGAGTCCCTCGACCCGAAGGACCTCGCGGGCCAGATCGACGAGATAGTCCCCGTGGTATCCCCCCTCGGGGATTTCCATCTGACCGCCGACACCCTGCTGCACGCGTGCCCACAACGACTGCGCGAGCCGCTCGATCTGGAGACCCGCATCGTTGACGTAGAACTCCCGGGTGACCTCGTGTCCGGTCGCCTCGAGCAGCGCGGCGATGGCGTCTCCCAGCGCCGCCCCTCGGCCGTGCCCGACGTGGAGCGGGCCGGTGGGGTTCGCCGATACAAACTCCACATTCACGCGTCGCCCTGCCCCGACGTCCGACCGTCCGTAAGCCGCATCTTCGGCGAAGACGGCACGCACCACGGCTTCGAGCGCGCTATCCGTGAGCCAGAAGTTGATGAAGCCGGGACCGGCGATCTCCGATCTGGCAATGAGACCCTCGGGCGCCTTCAGCTGCGTCAGGATCGTCTGCGCGACGTCCCGGGGCTGTTGGCCGAGCGGCTTGGCGAGCCGCATGGCCAGATTCGTCGCGAGGTCGCCGTGGCCAGCTTCCCGGGGACGCTCGAGCATCACCTCGACGTGCGGGTGCCCGAGTCCCGCGGCAACACGAGCCAGCGCCTCCCGCAGGTCCTCCGCGCCGGCGCTCAGGAGTCCGCTCCACTCTTCGAGGTGCCACCCTTCTCTTCCCCGGACGGTGAGGAGGTATCCGACTTCGCTCCAGATTCCTCACCCCCGGCGGCCTTCTCGCCACCCGACGCCTTGTCACCTCCCGCACCTTTCTCACCGGCGCGCTTGTAGTCGGTGATGTAGAAGCCCGACCCTTTGAAGAGGAGTCCGGCGCCGCCCGTGATCACCCGTTCTCCCCGCGTGCCGCAGTCGGGACACCCAGCGAGCGTCGTGTCGCTGATCTTCTGAAACTTGTCGTACTCACGCCCGCACTTAGGGCACCGATAGCTGTACGTGGGCATACGATTCCTGACGTGTCACGAAACGCCCGACCGCTCGCGGACGGACATCGCGTGGGAAATCAGTTGCGACCGCACGCGCCACCCCCGCAGGAGGGGCACGCCGCAGGGATCGCGGGCATCCGCTCGAACCGCTCGAACTCGTGACCGCAGGATGGGCAGCGGTAAACATATGTCGGCATCGCTCAGACAACCTGTAACAACAAGCGAATCATAAGGTTAAGGTGCGCTGAGCCGAGTTGCAAGTCGGATTGCCCTCTCCGACCATCGGGCCGCAGCAGGAACGGCCTACCCGGCGAGAATGTCGCTGATGATGCGAAGGTGATGTCGGTTGTGTACCTCGAGGAACCGGGGGACCGACCGTCGGCGGATCACTCCCAGCGCAAAGTGCCGGAACCAGGCCTCCTGCGGGGCGTCGGGGAGCCGACGCACCAACTGCGCAGCCTCGCTCAGGGCAGGCCCGAGAAGGCCCTCGCTGAGATCTACTGACGGGCGCACTGCTGCCGGGGCTTCAGCGCGGCCCCTTGGGACGCGGCCCGTTAAGAGGATCAGGGTCCGCACGGGGTTCGCGGACCACCGTGGCGGTGGCGTCTCACAGCGCAGTACCTCTGTGGCGACCAATCGCATCGCGAGTGCGCAGTGATGTATGTGCATACCCACCGACCACTGGGAGACCGTGGGGGCACGCACGTCCCGATGCGGCACGAGCGCCTCAAATGCCCCAACCTGGGAGACGACGCGCTCGATGCGGCGGTCCCTCGCCGGCTGCCCGCCCGTTGCTGACGGATCGTGCGCACGCGATTGCTCCATCGCACCACCTCCTGGGGTTACACCGGCGAGTGTGAGATACTGCCGTATTCTACTCAGAGCGCAGACGCTCTTCCCGCGTCCGTCGCCAAATGGGCGTTCTGCTCACCGGGTATACCGGTGCCGCTCCGTTACGGGCCTGTCGGCAGAGCCGGCGGGTGGCGTCGAGGATTGGACACTTCTGCCCGTCGGGGTCGTGGGGGGGTTGCGTGGCGGCTTCCGATGGAACGTCGACGGGTCGGGACATCTTGAAGGATATCCCGACCCGCTCAAACCTCACCGGTGGCGGCCCGGTGCGTGCGCGCCCACGGGGGCGTCAGGCCTCGGCGCGGTCCGTGCAGAGGTCCACGACGATGCCGCGGACCCAATGGCGGAAGTTCCCGGCCCGGCCACACTCCCGCCAAGACGCGAACGCTCGGCTGAACGCACGGTCGACCGCGGCATTGGCCCGTTCCTTGTCATCACACAACTCGGCAGCATAGTCCATGATCTCGCCGCGGTACTGCCGCACGACCTGCTGGCGGCACGCGTCGATGGGATCCGTGGGCGTACCAGCCTCGCCGGCGCTCACCTCGCTCGTTGGCTCGCTGGACCCTTCTTGCCGTTCCTCGCGGTCGGTCTCGAGAGTGTCTGACACACTATCCTCCTTTGCAGCCAGACGCTGATCTGCCTACCGAAGAGACGCCTCCCGGACATACCACGTAACGCCGATCCCGAACGAGGTGGCGGCTTGGTGTGTGATCCGGATCACACGGCGCGGCTGGTTTCCCGACGGCCATCCCGCACGCTCAGTGGCCGACGGACCGCAGCACCCAGAGTACGAGCACGCCTGCGGCAAACGCGGCGAAGTGCACCGCGTTCCCCGCTACGCTGTCGTGACGATTCACCTGCGGAATGAGATCGGACGCCCCGATGTAGATGAAGGTGCCGGCGGCGAACGGTACGAGAAACGGGATCTCACTCCTGCCCGCGGCGGCATAGGCCAGCAGACCGCCGATGAGAAAGGTCAGACCGGAGAGAAGATTGAACAACAGCGCCCGTCGCTTAGTCCAACCGCTATGGATCAGCACGCCAAAGTCTCCCAGTTCCTGGGGCACCTCATGAGCGGCGGCCGCGATCCAGGCCATGACACCGAGCCGAACGTCGATCAGGAAGACACCGGCTACTCCCAAACCTCCCAGGAAGTTGTGCAAGCCGTCCCCCACCAGGATCAGGTAGCCGAGCGGCTGGCGACAGTCCGCCTCCACGCGGTGACAGTGGTGCCAGTGCAGGAATTGTTCGAGCCCGAGGAACACGGCGAAGCCGACCATGGTCCACAGGAACACCACGCCGAGATCGGGCATCCGCCCCGTCGCAGCGGGGAGCATGTGAAAGAAGGCCCCGCCGAGAAGCGAGCCGGCTGCAAGCGCGACGAGTGGGCTCACGACGCGCCGCAGCGCAGCGTCCGACAGCAGGAGGGTCACACTGCCGACCAGCGCGATGGCGCTCATGGCCAGCCCGCTCCCCGAGAATCCACCAGAAGGCCTCCATCACGCGAGCTCCGGCTCGAGTCCTCGAAGGAAGTCGGTTGAGTGCGTGACCCAGGCACTTCCCAGCGCGACCGCCATTGCCAGGAACGCTACCCTGACGGAGCTGTGGACTCGCTCCATGAACGCCACCCTACGAGACTCCACGGCGCGACAACCCTGCTCGGCGGGTACCCACACCTACCCACGGTTCTGGAAGGTGCCCCAGACCTCCCTCAGCACGTCGCTGATCTCCCCGACGGTAGCGCGGGCCCGCACCGCAGCGAGGATCGGCTCCATGAGCTGCCCGTCCGGTGCCGCCGCCGCCGTGCCGAGCGCCGCGAGGGCCGCACTGCACACATCCGCGTCTCGCGCGATCCGGGCCTCACGCACGCGTGCCTTCTGCCGTTGCGCGAGGCCCGAGTAGTGGGGTGCCTGGATCGGCGGTGGTGGCTCGTCCACCGTATAGCGGTTCACGCCCACCACGGTCCGCTCGCCCCGCTCCACCATCTGCTGGTGCTCGTACGCCGCACGCGCGATCGCGTCCTGGAAGTACCCCCGCTCCACCGCGCGTGCAGCACCCCCCAACTCATCGATCTCCACCAGAAGCGCCCGCGCCCGCTGCTCGATCTCGTCAGTGAGCGCCTCGACGTAGTGCGACCCACCTAGCGGATCGGCGGTCTGCGCCACCCCGGATTCTTGCGCCAGGACCTGCTGGGTACGCAACGCCAGCCGCGCAGAGTCAGCCGTGGGGAGCGCGAGCGCCTCGTCGTACGCGTTGGTGTGCAGCGACTGCGCACCGCCCAAGGCGGCCGCTAACGCCTGTACGGTTACCCGCACGACGTTGTTCAGCGGCTGCTGCGCGGTGAGCGTGGAGCCGCCGGTCTGCGTGTGGAACCGGAGCTGGCACGCGCGCTCATCCGCGCCGTACCGCTTCCGCATGAGTCGCGCCCACAACCTCCGTGCCGCACGGAACTTGGCAGCCTCCTCGAACAGGTCATTGTGCGCGGCGAAAAAGAACGACGTCCGTGCGGCGATCAGATTCACGTCGAGCCCCGCTTGCGACGCCCGGTCGAGGTACTCGAGCCCGTTGGCAAAGGTGAACGCCACCTCTTGCACGGCGGTGCACCCCGCCTCGCGCATGTGGTAGCCGCTCACGGAGATGGGATTGAAGTTCATCCCTTCCTGGGCCACGAACCGAAGGATGTCGGTGATGAGTCTGAGCGACGGCTCGACCGGATAGATGAACGTCCCGCGCGCAATGTACTCTTTGAGCACGTCGTTCTGGATCGTGCCCCGCAGCACCGCCGTTGCCACGCCCTGTTCTTCGCCCACCACGATGTACATCGCGAGCAGGATGCCCGCAGGAGCATTGATGGTCATCGAGGTCGAGACCTCGTCCAGCGGAATCCCCTCGAACAGACGCGCGAGGTCGTCCACCGTGTCGATGGCGACGCCAGCCCGCCCCACTTCGCCTTCAGCGAGCGCGGCGTCGGAGTCGTGCCCCATCTGCGTCGGCAGATCGAACGCCACCGACAACCCCGTCTGCCCCGCCTGCAGTAGCTCGCGAAACCGCTGATTGGTCTCCTCCGCCGTGCCGAACCCCGCGTACTGCCGCATGGTCCAGAGGCGGCCGCGATACATGGTGGGATGGATGCCGCGCGTGAACGGGAAGTCACCGGGCCGCCCGTCGGGCGGCCCGTGATCGTCGGGGCCGTAGACGCCGTCGATCGGAAGCCCCGAGGGAGAGTGTCGCTCGCTGCTCACGGGACCGCGGCCGCGTCGACTCCGTTGACGGTGTGCATCACAAACTCGACATCCTGCTTGCTGCCAATCAGCAGCGGCGTGCGCTGATGCAGCTCCTTCGGCACGATCTCCAGTATACGCCGGTGCCCGTCGGTAGCCGCGCCGCCGGCCTGCTCGGCGATCAGCGCCAGCGGATTCGCTTCGTACTGCAGGCGCAGCTTGCCCTGCGGTGCCTTCGAGTCGGCCGGGTACATGAACACGCCGCCCGCAAGCAGGTTGCGGTGGAAATCGGCCACAAGGGAGCCGATGTAGCGGGCGTTCTTGCGTTCCCCCGGATCCTCCACGCCTTTGAACTGCTGCACCACCCGACGATAACCGTCGGTCCATCGCTGATAGTAGCTCTCGTTCACGCTGTAGAACTTGCCGACCTGGGGGGTCCTGATGTCGTGGTTCAGTAGGCGAAACTCACCGATGGTCGGGTCGAGCGTGAACATGTGCACGCCGTGCTTCACAGTGTACACCAATACGGTGCTGGACCCATAGATGATGTAGCCCGCGGCGATCTGGTCGTCGCCGGGCCGCAGGCAGTCGTCGAGGGTGCCCGGGCCGCCGTCGGGGCTCCGGCGCTGGTGGATGGAGAAGATGGTGCCGATGGACACGTTGACGTCGATATTGGAGGAGCCGTCGAGGGGATCGTACAGCAGCACGTACTTGCCGGGATCCCGCTCCTTCGGCACGGGCACCGGATCACCCTCCTCCTCCGACGCCATCACGCAGACGCGGCCCGTGAAGCCGATCGCTTGCTTCACGGTATCGTTGGCGATCACGTCCAGCTTCTGCTGCTGCTCGCCCTGCACGTTCTCCCGGCCGAGTGCGCCGAGGACGTCCACGAGTCCCGCCCGGCGCACGTAGCCCGAGATCACCTTGGCCGCGAGGGCGATGTCGTAGAGCAGATTCGTGAAGTCACCGGTGGCCTCAGGGTGCATCCGCTCCTGCTCGAGGATGAATCGCTCGATCGTGACAATTGACGAATCCGACACTGCAGGCTCCCAGCGAGAGTGGCGGGTCTGCCCTGGTCGACCCAATAATAGCGTCCGTCCGTACGGATGGTCACCACGCCGCCGCGATCGGTGCGCCGCACCTCGACGTTGCGCGCCGAGAGCCGCTCGAGCACGTCCGGTGCCGGGTGGCCGTACCGATTCCGGCCTACCGAGATCACCGCTACCCGCGGCCGCAACGCGTCGAGCCACGCGCCGGTGGTCCCACTCGCCGACCCGTGGTGCCCCACCTTCAATATCTCGACTTCAGGCACCGAAGGCAGCAATTCCCATTCCACCGGGGTGCCCGCATCCCCCGCGAAGAGTACGTCGAAGCACCCGTAGCGCACGTGCAGGACGAGCGAGTTCTCGTTGGGCTCAAACTCGCTGTCCACCCACTCGCCGGAAGGGTGTAGCACCGCGATGTCGAGACCGTCGATCGTGAGAGTGTCTCCCGAGCGGGCCGCACGCCAGGCGATGCCCCGTGCATCGACGAGTGCCAGATACTCCAGATAGAGATCGGTGCCGAGTGGCTGCCCCGGCTCGAGTACGAGCCCGGCATCAACCCGGTCAAGCACGGAGGGGATCCCGCCCAGATGGTCAGCGTCACCGTGCGACACGACCACGACGTCGAGCGCCCGTACGCCGCGTCTGCGCAGGAAAGGCAAGATCACTCGCGCTCCGGCGTCAAACCCGGTCGTCCGCGGGCCGCCGTCCACCAGCAGCCACCGGTCTTCGGGCGTCCGGACCAGGATGGCGTCGCCCTGACCCACGCTGAGCACGTGAATGTCGAGCGTGCTGCCACCCTCACGGGCGCGCCAGGCTGGCAGGGTGACGAGGAGCCAGACTGCGGCAGCCGAGACTGCGAGGAGTCGGCGAATGCGGCGGACGCGAACCACGGGGCTCGCGAGGACCGCGCCACGGTCGCCGCTGAGGTAAAGCACGCCGCACAACCCCAGCACCCACGGCACCGCGAACGCCGTGCCCGGAGCGCCCATGACCTGGGCACCCGGCACCCTGGCGGCGACAGCTGCGACGCGCTCGAGGGTGGCGAGGGTCAGGCCCGCCCCACCGGCCACCAGTCCGCCGCCGGCGAGACTCACGAACACGGCTGGGACTGCGATGCCGGAGAGTGGGATAGCGACGAGGTTGGCGACCACGCCTATGGGAGCCACCGCGCCGAAGGCGAAAGCGGTGATCGGGGCGGTGAACAGCACGGCCCCGCACGACGAGGCCACGAGCCGGATGACCGGATGGCGCCGGCCGCGAGCCAGACGGTTGCCCCACCCCGTGCCAAGCACGGCCGCGACGGAGAGCCACAGCCCGATGGACGTGGCGGCTCCGGGATCGAGCGAGAGAATGAGCAGCGCCGACACCGCCACCACGGCCGCGAGCGGCGGATGCCGCTGCCGCCATCGCGCAACGGCGTAGAGGGTGAGGAATGCGGCCGCACGCGTCGCGGATGCCGGCATGCCCAGCAGGCTCACGTACGCCCAGGTGAGCGCCGCCCCGAGCAGCCAGCGCCGCTCCCCTACGCCCGCGCGGCGCAGCAGCAGCAAGAGCCACGACGAAAGCACGCCGACGTGCAGTCCCGAGATGGCGAGGAGATGGGCGAGTCCGGCATCGGCGAAGGTCTGCCGCAGTGCAGGGCTCAGGTCGTCGCGCCGCCCGAGCACGAGTGCGTCGACGAGCCCCGCCCGCGCCCCGTACAGTGCCCTGATGCGGCGTTCCACGACGGCGCGAACGCGATAACGCCACGGCCGGCTCCGTGAGAGCACCCGCACGTGCCGCACGCGCATCACCCCGAAGCCCCGCGCTATCCCTACGGCGAGTACGGTCGCGCCCGCGGGCACCGAGCGAGCGAGTCTGAGTCGCACGGTTCCGCGGCAGGGCTGCGTCGCGTGGATGACCTTGGCCGTCGTGGTGCCCTCGGTGCCGGGGGCGTCATGTACGGTCAGGAGCGCCGAAATCGACCCGGCCCGCCATACGTGTCGGCACTCCGCGTGGCCGCGGTCGGCGTGCCATCCCGCCGCGACCAGTCCGATCGCAACTGCCCCAACCGGCACCGCGTGGCGCGGCCGAAGGATGCCCGCCAGGGCGGCGCAGCCGCTCAGGACCCAAAACACCCAGCCGGGTGCAAAAACGACGAGGCCGATCCAGAGACCGGCCCCGTAGGCAAGTGCGACCCGGGTGACGGGCGGCAGGGTCACCGACCCGCACCGCCCGCCGGTCCGGCGGCGGCATCAAGCCATGACCGTGAGCCCGCGCACCGGTGTGACCGGCGCACCCGTGAAGGTGGCTCCCGACGTGCCGACCAAGCGCACGTCGCGATACGTGCCGATCCACCGCTGCGGCCCATCGAGCAGCACGACCTTGTTCGTGCGGGTACGCGACTGCAGCCGCTCCCCGCGCCGGGCGACGCGCTCGATGAGGACCTCGTGCGTGGTACCGACGAGACACATGTTCCGGTGCCTCGCGACGTCCCGGACCTCTGCGATGAGACACTCGAGTCGCGCACCCGCCTCCGACTCGGGCACGGGATCGGGTAGCCGCAGCGCCCCCGTGCCCTCGCGGGGCGAATACCGGAACGTGAACGCGTCGTCGAATTGGACCTCATGCACCAGGCTCACCGTCTCGAGGAATTCCTCCTCCGTCTCGCCGGGGAACCCGACGATGATGTCGGTTGTGATCGCGAGGTCCGGCATTGCCGTGCGGAGCCGCGCCACGCAGTCGAGGTACTGGGCCCGGTCGTACCGACGGCCCATGCGCTTCAGCAGCCGCGACGAGCCGCTCTGCACCGGCAAATGCACGTGCTCGCACACCGTGGGCACGTCCGCCATCGCGGCGATCGTCCGTTCGGTGAAGTCGGTGGGATAGGGGCTGGTGAACCGCACGCGCCGGATCCCGTCCACCACGCCGACCGACCGCAGCAGGCCTGCGAAGTCGTGCGCGCCGTCGTAGTAGCTGTTGACCGTCTGCCCGAGCAGCGTCACCTCGGTGATGCCCTGGCCCGCCAGCCACACGACCTCACGCACCACATCGTCCAGTGTACGGCTCCGCTCCCTTCCGCGTGTCATCGGAACGATGCAGAAGGTGCACCGATAATCGCAGCCACGCTGGACGGTGACGAAGGCGGAAGGCTGGCCCGGTGGGCGCTGCACCGGGACGTCCTCGTAGTGCTCCCACGACTTGAACGCAACGTCCGCGAGCCGGGCGCCGTCGGCCGCGCTGGCGATGAGGTCGGGCAGGCCGCGATAGCCGTCCGGCCCGACCACGAGATCCACGTGCGGTGCCTCGTCGAGCAGGGTCTCGCCGAGGCGCTGGGCCATGCACCCCACCACACCGAGCACCACACCCGGGCGCTTGAACCGCTTGAGATCGCCCATCCGACCCACGACTCGCTGCTCGGCGTTGTCGCGCACCGCGCACGTGTTGACGAGCATCACGTCGGCCTCGCCCGGATCGCCGGTCACGACGTACCCGTCGCGTCCGAGCTGACCGATGATCAGCTCGGAGTCGGCCACGTTCATCTGGCAGCCGTAGGTCTCGACGTACACGCGCTTCGTCACGCGGCCCGCTCTTCCCGCTCCACGTTCATGCTGCCGTCTGCCTGCATGGCCAGTCGCGCGCGGAAGCGCGCCGGTGCTGGTTGCTCCGCCGGCCAATCCACCGTGACATAGTCTCCCGTCAGCCCTTCATACCGTCCCTTCGATCGGGTGAGCGTCACGATGTCTGCTGACCCGCCCGCTCTGGCCGTCCGGAAGGCGGCACCCTTGGCCTGCGCCAACCGGCGCAGCTCGGCGGAGCGCTCTTTGGCCACCTCGGGCGGTACCGCCGGGCCCAGCCTGGCAGCCGCGACGTTGGGGCGCACCGAATACGGAAACACGTGCAAATAGGTGAAGGGAATGTCTTCGACCACCGAACGGGTGGCCACGAAATCCTCTCTCGACTCCCCGGGAAACCCGACCATGATGTCGGCACCGAGACCCAGCGGAGCGACACGGTCGGCGAGTGTCTCAAGCCGCCGTCGATACTCCGCCGCTGTGTACCAGTGCCGTCCCATCCGCTTGAGTATCCGGTCGCTGCCCGACTGCAGCGGGGCATGCAGGTGGGGTGCCAGCCGATCGGGCGCGTCTGTCATCAGCCGGGCGAGCCGGTCCTCGAGCTCGGTCACCTCCACCGAGGACAGCCGGAAGCGCACGTCCGCCACCCGCTCGACCAACGTCTCGACCAGGGTGCCGAGCGAGTACGCCGCGTCGAGGTCGGCGCCGTAGCTCCCTATGTGCACACCCGTGAGCACGATCTCGGCGTGCCGCGCCGCGAGGACCCGGGCCTCTGCGACCAGTGCGTCTACGTGGCGTGACCGATTGCGCCCGCGTGCGAGCTTCGTCGCGCAGAACGTGCAGTGCTCGTCGCAGCCGTCCTGGATCTTGAGCCAGGCGCGCGCGCCCCCCTCGAAGGTGCGCAAGCCCGCCGACGTCACGACTGTCGGCAGCTCCAGGCTCCGCAATACGGCGGCCGGCTCAGCGCCGCCAATCACGTCAGCCACATTCGGCAGCGCAGCCAGCGTGCCGTTGTCCAGCGCGGCAGCACATCCGACCACCACAGTCCGGATGTCAGGTTGCGCGCGCGCCAGCCGTCGGACCAAGCCGCGCATCTTCCCCTCCCCCACGTGGGTCACCGTGCAGGAGTTGACCACGGCCGCATCGGCCTCGGCTGCGCTGGTCACGATCGTGGCCCCCGCAGCCTCGAGCGCCTGCCGCAGAACCTCGCTGTCGTACTGGTTCGCCTTGCAGCCGAACGTGTGGAGGAAGACCCGGGTCATGGACGCAGCGTGAGACCGATGGCGATCTGCCACGCCCGCTCGGAGGCACCTCCACCATCCCGCAGCACGCGCTCGACGGAGAACTCGAAGAGCGCGCGATTGCCGGCGAAGAGGATTCCCGATCCCGCCGAGAGGTCGATTTCCGTCGGCTGCTCGTCGACCGGGCTGAACGGCAGCGTCGCGTAGCGGAACCCGAGGCGAAACGGGAATTTGGATGAGCCCGCATCAGGCCCGCCGATCTCGATCCCGCTCGACACCTCCCAGGTGTCGAACACCGAGAGCTGCGTGGTCTCGGGCACGTCGTCGGACGCAACCGACCAGTTGCGGAATTCCCCGCCGACCGACCAGCGCATCACCTGAAACGGCGCCACCGTCACACTTGCGGCGAAGGTCCACGGCAACTGCACCTCGATCGTCGGGAGCAACTGGTCCTCGATGTTCAGCTTCGAATCTCGGCGCGCGGATACTCCGAAACGCAGGCGACTGGCCGGAGTCACCACGACGCCGGCCGAGATCCCCCAACCCGAGTAGTCCACGTCACCCCGCTGGGATACGGGCGCGTAGATGGGATTCTCGAACTCACGCTCCAGCTCCTCCCTGGTAGACCCGCTGAGGAGATGGAAGCCGGCACCGAACAGGACGCGCCGGCTCACGCGCCAGGCTACGGCGGCCCGAACATCCGCAATGCCCCCGTCGGACTTGAGCCGGTCTGCTACCCCGACCTCCTCCCCACGGACGGTCACAGTGTCGGTAGTGACGATGTCGTAACTCCGCTCCGAGTAGAGAGCGTAGCTCACCCCGAACGCGATCGGCGACCGTTGAACGGGTCCGGCGACCATCGCAAACGGGAAGCGCGTGTCCGAGAGCCCGGTCACGGACGTGTCACCCGCCTCGTAGTTCCTGCTCGTGGTCTGGCTCAGACCGGAAACCGTGAGGCGTTGATTGAGCGCGATCACCGCGGGGTTCGTCGCCGACGCGGCATCGACCGCCGCCATGCTGCCGCCAAGCGCGCGGGTCCGCACGGAGATAGTCCGGCCGGGGAACCCGATACCGAGTACGCCGTAGACCGACGCCTGTGCCTCTACCAGTCCGGGGAGAGCGGCCAGGAGCATCAGACCGACGATACCGATCCGCGCGCTCATGGCAACGGTTCCTCGAACGAGAAGAACGGCACATACGTCACCCGTAGCGCCGGTCGTCCGCCCGCGCTCGTCGGGGAGAACACTCGGAGCTCGGCGATGGACCCACCCTCGGGAGACAGCAGCAGTACGATGGTCTGCGGCAGGGTAGAATCGCTCTGCCACGGCTGCATGATGCGCGTCACGTCCATCAGAATCGAGTCGGCAGCACCGACGGGGAGAACGGCTAGCTCCCGGCCGAGCGTATCGGCGGGCAGCACTTCCGGCTTCGATTTCGGCCCGAAGTCCTCCAGCAGCGGAAACGCGGCGAGGGTCGTCGTGTCACCTTCGGCACCCAGAACGGGCGTGGCCGGGACCAGGATCAGCGTCGCCCGGACGATGGTTGACGCGTCGAGGATCTCCGCTGGCATGTCGAACCGGAGGAACGTGCGCGCAGATGGCACCCCCCCCATCACCAGCGGCTCGTCCTGCTCGGGCGCCAGGCTGTCGACCACAAACGTGTCGAACGCCGGGCCCTGCGATTGCTGTCTTCCCACCAGCGTGCCGCTCGAGTCGATCTTCACAAACCAAGTCAGCGACGTGCCGGCCCCACCCCGCTCGACGGCGGGAAGATCGACATATCCGGTCTGATCGCTGCGCAGTGCCACGCCGACAGCCGTCTGGAAGCTGTCCGCTTCCAGCGTCGGGAACGCATCGGGTGGCAGCGTCACCCCGACGGTGTCCGCCACACCCACCGTATCGCCCTCTACGGAGTCGGGCAGCAGCAGAGTCGCGAGCAGCGTACTGTCGGCGAAGTACGCTGCGAGGTCCTCGAAGCTCGCCGAGCTGTCCACCGTGATGGGAAGCCGATGAACCTGTAACTCGTAACCGGTGACGTCCTCCCGGCGGCGAAGCACCTCGAACCGCAGACGGAAGGAATCGGCCTCCTCCACGGGGACCAAGTCACCACCCTCGGCGATTTCCGGTGAGAATGCTCGCAGACGGATCACCCCGCGGCTCACCTGCCGCGCCCCGTCCGACACCACTTGCAGGATGGCCGCGCGGTGGGGCTGCACATAGCCCTCGAACCACTCCGCGTTGGCGATGACCGACGTCAAGAGGGTATCCTGCACCTCCAGACGCGCCGGAGGGCAGTACTCTGGGCACGCGCCCGGAGCCGTCACGTTCTCGCGGCACGCCGCGACCGCCGCGGCAATGAGGAGGAACCGGATCGCTCTCACCGCTCGAGATCCTCCGGGCCGAAGGCGTTTGGCAGGAGATCGGCCAGCCGCCACCGCCGGGCGCCTCGTGGCCCTACCGACTCGACACGCATGTCCAGCCCGAATTCCGCCAGCGCCTGGCGGCAGGCACCGCAGGGCGACGCAGGCGGATCGATGTCGCTCACCACGACGATGCGGGTGAAGCGGCGCTCCCCACCGGCGACGGCCGCTCCGAGCGCCACGCGCTCCGCACAGTTGGCGACACCGTATGAGGCGTTCTCCACGTTCGCGCCGGCGAAGACGCGCCCTCCCTCGGTCTCGAGCGCCGCCCCTACCCTGAAGCCGCTGTAGGGCGCATACGCGTGCTGCTGCGCCTCACGGGCCACTTTCGTCAGTTCGTCCACCGTGCCACCCGCTCGAGGAACGAGGTCCCCGCGCCCAGTTGAATGTCAAAATACTCGCCCACTGTGGCACCCACGTCGGCAAACGTCGCGCGCTCGCCCAACGGCACCGCCTGGACGTCCGGCCCGACCGCCAGAATCGGCACAGCCTCCCTCGAATGATCCGTCGAGGGCGTCGTCGGATCGTTGCCGTGGTCGGCGGTCAGGATCATCAGGTCGCCCTGCCGCAGCCGGCCCACCAGGCTGGGCAGCACCGCATCCAGCTCCCGCAGCCCCTCATAAAACCCCGCAACGTCATTCCGGTGCCCCCAGGTCTGATCGAACTCGATCACGTTGACGAAGACGAGTCCCCGGTCCAGCACGTCGAGCGTCTCGGCGATGCGTTCATAGCACTCGCCGTTCGTCGCGGTGTGCACCGACACGATGTTGCGGCCGGCGAAGAGGTCGTCGACCTTGCCGATCCCAACACGATCGATCCCGCGCTCAGCCAGCCGGTCGAGCAAGGTATCGCCCGGGGGCTCGAGCGAGAAGTCACGGCGATTGGGGGTACGCGAGAAGGCGCCCGGTGCGCCCTCGAACGGCCGCGCAATCACTCGCGAGACGGCATGCCGGCCGGTGAGCACCTCCTGGCGCGCGACCCGGCAGGCGTGATACAGCTCCTCGAGCGGCACGACCGCCTCATGTGCGGCGACCTGGAAGACCGAATCGGCGGACGTGTAGACGATCCAGCCCCCGCCCTCCATGTGCTCGGCACCCAGCTCCTCGATGATCGCCGTTCCCGACCCCGTGCGGTTTCCAAGCACTTCCCTCCCCGTGCGGCGGGAGAACACCTCGATCACCTCAGCAGGGAACCCGTCCGGAAACGTGGGGAACGGCCGCTCCAGCTGGAGCCCGCACAGCTCCCAATGCCCGGTCGTGCTGTCCTTGCCCGGCGATTGGGGCATGGCGATGCCGTGTGCCGCTTCGGGCTCGCCACATGCTACCCCTTCGAGCGGCCGGCAGCAGCCCAGGCCCAGTTGCTCGAGATAGGGCAGGTCCAGTCCCCCCACGGCCCGCGCGAGGTTTCCGAGCGTGTCCGACCCCTCGTCACCGAACGCCGGCTGGTCCGGCACGGCGCCGATGCCGAGGCCGTCGAGCACGACCAGCGCCACTCTGCCCCCGCCTCGGCGCATCACCCGTCCGAATACTCCCGCCGGAGGCGGGCACCGAGTCGCGTCAAGCTCTCGTAACTGATCGTCCCGCCCCACCTGGCAAACTCGTTGACGTCGATCGCGCTCTCCCCGTCCACCCCGATCAGCGTCGCTGTATCACCGACCCTGACCCCCGCGCCGTCAGCGCCGAGTTCCACCATGATGAAGTCCATTGTCACCCGACCGACCACCGGAAACCGCCGCTCACGCAGCAGAACGTGCGCCTTGTCCTGCACCGCGCGCGGTACGCCATCGGCGTAGCCGATTCCCAGTGTGCCGATCACGGTCTCCGAAGGGGCCGCCCAGTCGCCCCCGTAGCTCACCGTCGCACCGGCCGGCAGCCGCCGCAGACTCACCACCGGGGCCCGCACCGCAGCGACTGGGCGCGGCGGCGGGAGATCCGGCGCATGCTCCCCTCCGTAGAGAAAGATGCCGGGACGCACAAGGTCGAGGCGGGCGTCGAGACGCCACGCTCCGGCGCTGTTCGCCACATGCAGCAGCGGCGGCCGTGCCGGCAACGCCTCTACCGCCTGCTGGAACCGCCCCCACTGCCGCTCGACCGAGGCCGCGCCGGCGTCCGCGGCGTAGAAGTGCGTGAACGCGCCCTCTAGCTGCGATCCCCCGAACCGTCGCAGTGCCGTTGCATCGTCCCAGCGCACGCCGCACCGCGCCATACCTGTGTCGATCTCGAGATGATAGGGAAGCTCCCAATCGGCAGCGACGTCGGGATCTCCGAGGACGGCCCGCAGATCGTGCTCCGCAAACGCCGCGCGCTGGGCCGCGAACGCCGGAGTGAGGACGAGGATCGGGCGCGTAATGCCCGCTTCGCGCAACTCGGCTCCCTCATCGACGGTGGCGACGGCGAAGCCCCACGGATCGAGCGCCTCGAGCGCGCCAGCCACGGGAACAGCGCCGAGCCCATACGCATCGGCCTTCACTACGGGCAGCAGCTGTGCGCCGCCGGCGGCGGCGAGGACCGCACGGGCATTGGCACGCAGATTGGCCAGATCGACCGCGAGCCAGCCGCGGTTGGACGAAGTGTTGGTTGACACGGTTCCCAGCGGTGGCGTATTGTACCGGCCAAATGACGCAAATGCAAGAACCATCAGCGCTTGGACGCATCGTGCAGCTCGTGCGGGACCTTCGAAACAGGTGTCCGTGGGATGCGGCGCAGACTGTGCAGACGCTGCGGCCCTACTTCGTCGAGGAGGCCATGGAACTGGACCACGCCATGGGGACGGGGGACGGCGAGCGGCTGCGCGACGAGCTTGGCGACGTGCTGCTCCACGTCGCTTTCCAGATCGTTCTCGCGGAGGAGCGGCGGGAGTTCGGCGCCGAGGAGCTGGTGCAGGCCGTCGAGCAGAAGATGTGGCGGCGGCACCCTCACCTGTTCCAGGAGGACGGCACTCACATCGATCGCGACGTGGATATGGGCGAGGTCCGCCGCCGCTGGGAGGTGACGAAACGGGCCGAGAACGGGATCGTCCGACCTTCCATCCTCGACGGTCTCCCACCGGGGCTGCCCGCACTGCTCGAGGCCTACCGGCTGCAGGAAAAGGCCGCCGGCGTGGGTTTTGACTGGCCCAACGCCGACGGGCCTAGGAGGAAAGTGCAGGAGGAGTTGCAGGAACTGGACGGCGAGGTGGAGGCGGGTGCCGATCGGCCGCGGATCGCCGACGAGGTGGGCGACGTACTCTTCGCCGTGGTCAACCTGTCCCGCAAGCTGGGCATCGACCCGCGGGCGGCACTCGAGGAGGCGAACCGGAAGTTCGACCGGCGGTTCCGGCAAATCGAAGCGGCCGCCGGGAAGCGCGGGATCGACATGCACACCGCGGGGTTGGAGACGCTGGACGAGCTATGGGAGGAAGCCAAGGGAGTATCCGATGGCGAATAGCCAATGGGGGAATGCTCAAGGATGTCTCTTGATAATTCCCCCAATGAGCATTGGCTATTGGATACTGCCTACGGGTAGAGCCGTGTCATCATCCTCGGGAAGGCGATCGCCTCGCGGATGTGCGGCAGGCCACAGATCCAGGCGACGGTCCGCTCCACGCCGAGCCCGAAGCCCGAGTGCACGAACGTGCCGTACTTCCGCAAGTCGAGATACCAGCCGTAGTTCTCTTCCGGCAGATCGAGCTCGCGGATGCGTGACAGCAACCTGTCGTGGTCGTCCTCGCGCTGGCTGCCGCCGATGATCTCCCCAACGCCCTCGGGTGCGAGGAGATCGTTGTTGAGAACCGTACGCGGGTCGTCCGGGTTCTCCTTCATGTAGAACGCTCGGACAACCTTGGGGTAGTTGTAGACGAAGACCGGGCGATCGTAGTCGTTCGCCAGAGCGATCTCCTCGTCCGCTCCGAGGTCCTGGCCCCACCGCACGTCGACCCCCAGCTCACCGAGCCGGGCCACGGCGTCGGTATACGAGATTCGCGGGAACGGCGGGGTCACCCGTTCGAGCGGCGCTGTATCGCGCTCGAGCTCGTCCAGCTCGGCGCGGCGGCGCTCGAGGCAGCGGGCCACGATGTACGCAACGAACTCTTCCTGGAGGCGCATGTTATCATCGGAGTCGTACCACGCCACCTCGGGTTCCACCATCCAGAACTCCGCCAGGTGGCGGCGGGTCTTGGATTTCTCCGCCCGGAACGTCGGCCCGAAACAGTACACGCGGCTGAGTGCTGCGGCGGCAGCCTCGAGGTAGAGTTGCCCGGTCTGCGCAAGATACGCCGTGCCGAGATCGAAGTACTCGGTCTCGAACAGCGTCCCGGCCGATTCGCCGATGGCGCCGGTGAGGATCGGCGTGTCCACGAGCACGAAGTCCCGCTCGTGGAAGAAGTCGCGGATGGCCTGTACGACCTCGTGGCGGACACGCATGATCGCCACCTGCCGGCGGCTGCGCAGCCAGAGGTGGCGGCGCTCGAAGAGGAACGCGGTGCCGTGTTCCTTCGGCGTGATCGGGAAATCGGCGCTCTCGCCAAGTACCTGCACCCTGCTCGCGCCCAGCTCCACCCCTCCCGGCGAGCGGGCATCGGCCCGCACGGTGCCGGTGACGATAACCGACGCTTCCTGCGTTACGCGCCGCACGCGTTCCCAACTCGCCTCGTCGGTATCGCTCCGACCGAGCACGCATTGGAGATACCCGGTACCATCCCTGAGAACGATAAAGGCGATCTTCCCGCTGGATCGGGTGGTCATGACCCACCCGCTAATCGTCACTTCGTCGCCGATGTGCTCGGGAAGATCTGCAATGTAGGTGCGCGTCGGCATAGGGCCGGTATCCTACTCCTGGCCCTCTGCGCTGTCAACGCGACCGCATGCACCCCGCGACGCGTGGATGCGCCAACCTACGAGGCCCGTGTCTGGCCCGTGCATCTGCTGGAGCTGAATCGGGCGCCATCCGCCGGCGAGTACGTGGGCGACAGCATCGTGGAACTGTGGACCAGGGACGTTGGCAAGTCCTCCGCCGGGCCGCTGGCCCTCGGTGACAGCGTCATCCTGGCCGCTGCAGCGGACAAACGCGTCACTCTGCTCCGTCGCGCCGATGGCGCCGTCGTCTGGAAGCGTCGCCTCAAGGGCGTCGGCACTTCTGGCGTGCTGTTCACGCACACCAGGGCATACGCCGCCAGCGGTGACGTCCAGGGGCAGCTGCATGCCTGGGATCTGCTCACGGGCAAGCAGCGGTGGAATCGGCTGGTTGGTCCGGTCCAGCGACCGATCGCCCTGCGGGAAGGGACGCTTTACGCCGGCACGACGGCGGGGGCCGTCGTGGCCGTCGGAATCGATCGCGGTACGGTGCGGTGGCAACGGTTCTTCCGCAGGCCGGTACGGTCTGGAGTCACCGTACTCGACGATCGTCTCTTCGTGGCGTCGGAGGATTCGTTGTTCTTCCTCGATCCGGCATCCGGAACCGTCGAAGTCGGCGTGCTGGCACCGGGGGTCGTTACCCAACCTCCAGCGATTCACGGCACGGCGCTCGTGATCGTCTCACCCGATCGGCTGATCGCCGGACTCGATGCCATGACCCTCGACGTGCTGTGGCAACTCGACATCGAGGCTCCGATCCTCGGAGGCGTGGCAATCGCGCGCGACACTGCGTACGCCGCCACACTCAGCGGCGACCTCTGGCGCGTCCCCCTCGCCGCGCCCCGCGCGGCATCCCGGCTCGCCCTTGCCCGGACCATTCGGGCCACTCCCGCGCCCGTGCACAACGGTGTGCTGCTCGGCACGGTAGCCGGCGAGATCCTGTTCGTCGACGGTCGCTCGGGCACGCCGCGCTGGAGCCGCATCGTGGACGGACCCATCGAGTTTCCTCCTATCGTCGACCAGGGCACGATCTTCGTGTACGACGGCCGGGGAACGATTCACGCGTGGGCGTCAGCGGCGCCGGACGATGGGCTCCAGACCTCAGGCGAACCCGGCCCGGCCCGGTGACGACGATGTGGTACCGACGGGGCTTGCCCTTGATCCTGGCCCTCGTTGCGGCGCCCATGGCGACGCCGACTGCCCGTGCTCAGAGCCAAACCGGCACCGACACGAGGGATCCGTGGATCGTCACGGTATCACACTGGGGCCGTTGGCCCGCGCTCGCGGGTGCCGCCGGGCTCATCACCGCAGCGGCCTTCCGCAACAGCGACGCCAAGACCGCAATGGGCGAGCTGCGAGCGTTCTGCGGCGACAACCCGGAAGGCTGCGTCATCATTGAGAATCCGGACGGCTCGGGCAACATCTATCTCGACCCGGAGGCGGAGGTACTGTATCAGGAGTACGCGAGCCTGTCCCGCAAGGCACGCGGATTCCTCATCGGGGGACAGGTCTCGCTGATTGTAGCCGGCACCATGTTTCTCGTGGACCTGGTGCACGATCCAGACGAGAGCGAGAAGATCCCATACACGCCGTTCGAGCTGTACTCGACTCCGACCAAGATCGGCCTCGCGCTGCGCTTCTGAGGCCTGGCGCCATACATCGATATCACAGACCCTCGAGAGGCGGAGTACCATGACGAGCGAACTCGCCAAGAAGCAGTGCGTGCCGTGCCGCGGCGGTGTGCCACCACTCAATAGCGCGGAGATCGACGAGCTATTGCCCAAGCTGGATGGCGGCTGGAGAGCCGTGGTAGGCCATCACTTGGAGAAGGAGTACGAGTTCCCCGACTTCGTCTCCGCCCTCGTATTCACCAACGCCGTGGGAGCGATCGCCGAGGAGCAGGGCCACCACCCGGACATCCATTTGTCGTGGGGCAAGGTCCGACTCGAGATTTGGACCCACAAGATCGACGGCCTCACGGAGAGCGATTTCATCCTCGCCGCGAAAGCGGACGAAGTGCTGGAGCGGTGAGCGATATCCACTCTCCAATGCTCAACGGGAGAATGATGAAGCAACGACTTGGTCATTCCCCCATTGAGCGTTGGATATTGGATGTTCCCTAGGGCTTTCTCGCTCGCACAAAGACGCTCGCAAACTGCCCCACACCGGGGAGCGAGAACTCTCGGGTCGATTCCAACTCTACATCGGCAAAGCCGGCGCTCTCCAATCCGGCGCGGTAGTCTGCATCCTGCAGCGCGCCGCCGAGGCAGGCCGACCACAGGGTGGCATCCTTGCGGATCTCCGGGGACAGCTCCTGTCGGGTCACGACGTCGCTCACCGCGAAGCGGCCGCCCGGGCGCAACACGCGCCACGCTTCCCGGAACACACGGTCCTTGTCGGCGGAGAGATTGATCACGCAGTTCGAGATGATCACGTCGACCGAGGCGTCGGGAAGCGGCACGTCCTCGATTTCTCCCTTCAGGAACTCCACATTGGCGGCGCCTGCCTTCTTGGCGTTGCCGCGGGCCAGCGCGAGCATCTCGTCGGTCATGTCCAGGCCATACACCAGTCCAGCTGGCCCGACGCGGCGCGCCGAGAGGAGCACGTCGATCCCGCCGCCGGAGCCAAGGTCGAGCACGACCTCGCCCTCATGGAGGTCGGCCAGCGCGGTCGGGTTGCCGCAGCCGAGCGACGCCTGCACCGCCTCACCGGGCACGGCGCCGGATTCGGCCGCCGAGTAGAGGCCCTCGGAGATCGGCTCGCAGATGTCGTCCGACCCGCAGCATCCGCCACTGCCATCGAGGACCTTCAGCGCCGCCTTCGCATAGTGCGTACGCACCGACCGCTTCACGTCCGACATATCAATTCTCCTTCATCTCTGTTCGCCAAAAAAAGCCTCGTCGACAGGCACGCCGGTCAGCAGCAGGTAGTCAGTGCCCGCGCCGCCGTCGCGTGCTCCGCTCCGAGGTCAGACAGAAAGGCCTCAGCGGCTTCCAGCCCCCCGGGGTCCAGGGTGTAGAAGCTCCAGCGGCCCCGACGCTCCGCCCGAACCAGACCGGCTTCACGCAAGGTGCGCAGATGAAACGACAGCAGCGGCTGAGGGACGTCCAGATCGTCGGCCAGCTCGCACACGCACACTTCACGACCGACCAGACGCAGCACGATGCGCATGCGGGTCTCGTCGGCCAGCGCCCGATACCGAGCGAGCGCAACCTCGGTTTGTCGGTGGAGCTTGCGTCGAGTCATGGCGTTAATATATCAACCAAGATTGATGAGTCAACGAGGGCACACTTGTGGGACAACCGGAGGCGGCCGACCTCCCTTCAACATTCGACATTCGATATTGGACATTTGATGTTGCGCCGTCACCCCACCCGAAACAGCTCCATTCCGCGGCGGTAGCGCCGCTCGATGCGCTGGCGCAGCGCACAGTTCGCCGATGTGGAGAGATCGGGATCGGACGCAACCAGCGCGAGCGCGGCCCGGCGGGCGAGGTCGATGAGATCACCGTCACGCTCCAGGTCTGCGAAGCGTAGCACGAACCCGCCTGCCTGGCGCTTGCCCGCTAGCTCGCCCATACCGCGCTCCTTGAGATCCAGCTCGGCGATCTTGAATCCGTCCGTCGTGCGGGCAAACCGGCGCAACCGGTCCTGCGCCGGCCCGTCGTCGGTGATGAGCACGCAGTGACTCTCGTCGGCACCGCGCCCCACCCGGCCACGCAGCTGGTGCAGCTGCGCCAGACCGAACCGCTCGGGATGCTCGATCACCATCACCGTCGCGTTGGTGACGTCGATCCCGACTTCGATAACCGTTGTGGCGACGAGCACATCGATTTCGCCGTCGCGGAAGCGGCGCATGACCCCGTCGCGCTCCTCAGCCTTCATGCGCCCGTGCACCAAGCCGACGTCTAGCGGGGCCAGGCGCTGCGCCAGCTCCTCTGCCATGGTAGTCGCCGCCTTGAGATCGACCCGTTCGGACTCCTCGATCACGGGATACACGACGTAGGCCTGTCGGCCCGCCTGGCACCGCTCGCGCAGGAACTCATACACCTTGAGACGATCGCGATTCGCGCGCACGCCGGTCTTGACCGGAGGCTGCCGGTATGGCTTCCGACGGAGTATCGAGATGTCGAGATCACCGTACAGCGTGAGGGCTAGCGTGCGCGGAATCGGCGTGGCCGAGAGCAAGAGCACATCGGGTGCCTCACCCTTCTCGATCAGGGCTGCGCGCTGCTCCACCCCGAAGCGGTGCTGCTCGTCGATCACGACGAGCCCAAGGCGGTAGAAGGCCGTCTGCTCCTGGATCAGCGCGTGCGTGCCGACCACCACCTGCGCGTCACTAGTCGCGATGCGTTCCCGGATCGCCAACTTCTCCGAGGCGGAGAGACGGCCGAGCAGGACCTCGGGAACGATCCCGAGGGGGTGGAGCAGTTCCACCAACGTCCGTGCGTGCTGCTCGGCGAGCAGTTCCGTGGGTGCCATGAAGACGGCCTGGTACCCGTTCTCGACGGCGAGTAGCATGGCGAAAAGGGCGACGACCGTCTTCCCCGTGCCCACATCCCCCATCAGCAGCCGGTGCATGCGCTCGGGTGACGTCATGTCGGCGGCGATGTCGCGCACCGCGCGCTTCTGCTCCGCCGTGAGCTCGAACGGCAGGGATGCTTTGAGCTGTGACGTCAGCTCCCTGCGGATCTCGAAGCGCGGTCCCTTCGTCGCGGCCTTGGCCAGGTACCGTGCTCGCGCCACGACGAGCTGAAGATCGAACAGCTCATCGAGCGCGAGGCGGCGCCGGCCGAGTTCGGGCTCCTCGGGGGTCGACGGACGATGCACGCTGCGTAGCGCATCTGTCAGGCCAGGCAGCTGCGCACGTCGGCGTAGCTCGGTGGGCAGGGTGTCCTCGACCACCGCGATGATCCGGTCGAGGTGCTCCTGCACCAGCCGGCGAACGTGACGGTGCGTGAGGCCCTCGGTGGCGGGATACACCGGCAGGACTAGTCCACCGCGCTCCCCCTCCTCGTCTGCCTCAGCAAGCACGATCTGCTCGCGCGGGGTGATCTGTCGCCCGTGATAGTACTTCACCGGCCCGGTGACGAGCAGCAGCTGTCCCTGCTTGATCGTACGGTCGAGGAACGCCTGCCCCGGCCAGGCACACTCGATGATGCCCGACTCGTCCCGGAGCACTGCGCGGAAGATGCGCAGCCGGCGCCGCGTCGGCACGACGGCCTTCGACACGACGTGCCCGACGACGGTGACCTCCGTGCCCACTGTCGCCCGGGCGATGGGAGTCACGCTCGTGGCATCCAGGTAGCGGTGTGGCGCGTGGTACAGCAGGTCCTCGACCGTCTCGATCCCCATGCGGGCGAATGCCTCGGCCCGCTGTGGGCCGACACCCTTGAGGAACTGGACCGGCGTGTCAGGACGTAGCATCAGTCAGCGAGCAGGCGCTCCACGAACCGCTCCCTGTCGAAGGGCTCGAGGTCGTCGAGATTCTCACCCACACCCACCCATCGGATCGGGAGCCCGAGCTCACGCTGCATGCGCAGCACGGCACCGCCCTTGGCAGTGCCGTCGAGCTTGGTGAGCACGACGCCGGACACGGGGACCGCATCAGCAAACTGCCGGCCTTGCTGCAAGGCGTTCTGGCCTACCGTCGCATCGAGCACCAGGAGCGTCTCGTGCGGCGCTCCCGGCCGCTTCCGCGACACAACACGCACGATCTTACGCAGCTCCTCCATCAGGTCAGCGTGCGTGTGCAGACGTCCGGCCGTGTCGACGATCACGACGTCGATCCCTCGGGATGTGGCTGCTTCGATTGCATCGAAGGCAACCGACGCCGGATCTCCGCCCTGCCTGCCAGAGACGGCGTCCACACCGAGGCGCTGGGCCCACAGCGACAGCTGCTCCCGCGCGCCTGCCCGATAGGTGTCCGCGGCGGCCAGCAATACCGAGCGACCACTCTCACGGAGCCGATGCGCCAGTTTCGCGATCGTGGTGGTCTTGCCCACGCCGTTCACCCCGAGCAGGAGGACGACGGCGGGTCCTCCGTCGGTTGAGAGGTTCAAGCCGCCGCCGCGATCGTCCTTCGGCAACAGGACGAGCAGTCGATCGGTGAGCCACTCTCGGGCCGCGGCCTCGGTCTTTAGCGTGCCGCGCCGCAGCTTCTGCTCAAGATCCTCGACGATCTCGAAGGCCTCCGGACCGAAGTCGGCCTCGATCAGCACGCGTTCGACGTCGTCGAGCGTGTCCCGGTCGAGCCCCTTTACGAGCACGGTCACGTCGGTGAGCGCGACTTCCTTGATCTTGCGCCAGAGTCCACCCTTCATGGCAATCCTCTTCGCTGCCGCCATGCCCATTCCATGACGAGCGCAATAATCGCCAGCAGGAAGACCCACCAGCGCTCGCGCAGATAAGAGCGCGCGCGGAAGTCCCCCAAGGTGCTTCCCACGGGCTCCGCCAGTGCGACGGGCGCGGGCACAAACTCGTCCGAATACTCCTCGACCGCGAACCACCCGGCGATGCCGAGCTGCCCGGCCTCCCAGCGGTAAGTACCCGTGGGAAGCAGCGTGTCGGCCGTGCCGTCGGTCGCGAAGCGGAGCACGATGTCGCGCTCGACAGTTCCGGAGGACAGCCGGACCGCGAGCGAGTCAGGTGAGGGGTCACCCACCCATCGGAAGCTAACGGGCACCCCGCGCTGCACCGTCCGCGTCACATCGAGGACTGGGCGTCGACCTGCCCGTCCCGACTGCAACAGCCAGTCCGTGCCGGCGGCCACCAGCGTGCGAAACGCCTCTGCACTTGCTCCACCTCGAAGCACCCAGCGGGAAAACCCCTCTCCCAGGGTCTCCAGACGCCGGCCAGCCACGTCCGCCATCACCACCAGCGGTTGGGGTGCCCCTCGGCGAGCCAACTGGGCCGCAAGCGCGACGTCGCCCTCCACAAGGTCGGTTACCCAGAGCCCGGTCAGCGGGGGCACGGAATCCCATTCGACCCGCCCGAGCAGCCCTGCTAGAGGCGATGGGGCGAGCCGACTGACGACGTACCAATCACCCTCAGCTGTGCCGGTGGGTTCCGTGCGCCACCGCCACGTGGGGATGCCGCCAGCCGCGCTACCGACCGCGTCCACGCCGCCACTGATGACCAGCAAGGCTGCGCCACCTACTGCCCGACGGATCTCGCTCTCGCCGACGGCGCGGGCGGTCGCCATGTCGATCCACCGGTCGGCGGCGACGTGGGCGAACGCTCGGAGCGGCAGTCCACCCACGACGGCGAGGGTCTCGTACAATGCACGCGCGTCCCGCGTCGCCGGATCCGCCACCAGCACCGCCGGCGGGTCGACGAGGACCGAGATGATGCGGACCCGCGTATCGTCGCGGTGCTCCACATCACCGCTCACGAGCAGGTTGATGACGAGAACGTGCTCCCCAGGTCCGAGCGCCGCTGACGGAATGAACAGCTCCCTCACGGCCGTGGCCGGCGCCGCAGGCAGCGAGACCGACTGGACCACCACACGACGATCGCCGGTCAGGATCTCGATTCGCGCAGCGTCGGTATCCAGCGCGCCCCACGTCGTGATCTCCACGGTGAGGGGGACCGAGTCTCCGTTCGCGATTGTCCGGGGCATCGCGACGTGCGTGAGCGCCGCGCCGGGGATCGGGTTCCGCGGCAGCACCACCAGCCGCAGGTTCCCGAGTAGGCCCGGTTGCAGGAGCGCAGCGTCGTGCACCTCACCGTCGGTGACGACGTACACCTCACCACCGAACCCGCGTGCCGCGCGGAGTGCCGGCTCGAGTAGCGTCAGGCCATCCTGCGGCACCGAGTCGCTGAGTGGCCCCATGGTGCGACCGAACCCCAAAACCCGGCCGTCGCGGCCGGCCAGCGTGCGGGCACTGTCCAGCGCTCGCTCCCACGCTCCCCCATCCACCCCCATGCTGAGTGAGCGGTCCAGCAGAACCGTCGGCGGCCTGGCTCGGGAGCGCCCGGGCCCGGCGGGATTCACGACGAGGAGCGCGAGCAGGCTGACACCGAACCAGCGCAGGGCGGCCAATCCAACTCCGGCCGGCCCCAGCCGCTCCCGAACCAGGTACACGTAGAGGGCAGCCGCCCCGGCGACAAGCGACGCAAGGAGGACGAGGATCATGCGATCCCCTGCTCCTGAAGCCCAACGGGCGGAGCAGAGGTCATCGGCTCACGTTTCCCGGGATGCGGTCAGGGCAGGCCAGCGGCGACCGTGGCAGGAGGCGGCGGCGCGAGCAACCGGTCGAATCCGGCTCTCACCGCCTCGAATTCGGCACGGCGGTCGTCGGAGATCGGCTCGCCTTCCCCGTACTTGACTGCCGACCGGGGATCGAGGTGCCGCCCGTTCTTGATGAACTCATAATGCAGGTGCGGCCCGTTGACGAGCCCCGTGGCCCCCACGTACCCGATGACCTGACCCTGCCGGACGCGGATGCCCGACTTGATGCCGCGGGCCAGGCTGCTCATGTGTGCGTACCGCGTCTCCACACCCTTCGGATGGCGGATCGCTACCGCGATCCCGTAACCGCCCCAACGGCCTGCCCGGACGACGGTGCCGTCCCCCGTCGCCATGATCGGCGTTCCCACGCTGGCCGCGTAGTCCACGCCGAGGTGCGGACGGCTGGTCTTGAGCACGGGATGGAATCGCTTGCGGGCGAACCCGGACGAGATCCGGCGGAACTCGGCGGGATACAGCTTGAACGCGCGGCGCAGGGAGCGGCCCTCCGCGTCGTAGTAGATGTTGCGACCCTCGGCGTCGGTGAGGACGTAAGCCGAGTTCTCCTGACCCCGCGTCTCGACTCTTGCCGCGAGGATGCGTCCGAAGCGGACGTCGCCCAACTCGGAGTGCAGCCGCTCGTAGATGATCTGGAAGTCGTCTCCCTCGTAGTTGTCCCTGGTGAAGTCGATGACCCACCCGAAGACGCCGTCGGCCAGGTCCCACGCCAGGCGGGCGCGCTCGCCCTGCGACAACACCGGCTCCGGAATGAGATCGTCGATCGTCTCATAGAGGGACGACCGTATCTCGCCCCGTGCGACCTCCGTCGTCACGGCCCAGTAGATGCTCTCCAGCTCGCTGCGCCACCCAACGATGGGGTCGCGGACGAGCGTGAGGATGCGATCGTTGCCGAGTCGAACGGACACCTGCTCGGGTGCCGGAGCGTAGACGGCATAGCGGAACTGGAAGACCTGACCGGCTCGCACGCGCCGGGGGTCCATCGGCTCGGCGGCATCGAGCAGATCGATCAGCTCCTGGCCGACGATGTTGTGACGCGCAAAGAGGTGAGACAGCGTCTCCCGCCGTTGCAGGGTATCGGCCCGGTTGATGAATGCGGAGGACACGACGATGGCGGGCGCCACGGGGAGTTCGGCACCGCTCACCGCGCCGATCGTCACGCGAAGCATGACGATGACGGCCGCGACGATCCCGAGTCGTGCCAGCAGGCGCCGGACCATTAGTCCATCTGGCGGCGGATGAAGGTCGGGATCTCCATTTCCCCCACCTCCACCTCCTGCGGTGGCACCGGAGTCGCGGGGGTTCCCGGTTTGACTGCGGGGGCGACCGGCCGCTGCTGCGGGCGCTGGGGAAACGGCAGTACACCCGGCGCTGCGTGCCTGCCGAAGACCCCGTCTGGCTGCGTGGAGACCTTGTCGAAGCCGGTGGCAATCACCGTGACGCGCACTTCACCAGCCATGGCGGCATCATGCACGGCTCCGAAGATGATCTCGGCTTGGTCGCCGGCAGCATCGTGGATGATCTCGCTGATCTGGTTGACCTCTCCGAGGGTGAGGTCCTCGCCCCCGGTGATGTTCACCAACACCCCGGTCGAGCCGCTGATCGAAACGTTGTCGAGCAGCGGGCTCGCGATGGCCTGCTGCGCTGCCTCGATGGCTCGATCGTCCCCGCGGCCGATCCCCGTACCCATGAGCGCGGATCCGCCGTTCTGCATCACCGTACGGACATCCGCAAAATCGACGTTCACGAGTCCGGTCACGCTGATGAGGGTGGAGATACCCTGGGTCGCGTGCAGCAGTACCTCGTCGGCCTTCTTCAGCGCCTCTTGGAAGGGCACGTTCTTCCCGACGACGGCGAGCAGGCGCTCGTTGGGCACGACGATCATCGTGTCCACCTGCTTCCGCATCTCGGCGATGCCGATCTCGGCTTGGCGCATCCGCTTCCGTCCCTCGAACAGGAACGGCTTGGTGACGATGCCGACCGTGAGGGACCCGACGTCGCGCGCGAGCTGAGCGATGATAGGCGCGGCGCCCGTTCCGGTCCCGCCACCCATGCCGCAAGTCACGAACACGAGATCCGCCCCCTCGAGAACCGCGAGGACGTCGTCACGATTCTCCTCGATCGCCTGGCGGCCAATCTCGGGACGCGCGCCGGCCCCCAGCCCGCGCGTGAGCTTCTTCCCGATCTGGACCTTGACGTCGGCCTGGTTGTGGAGCAGCGCCTGGGAATCCGTGTTCACCGAGATGAACTCGACCCCCGCCAGCCGCTCCTGGATCATCCGGTTGACGGCGTTGCCACCACCGCCGCCCACGCCGGCGACCTTCATCCGGGCGTTCTTTGAGATCGTTTCCTCGAGCTCGAAGACCATGCGTTCCTCGTCGTCCCCTGTTTCTAGAAGAACTCCTGCAGCCAGCGCTTCACCGGGCCGAACACCTTGTCGACGGCCCCGTCCACCGCGCTGTCACCGGCAGCGCGCCCCACTCCGTTGAGCGCGAGCCCCACGGGCACCGCGTAACGCGGCGCCTGCACGGGATCCACCAACCCCTTGATGTCGCGCTCGGGAACGCCTTTCCGCACCGGCATGGCGAACACCTCGCGACCGAGCTCGACGATCCCTGCCATGTGGGCGCCGCCACCCGTCAGCACTATGCCCGCCGACAGCCGTCCGGCGTACCCGGCGGTTTCGACCTCATCCATCACGCGGCCGAAAATTTCGTCGAGCCGCTGGTGAATGATGTGTGCCAGCAGCTCGCGCTTCGCCTGCCGCGCACCCTGACCCGGCGTGCCCGGCAGGTCCACCATTTCGTCCGGATCGACCAGAGGAGTGTACGCAACACCCCACCCCTCCTTCAAGCGTTCTGCATCCGTCTGTGTGACGCTGAGACCGTGCACCAGATCGCTCGTGACGTACGCCCCGGCGCAGCGATCGGACGAGAGGTGCCGCAGCTTGTCGTCGTGGAAGATAGCGACCGTCGTGGAGCCGCCGCCAAGCTCCACCAACGCGCAGCCCAGTTCCCGTTCCTCGTCGGTGAGGACGGCCCGCGCAGCTGCGAGCGGCTCGAGCACCAGCTCGTTGACCCGGTACCCAGCCCGCTCCACCGAGCGCCGGAGATTCTGCGCTGCCTGCTTCTGCACGGCGACCAGCCGCATTTCCACCTCGAGCCGCATGCCCGTCATGCCGACGGGGTCGTTGATCCCTCCCTGCTTGTCGACCGTGTACTCCTGGGGAATCGGCACCAACAGCTGGTGCTCGTCGCCGAGGCTCACCGAGAGGGCCACTTCGTGCACCCGACGCACGTCACTCGTCTTGATCTCGTCGCCGCTGACGGACACCAGGCCGCTGGTGAGCTGAGTCCGCACGTTCTCCGCGGCGATACCGCAGAAGACGCCCGGCACCTTCGCGCCGGCCATGCGCTCCGCGTCGCGGAGTGCGGCCGCCACCGATCGCGTCGTCTCCTCGATGTCCCGCACCACGCCGCGCTTCACACCGGTGGTACGGGCGATGCCCATGCCTAGGATCTTCGCAGCCAATCCGCGCCCCTCGCCCTCCGCCTCGGCGATGACCGCGCAGGTCTTCGTGCTTCCCACGTCCAGTCCGGCGACCAGCATCTCGCGCTTCACACTCGCTCCCGACGGACGACCACCCAACCGTCGAACCGCGCGTCCAGCTCGCGGTACGGGACGGCGTTCCGATCCAGATGACGGCGAACGGTCTCCAGCTCCCTGATGTCCTGCGCTCCCGCGCCGGCTCGCAGCCACACGCGTCGATCTCCGAGTTCCAGAATAACCGATTCTGCTCTTCCGCGCCTCACTCCGTCGATCTCGTCGAACAGCGGCCGGTCAGTCTGCCGGATCAGATCGAGCACTCGCGTGAGCCCGGAATCCGGGCGTTCCACCAACGGTACGTCGAACCCGGAGCGGGAGGGGTCGTAAGGCAGCGGACGCGATGCCGCGTCGAGCGGCACCAGACCTCCGGGCCCTCTGGCGAACGCTACTGGTTGCTCCTCGGCCAGCGAGATACGGAGGGTCCCGGGCAGGCGGCGGTCGGCGCTCACGTTGAGCACGCCGGGGATGGCCTCCGCGCGTGCGACGACCTCCCCGAGCGGGTCGAACAAGTTGCGATCGGGCTCCAGCGCCAGCCGCTCCAGGACGTGGTGCGGCGATAGGTAGTGGAGACCGACCAGCTCCACCTGGCGGACGCGGAAGAACGCCACGTGCCTGAGCCCCAGGGAAACCAGGACGACCCCCGCCCCCAGCGCAGTCACGGCTGCGGCTCCAACCAGCACGCGACGGTGCCTCACGCAGCCTCCCCTGCACGACGTCGCACGAACTCGCGACCCGTCTCGGTGATGTCGCCCGCGCCCAGTGTGACCAGTACGTCGCCGGCCACCAGCACGTCGTCCAGATGGGGCAGGAGCGCCGCCTGGTCCGGAATCCACTCCGCGTGCGCTCCGGCCCGCCGCGCTGCCCGCACCACGAGTTCCCCCGTGACACCCACGATGGGCGGTTCCCGCGCCGCATAGATCTCGGTCACGACTGCGTGATCGGCGAGCGCGAGCGCGATCCCCATCGCAGGGCCGAGTGCCGCGGTACGCGAGTAGAGATGAGGCTGCAGCACGGCGACGATGCGTGCCGCTGGATACCGCTGCCGGACCGCCCCTAGGGTGGCTGCAATCTCGGACGGGTGATGCGCGTAGTCGTCGATCACGGTGATACCGTCGACAGTCCCCACGTGCTCGAAGCGGCGCCCCACGCCCTCGAACGCGGCCAGCCCATCCGCGGCCCGCTTCACGTCCGCCTCCAGTGCCGCCACCGCACCCAACGCCATGGCGCCATTGCGCAAGTTGTGGAGGCCCGGTACCCGCAGCCGTAGCTCGACGGACGTCCCGTCCGGCAGGGCGAGGGTAGCGGCGCTGAGGTCCGATTCCCTGGCGACCTTGGTGAGCCGCACGTCGGCGTCGGGTGCGAGCCCCACCTGCCACACCGGCTGCCCGACGGCTCGCCCGACTCGCTTGGCGCCGCCGTCGTCGGCGCCAACGAGCACGCATCCAGCCCGACCGGCGTACTCCACGAAGGCCGCCTCCAGCTCCTCGACCGACCCGTAGCACTCCATGTGATCGGCTTCCACGTTGGTGACGAGCGCAACGGCCGGATCGAGCTCGAGGAACGAGCGGTCGTATTCATCTGCTTCCACGACGTACAGCTCGTCACTTCCGAATCGGATGTTGCCCTCCCATGCCGCCACGCGCCCGCCCACGATCCCGGTCGGATCCCGCCCGGCGGCCACGAGGGCCGCGGTCAGCATCGCCGTTGTGGTCGTCTTACCGTGCGTCCCCGCCACCCCGACGACCCGACCCGAGGCGACGATGGCTCCGAGAGCTTCCGCGCGCGTGAGCACCGGCACCCCGACCTTGCGGGCCCTCTCGAGCTCCGGGTGCTCACGCGGAACGGCCGCGGTGTACACGACCGCCCTGGCCCCCTGGACGTGCGCGGCATCGTGCCCCTGCTGCACGCGAGCGCCTTGGCAAACGGGGTCCGCCGCTCCGGCCGGGTTCACATCACAGCCGGTCACGGGCACACCGCGGCGCAAGGCGATGAGCGCGATCGCACTCATCCCGGCGCCTCCGATGCCCATGCAGTGGATGGGTCTGGAATCCCCCGGGACAAAGAGGTGCATTGATGGCCGCCAATATAAGGCGATGCCGAAAGTTACGAAAGAGCTTGGACTTAGCTCACCAGGGCGAGGATTCGGCGGGCCATGTTTTGGGCTGCATTCGGGTGCCCGCGGGTGGCGGCCGCCTCACCGATCCGAGCGAGCCGGTCGGGGGCCGAGACCATGTCGTGGATCTCCGCCGCGAGCCCGGCAGGCTCGAGCCGGCTGTCGGGGAGATGGACCGCGGCGCCGCCCGCGGCTAGCGCCGCCGCGTTTCGGGTCTGATGGTCGGCGGCGGCTGTCGGGAGGGGGACGAGAATGGAGGGAAGCGCCCATGCGCACAGCTCCGCTGTCGTCATGGCCCCTGCGCGGGCCACGACCAGGTCAACCGCTCCGTAGGCATCGGCGATCGGGTCGAGGAAGGGACGGACCACACGGGTCGGAGGTGCGTCATACCGGCCAAATGTCTCCCACTGCGCCTGCCCCACGCTCCACACGATGGCAAGGTCGTCCAGCAGTCCATCATCCAGGGCAGCGGCCACCGCACGATTGACGCTGCGGGCGCCCTGACTGCCGCCCATAAAGAGGACGGCGGCCCCCCCAGGGGACAGGCCCAGCGTGGCGCGGCACTCCTCCGGCGAGCGCCTAGGGCTCGGCGGTGGGACGATCGGATTCCCCAACTCCAGGATTCTGGTTCCGCGGCCGACGCGGAGTCGGTCCCGCGCTTCGGGAAACCCCAGGTAGATCTCCCGGGCCCGCCGTGCAAGCCACCGTGTGGTCACGCCGGGAAAGGCGTTCTGCTCCTGCAGCACGATCGGGATACCGCGCCGCGATGCCTGGAACAGGATGGGGCCAGCGGCGTACCCGCCAGTACCCACCGCCACCGCAGGCTGCTCCTCGTCCAGCACCCGCTTCCCTTCCCGGAGCAGTCGACCGAGTACCAACGGCCATCGCACGTTCCTCCACCAAGCATGTCTGTGGATCGGCTCGACCGGAAGGAGATGAAACGGCAGATCACGCTCTGGCAGGAGATGGGCCTCGATCCCCCGCGTCGCCCCAACCAGTACCGGCGTCGCGCGGTCGCTGACCGATTGCAGCGCTTCCGCGATCGCCAGCGCCGGCATGAGATGCCCACCCGTTCCACCGCCTGCGATGAGAACCTTCATCGGCCGCCGCTGCGCCGAGCGCCACCGTGGCGGGCCACGTTGATGAGCACCCCGGTACTGAGAAAGGTCACCAGCAGTGCCGAGCGCCCATAGGAGAGAAACGGCAGGTTAATCCCTGTGGTGGGTACCACGCCGAGCGTCACGCCGA
The DNA here is from genome assembly GCA_039584325.1 of Gemmatimonadota bacterium. Taxonomy (GTDB): domain Bacteria; phylum Gemmatimonadota; class Gemmatimonadetes; order Gemmatimonadales; family GWC2-71-9; genus JAOTVV01. Next base: position 88,347 of record JBDGYA010000003.1, read on the forward strand.
TATTGAGCACCACGGCCAGACCGACCATAACGGTGAGCCCGGTGGCGAGATACATACCGAAGGGATCGGAGGCACGCCTGGCAATACGGAACCCGAGGAGTAGGAACAGCCCGAACAGCGCCAGGATGACGAGGACGCCCAGGAATCCCCACTCCTCGCCGATGGTGCTGAATATGAAATCGGAATACGCGTACTGGACGTATCCCATCTTGTGCATGCCCTCGCCGAACCCGACCCCGAAAAGCCGACCGGAGCCGATGCCCACGAGTGACTGCTGAATCTGCCAGCTTGCCTCGACGCCGTCGCCGCCGCTACTCAAGAAGCCGACCATTCGCGCAAGCCGGTACTGAACCGAAGTGATCTGTTGCCACAGCACCGGAATGCCGATCAGGCCGAGCACGAGGAAATGGCCGATCTTGGCCCCAGCGACGAAGAGTATGGTGCCGGCAATGAGGAGCAGGATGGCTCCCGTGGAGAGGTCGGGCTCGATGACGACGAGCCCGGCGATCGGCACCAGCACCACGAGGAACGGCAGCAGTCCCTTCTTGAACTGCCGGATCTGCTCTCCCTTCTTGGCCGCGAGCATCGCCGTCCATGCCGCCACGGCGAACTTGGCAAACTCCGACGGCTGCAGCCGCGTGCCGATGTCGAGCCAGCGGCGCGCGCCGTTCTGCTCCGGTGCGATTGCGTGGGTGAACGGCAGGACCAGGACGAGCAGCACGAGCCCCGTCACGAGCAGCAACGGCCAGGCGAGGCGGCGCCATACACGGTAGTCAATCCTCGCCGCCACCAGGAGCACGACCACGCCGAGCAGCACGCCGACGAGCTGCTTCCACAGGAAGTAGGTCCCCTCGTGTCCGTCGCCGATCGCCCAGAGGCTCGATGCCCCGTACACCGCCGCTACGCCGAACACAGAGAACACCGCCGCCAGGATCCCGAGGAGACGAACCTCCCAGAGGGGATTCGCGGTCGCGGCGCGCACCTACATCGCCTCCACGAGGTGCCGGAACCGGTCGCCCCGTTGCTCGAAACTCGTAAACTGATCGTAGCTGGCGCAGGCCGGGGACAGGAGTACGGCACCGTTCGGGGGTGCCGTCGCGGCCGCTCGTGTGACGGCCTCGTCGAACGGCCCCACGACTTCGACCGGGACTGCCTCGCGCAAGGTCGCCGAAAGCAGCGGGCCTGCCTCGCCGTACGCGATCACCATGCGGCACCAGGGAGCCAGCAGTGGCACGAGTGGGGCAAACGACTCTCCCTTGGGATGTCCCCCCGCCAGAAGCACGAACGGCGCCTCCATGGCGCCGAGGCCGACGGCCGCGGCGGCGACGTTCGTGGCCTTGGAGTCGTTGATCCAGTCCACTCCATTCACACACCCCACGGGCTCCAGCCGGTGAGCGGGCGCGCGGAAGGTGCGGAGCCCGTCCGCCAGGTTACCCGGCTCCACGCCGGCCGCGCTCACGGCGAGCACTGCAGCGAGCGCGTTGGCGACGTTGTGGTCGCCAATGAGCTGCAGCTCCGACCGGTCGAGCACGGGGCGGCCGTGGCACACGAGGGTCCGCGCCTGAGCGTCGTACCAGGCGTCGGCGCATACACCGAGTCGGAAGTGCAGGATGCGACCCGCGACGCCGCGTGCGAGAGCATTGACGGCCGGGTCGTCGCCGTTCAGCACCCAGACGGAGTCGGACGTGGCGTTGCGGAAGAGCAGCCGCTTGTCCGCGTAGTACGCGTCCGTGCTCGGGTAACGGTCGAGATGGTCGGGCGCCAGGTTGGTGAGCACCCCGACGGCTGGACACAGGTGCGGCGAATCGTGGAGCTGGAAGGACGACACCTCGACTGCAACCCACTCCGGCCGATTGGGATCTGCGGCGAGGGCCGAGAGCGCCCTGCCGATGTTCCCGCCCGACGCTGCCCGGCGGCCGGTCGCCGTCAGGAGGTGGGCGATTAGGTGGGTGGTCGTCGTCTTCCCGTTGGTGCCGGTCACGACGATGAGTCCGGCATCGTCGAGCGCCTGCGCCCCGACGTCGATCTCCGAGACGATCTCGACACCGGCTTCTCTGGCCGCTGCTAACGGGGCCGCGTCGGGCGGCACACCCGGAGAAACCACGACCGCCACTGCACGACGGATCCGTACGAGATCGTGCGCTCCGAGCTGGACCTCAACGGTCTCCGGCACCGCAGCGATGGCTTCGCGCAGCGCCGGCGAGTCCCCGACATCGGAGGCGTACACCCGCACGCGGTGTCCCGCCAGCCACCGCGCGACGGCGACACCGCTGCGACCGAGCCCGATGACGGCCACCTCTCCGTGCCGCCACCCGTCAGGGATCATCGAATCTTCAGGGTCGAGAGCGCGAACAGCGCGCAGAGGATGCCAATGATGTAGAACCGCGCCACGACCTTTGATTCCGCCCAGCCCTGCTTCTCGAAGTGATGGTGCAGAGGAGCCATGCGGAACACCCGGTGCTGGTCCGCATACGCACGGCCGAGCCGGCGCTTCCGCCAACGGTAGACGCCCGTCTGAATGATCACCGATCCCGCCTCCGCGACGAACACGCCGCCGACCAGGAGCAGAAGGAACTCCGACTTGAGCAGAATCGCCACCGTGCCGAACGCACCCCCGATGGCGAGGCTTCCGGTGTCTCCCATGAAGACCTCGGCCGGGTGTGCATTGAACCAGAGGAACCCGAGTGCCGCGCCCATAAGAGCTGCACAGAATACGGCCAGCTCTCCCGCGCCAGGCAGGTAGTACACGAACAGGTACGCGGCCGTATCGACCCGGCCGAACAGGTAGGCAAAGACCGCGAAGGCGGCCGCAGCGATCGCCGTCAGGCCTGCCGCCAGCCCGTCCAGCCCGTCGGTGAGATTCACCGCGTTGCTCGTGCCGGTCTCGACGAGTGTGACGAAGGCGACGTAGAGCACCGGGGGCAAGATGACGACCACGTACTTGAAGAACGGAACGGTCGTCGCGTTGGCCGGGACCTCCGGCCACAACGGCGCGGTCAGGAGGTACGTGCCGAGTACGATCCCGAAGGTGACCTGGCCCACGAGCTTGTAGCGGGCGACCAGCCCTCGGGTCTTCCCGGAGATGAACTTCAGATAGTCGTCGACGAAGCCTATGCATCCCATCCAGAGCGTTGCGATCGCGGCAACGACCACGAAGCGGTTGGTCAGCGGCGCCCACATGACAGTGGGCACGAGCGTGCTCATCAGGATGATGACACCCCCCATCGTCGGGGTGCCGCGCTTCGACTGATGCGATGCCGGCCCCTCTGCGCGGATTACCTGGCCCACGCGTCGGCGCTGCAGGCGTCGGATGATCGCCGGTCCCAGTACGAAGGACAACACGATCGCGGTTACCGCCGCAGCGGCTGCGCGGAACGAGATGTAGGTAAAGAGATTGAAGACAATGAAATCCGGCGCCAGCGGCTCGAACAGATGATAGAGCACGACTCTCGTCTACCCGGGCAAGAGGAACGGTATCGCCTGCTCCAGTCGCACACCGCGGGAGGCCTTCACGAGCACGAACACATGCGGCCCGAGTCGCGGTGCGAGACGTTCCCCCAAAGTGGCGGGGTCGTCGGCGGTGATCAACCGGTCGCCGAGCTCCTCGGCGAACTCCGCGAATGCGTCGACGAAGGCTCCCATGACCGCAACGAGGTCTGGGACAGCCGCCATGACCTGCTCCGCGACGCTCCGGTGCAGCCGTGGGCTCTCTTCTCCCAGCTCGAGCATCGTACCGAGCACGATCACCAGCCGCCGGTCCCCGCGCATCGCTCGTGCCGTCTCGAGCGACGCCGCCATCGACCTCGGGTTGGCATTGTACGCATCGTGGAGCACCACGACGCCCCCGTGGCGCAGCACCTCGCACCGGCCACCTGGCAACGCGACCGCAGCGAGGCGGGCCCCCGCAGTGGCGGCGTCCACACCGAGCACATCCGCCACGGCCATTGCGAGCGTCGCGTTCTCGACCTGATGCCGGCCGACGAGCGGCAACTCCAGTTCAACGTGATCGAATTCCAGCACGCCGCGTCCGTCGTCGCCCAGGCGCCACGCCGTGGGACGGACGTCCGCGTGAGGGCCGGTCCCGGCCACAATCACCCGCCGAGCCGTGCGGTGTGCGCGCGCCGCCAAGTCGTAGGGCTCGCATCCGACAACGGCCACCTCCACCCCCTCGAGCAGGCTGAGCTTCTCCTCCAGCACCCCCTCAAGCGAGCGGAATCCCTCGAGGTGCCCGGCGGACACGTTCGTTACCACCGCCACGGTCGGCTCCACGATGCCGCGCAGCGTCGCGATCTCGCCGGGGATGCTGGCTCCCAACTCGACTACCAGTGCGTCCGCCTCCGCCGGAGCACCCAGGATGGTGAGCGGCACGCCGACCAGATTGTTCAGGTTCGCGCGCGTGGCGTGCACCGGCCACCGCGCGCTGAGCACGCGTGCCAGCATCTCCTTGGTGGCGGTCTTTCCGTTCGTCCCAGTCACCGCTACGACCGGCCCGGCGATCTCGCGGCGGCGCGCGTTAGCAAGTGCCCCGAGGGCAGCCAGCGTGTCGGGCACCCGAAACGCCGGGAGACAGTCGGGCACGGGGACCTCCGGCAGCACCACGGCGCCAGCGGCCCCCTTGGCGGCGGCATCCTCGAGGAACGTGTGGCCATCGAAGCGGTCGCCGACCAGAGCCACGAACAGATCCCCCCGCTCGAGTGTCCGGGTGTCGGTTGAGACACCACGCACTGCCGAGGTCGCCGGCGGCTCGATCCCGAGCGCCCGTGCAACCGTCTCGCCGGTCCACACGCTCACTCGGCCTTCCTTTCTGCCAGAGCAGCCCGAACGATCTCCTCTTCGTCGAAGGGGAGATAGTCGGTGCCAACCACCTGATACGTCTCGTGTCCCTTGCCGGCCAGCAGCAGACAGTCCCCCGGCTCGAGCACAGTCAGGGCATGGACGATCGCCTCGCGGCGATCGGTGACGCGCAGATGCGGTGTGCTACCCATCCCCGTCTCGATCTCGTCGATGATGCGGTCGGGGTCTTCGGTGCGCGGATTGTCCGACGTCACGATTGCGAGATCGGCACCGGTTGCGGCCTGGCCCATGAGGGGGCGCTTGGTGCGGTCCCGGTCACCGCCCGCACCGAAGAGCACGATGAGGCGCCCTTTCGTGAGGGGCCGGAGCGCGGCGATCGCCCGCTGCAGCGCGTCTGGGGTGTGGGCGTAGTCGCGCAGTACCAGCCAATCGTCGGACGCAAGGCGCTCGAGGCGACCCACCACCTGCGGAGCGTATGCCAGGCGCTCGGCGACCACCGTGGGCTCGACACCGACGCTCCACGTTGCGGCCGCGGCGGCCAGCGCGTTGGCAACGTTGAAGTCGCCGAGCAGCGGGATACGCACCGGCACATCCGTGCCGCCGAACGCGAACCGGCCATGCGCCCCCTCGGCACCGAGCGTCATGTCCACGACCCGCACATCGGCCGGAGCCGCAGTACCGTAGGTGACCCGGCGAACGTCATTCCTTCGAGGCAGCCCGGCCCATGCGGGGTCGTCCGCGTTCACGACCTCGACACCGCCCGACCGGACCATCGTCGACAGCGTAGCCTTGGCGTCACGATAGGCGTCGAGGGACGGGTGGTAGTCCAGATGCTCGTGCGTGAGGTTGGTGTAGACCGCGGCTCGCAATGTGAGCGTCTCCAGTCGCTGCTGATCGAGGGCGTGCGATGAGGCCTCCAGCGCGACGCGCGACACGCCGCGCTCCCGCAACTCGGCCAACGCTGCCTGGAGCCCGAGCACACCCTGGGTGGTCAGATCGTCGCGCATGGCGATTGCCCGCCCCGCACCGTCGAACGCGCCGACGGTCCCCAGCGATCCCGTATGCCCGTCTGCGTTCAGGACGTGCCGAATGAGCGCAACGGTGGTGGTTTTGCCGTTGGTGCCGGTCACCCCGATCAGCATGAGGTCGTCGGCGGGGTTGCCGTACCAGCTGCGCGCGAGGACGGCGAGGGCTGCGCGGCTCTCCCGCACGACGATCTGGGGTACGCCTGCCCGCACGTCTCGAGTCACCACGACCGAGGATGCACCGCGCTCGACCGCCTCCGGGACGTGATCGTGACCGTCGCGAACCGTCCCCACGACGGCACAGAACAGCGCCCCCGGCCGGACCCGACGGGAGTCGTCTTCGATGCCGGAGACCTCGGGACAGTCATCGGGCGCGGACACCAGCACGCCAGCCCGCCGGAGCGCGTCAACCAGCACCGCAAGCCTCGTCATTGGCGGGTCCGTTCAGACGCCCGTACGGCGATCAGCGATCCGATCTTCGCGGGGGTGCCTGGGGACGGCGTCGTCCGCACGACCCGGCCCCAGCCCTCGACCTGCACCCGGAATCCCGCCGCATGCAGGGCGGCGGCCGCCTCCCGGAGATCGCTCCCGGTGACGTCGGGCACAAGCACCTCCTCTTCACCTTCCTCGCGGGGGGGCATGGGCCACGGCGTGACCCAGGGTTCCGCATCCGGCTCGCGTGCCGTCTCCAACGCGCTCCCGACTCGCTCGGCCGGCAGACCAGTGCGGTCTAGCACGCTGGTCCGCGCCGCCAACAACTGGAGCAGGACCCGACGCGTGACCGGGGCCGCCGTCATCGCGGCGTACGCCCCAGCAGGGTCGTCGAGCTTGATGACCATCACGAGCTGCGGATCCGCCGCCGGGAAGATCGACACGAAGCTCGTCCGGTACTTCCCGAGCACGTAGCCTCCCACCTCGGCCACAAGGGCGGTGCCGGTCTTTCCCGCGACTTCATGACTGTAGAGCGCTGCTGCCTCGCCGGTTCCACCCTTGTAGACTACCGAGCGCAGCATAGCCCGCAGGGTGTCGGCGACGGCGGCAGATACGACCCGACGCACGGGTCTCGTTGCGTGCCGATACAGCGTCTTTCCCGACGGACTGCGGACCTCCCGCACCAGCGCGGGCTGCAGCAGAACCCCGTCGTTCGCGACGGCGGCGTAGGCCATCGCGAGCTGCAGTGTCGTGACGGACAGCTCGTAGCCCATCGCCAGGCTTGCTGCTGTGGTCCCGCTCCATCGGTCGGGCCGGGGAATGGATCCAGAAGCTTCGGTTGGGAAATCGACGCCAGTTGGGCTACCGAGGCCGAAGTCGCGGAGCATGGTGTACTGCTGGGCCGGCGTCAGCCGCTTCGCGAACTTCACCATGCCGATGTTGGACGACCGCTGGATCACTCCCTGCAGGGTGAGCCAGCCCTCCGGATGGTCGTCGGTTACGGTCCGGTACTCCATGTCGAACTTGCCCCGCTCCGTCCACACGCTGTCTGCAGGGGCGACCAGCCGGTGGGTGAGGAGAGCGGCGGCGGCGAACAGCTTCGCGGTGGAGCCCGGCTCGAACGGCGCCGCGACCGCGCTCGCGTTCGCCTCCCCCCGCCACGTGAGGGCGAGGATCTCTCCGGTGTGCGGTTCCACGACGACGATGTCGCCACCCTCCGCGTCGAACTGGGCCACGGCGTCCTCGATCGCGCGCTCGACGATCTCCTGCAATTCCGCGTCGACGGTGAGGTAGACGTCGTTGCCCGGAACCGGGAGCGCGCCGAGTCGAGAGGGAGACTCGTAGGCGCGTCCACTGCGGCCAAGCAGCTTGACCGTCTCGCCGGGGACGCCGGTGAGCACGGTGTCGAGCACGGACTCGATCCCCGACCCGGCGCCCGGGTATCCCAGGATGCCACGGGCGAGCGGGCCCATGGGATAGCGGCGGCGCCAGTCCTGTACCAGATGTACCCCGCGCAATCCACGAAGCGGCTGCGTCGCGACCGACGAGTGCACGCCGAACACCGCCCACGAGGTTCTGAGCTTGCGGCGGACTCCGGACAGCGAGATGCCGAGGTGCCGTGAGATCTGCCGCGCAGCGCTGTCGAGATCGCGGAGCTCGTTGGGCGCGACGTTGACTGCGAACATCTCCTGATCGTCGGCAAGCAGGTTGCCTCGGCGGTCGTAGATCGTTCCGCGCTGTGCTGGCAGGCGTTCCCGCTCGGTCCTGCTTCGCTGGGACGCGGCAGCGAACTCCGCACCCTGAACCAGTTGCACGTGAGCAGCCCGCACGGCGAGCGCCGCCAGTGCGAGGATGAACAATGCCATCACGACCTGCATGCGAAGCGCTGCCCTGCTCATCGCCCGTCCCCCGTGTCCTCGACGCTCAAGATGACGATCTCGGTGTCCACCGGAGGCCTCAGCCCGAGCGCTGCCGCGCGCGTTTCGAGCACCGCCCGACTCTCCGCGGTGTGCACGCGCTCGATGAGCTCAGTGCGGCGGCCCTCGAGCACCCCGCGCTCCACGCGCAGGCTGTCGAGCCGCCCGGCATCTACGACTGCCGCGGTCTGCCGGGCGACGACCCACGCCAGCACAGCGAGCGCAAACGCCAGCCACACGGCGAGCCACAACCGGCCGCGCGGCCTACGCATCTCGAACGAACCCTCGCAGTCTGGCGCTGCGCGCCCGCGGGTTCACGGCGATCTCCTCAGCTGTCGGCGTGACGGGTCGCACCGGATCGAGTCGACCGAGCGGCTTGCCGCGGCAGGTGCACACGGGCTGCCGCGGCGGGCAGATGCACGACCGCGCCCACTCCCGAAAGGAGTGCTTCACGATCCGGTCCTCCCCCGAATGATAGCTAATTGCTGCAAGCCTCCCTCCCGGCACGAGCAGGTCGCGATAGGCAGGCAGGGCCCGGGACAGCTGATCGAGCTCCTCGTTTACTGCGATCCGGAGCGCCTGGAACAGGCGGGCGAAGTCCGACGGCCCTGTCCGCGAGCCCAGAGCCTCGCGAACGGCGTTTACCAGATCGTCACTTGTCGCGAACGGGGCGCGCCGCCGGCGGCGCGCGATCACCGACGCGAGACGCCTGGCCCTCCGCTCGTCACCGTAGTCACGGAACAGGGTTGCCAGGCGTTCCGGGGTCAACGTGTTCAAGAGGTCGGCGGCCGTGCGGTCAGCCTCCCCCATGCGCATGTCGAGGCGCGCGCCGGGCCGGAACGTGAACCCGCGGGTATGGTCGTCCAACTGCTGTGACGAGACCCCGAGATCGAGCAGGACGAAGTCCGGCGCGAACTCCGCAGCGGCCCGGAGCACGCGCTCGTCTGCGAAGCGGCCCTCGAGCCAGCGCACAGCGTCATCGCCCACCTGTTCGCGTGCGTGCCGGAGTGCAGCGGGATCTCGGTCGACGGCAAGCACGGTGGCGCCCTGGTCACGGAGGAGGCGCGTGTGGCCGCCGCCCCCCACCGTCCCATCCACGGCCCGCCGGCAGCCGGCGGCCAGGGCCGAGACCTCCGCGGCGAGGACAGGATCGTGGTAGCTCAAGGGCCCGAGCGGCATGTCGACAAAAGAGAGCCCCGCGGGGACCGCCCGCGGGGCTTCCAGAACCAGCTGCAGTGACTGCGTTCGACCGAGCGGGGCTGACGGGACTTGAACCCGCGGCCTCCGGTGTGACAGACCGGCACTCTAACCAACTGAGCTACAGCCCCAATCCATAAGAGCACTACAATTTAGACGCGCCTCGCGCGGAATTCAACCGACTACGGGCACTGATAGGCACGCCTGAGCTGCGGGATTCGGGCCTCGAACTGTTGGAACTGCTGCATGAATTGGGGCACGCGATCCGGGGCCAGCTCTGCTCCTGCTCGGAGCGCCTCCATGCCTCGGCGGACCATCTCGGCTTCCTGGGTCACCAGCTCACAGGACTCCGAGGCCGTTACCTCCTGGTCGAACTCGAAAATCCTAAACATCAAGCCGAGACCGAGGAAGAAGTTCGACTGCACGGAGAGCCGGCCGAGTACGTCGTTTCGAATCGAATGCTCCAGCAAGTCGACGGCGATGGGAATGGCCTTGCGGGCCTGCACCAGCGCCGACCCCTTCTGATATTGCGTCACCGCCACGTTCATCAGCACCGACGTGTCCTGGGTGGCGGTCGTTGCCCGGTTCAGGAAGTCGATGCCCCGCAGCAACGTCGCGGTGTCCAGCGGCACCGCCGTATCGATGACAACCTCGTCGAGCATGATGCGCGCGCCTGCCAAAGCACTGCGGTAATCACTGGGATCCATCACCAGGAGGTGCTCGTAGACACTCACCACCGAGTCCGTCATGCCGGCGATTGCGAGCGCGCTAGCGTGCGCTCGCAGGAGGCCGACGTTCTCAGGCGCGTGCCCGACGGCGACCGATGACCACTCCAGTTGGGCCGTGGTGTCGTCCAAGGCCTGCGCAGCACCGATGATCTGCTGATAGAAGAGCGTGTCGCCAACGAGCGTGGAGTCCGTCTCGTACTGCTGCGCCAGCGCTGCGAGGGCGCAATCCCAGATGCCGCCCTCGACACACGCGCGCGTCTTGAGCTGCATCATATCGACATCGAGCGGATTGCGGTCCAGCCAGTCCTGAGCCAAATGGCGAGCGACCTCGTAGTTCCCCGTGGCCAGTGCGCCCGACACGACCCCTACACGCAGGTCCCGATTGTTCTCGTCGACCAAGCTCTGACGGGAGAACGCCTCCAAGGCCCTGACCGTATCCGGCTTCAACTGGTACAGCCGGCCAAGACGCTCCCATACCCGCGGCAGGAGCGAGTCCCCCTGGACGGCCAGCTTGAGGTACACGATCTGGCTGTCCGCAGGCTCTCGCAGCGCCTCCGACACCACCTCCGCGCACATTGCCGCCGCGGGGTGGTGCGGGTACATGCGGAAGGCGCGTTGGGCACGCTCCTTGGCATCACGATAGTCGCCGCGCTCGAGCCGCTCCGTGCACTCGCGGGCGTGCTCGGCCGCCTTGACCTGATTGTCTAGCGTGTCGACGATGGCGTCGGCGAATGAGCTGGGCGAACCACCGGGCGTTCCCCGTACCGTCGTGCGGCCCGACAGGCCACTCCGGCGGAGATCGACCATTCGGAGATGCGCCACTGGCACCGTACCGTCCCGAATCACCTGTCCCATGATGTACGCGTCCGCCTGCATCGCCCTGGCGAGCCGATCGGCATCCATGGCGGTGAGGATCGCGTCGCACGCGTACGCAGACTGCTCGAGCACCTCACAGATTGACTCGGTCTCGTACACGAGCAGCTTGTGGCGCATCTTGTTGCGCAGCTCCGTGCGCACTTCCTCAGCGAGACTGACGGCGAACGCCGTGTCGGCTCCCTCGCCGGGGCTGGGTATCAGGAACAGGACCTTCTCATCCGAGCGACGGATGGCCAGCTGCGCCTCCACCGAGGTCGCTCCCAGCGCCAGCAGGGTGAACACCCCAAGCAGCATGTTGCGCTGCGACTGTCCGATCCGTGTGGGCCGCATGGCTACCGCCCTCCTGAGTTCCGCATGTGTCGATGTACCTCCGCATGGGCGAAGAGGGATTCGAACCCCCGACTTCCTGCTTGTAAGGCAGGCGCTCTGGACCCCTGAGCTATTCGCCCCTCGAACTGACTCTACAGCGCCAACCCCAAGGGGAAGAGGACGCAATAGCCCAAGACCAGGAGCGACGGAGCCAGCACTGTCGAGCCGAGAGCGAGCAACCAGTACCCGACACCCAAGCATACAATCGCTGCCCCCAGCAGTGCCACGTTCCGGCGGCGGAACTGCAGCCGCGCCGGCGATCCGACCCTCTCAGTCATAGACACTCAGGCTAATCGTAGGTTCCATGAGCGTCAAGCAGGCGATGACCACTCGTCGTCGGGTACGATCCATCCCTCGTCGAGGGCCTCACGCCGGGCCTGGTCGCGCAGCCGGCGACGGCTCCAGAGGGCCACCAGAAGGAGGCCGACGAACAGCCAAAACACCGTGAACGAAGTGAAAAAGAGCAGCCAGCCGTAGCGCTTCCGCAAGTCCTTGCGCCACAGTTCCTCGAACTGGCCGAGCGTGATCTGATAGGTACTTCGCAGAGCGAGATCGAAATCGGCGGTCTTCCGAAGCTGGCCAATCAGGGGCTCGAGCCCGCGGTCGCCTCCCAGCCGCTCGAGCAGCAGGACCGCGCTGGTCGCGAGCGCGTAGGACGCTTCCGCCTCACCCGAGCGGTTTCCCCGCAAAGCCCGGTCCACGTCACTCAGCGACGGTACGACCCCACGCAGCAGCGCCCAATTGAGCCGGAGCGCCTCCAGTCGGTCCCACTCACCCGCCGCACGGGCCGCGTAGCCCTCGTCGAACCAACGCGGCACCCGGATCACTGCCGAGTGGAGCGCGAGATGGGCCAGTTCGTGGCGCAGCACGCGTGGGAAGTCCGGTCCGGGCTTCACGATGATCGTGCGCGTCGCCGGAAACGTTGCGGCGGCACCCCATTCCGGGATCCGACCAGCGGTCAGGGAGTCGAACTGGCGCTCGGACGACGCGAGGATGAGCCGGATGGGGGCGGTCGTGGGCTCGGGAATGCCCGGCCACCGGCTCCATCGGGCCGCCATCTCGCCGAGCCGTGTCGCGGCATTCTCCGAGCCCGCCCAGTAGACGACGCGCACATGACCGACGTACACGACGCTGGGGGACGACACCTGCAGCGCGAACAGGACAACGTACGCTAGCGTGGCGGGTCCCGCCCCTCGGCGACCTGCTCGAGCATCTCCTTACACCGCTTGCCCCAGGGATTGAACTTGTTCGCCCGGTACCCGTCGTCCCACGTCTGCTTCGCACCCTCGCGGTCGCCGAGAAACCAGCAAGTCCTGCCGAGCTCGTAGTATGCCTCGATCAGATTCGGCCCGAGCTTCAGGGTCTTCTCAAAGAAGGTCTGTGCGTCCTCTAGCATGTCACGCGCGAGATACACCAGCCCGAGGTAATAGTGGGCGTACAGCGTGGCCTTGCGATCGTTGTCAAGGCGGATCGCCCTCGAGAGATGCTCGATCGCTTCTCCGAACAATTGCTTCTTGAGGCAGACGTACCCGACGTTAATGCGGGCCAGTGCGTTGGTCGGCTCCTTCGTGAGGACCTGCTGGAAGGTATCGAGCGCGGCGTCGAAGTCCTCGTTGAGCATCTGGGCCCAGCCGAGGAGTGACTCCGCTTGCACCTCGCCGGGCGACAGCGCGAGCGCCCGATTCAAGGCCTGGATGGCTCCTGGGTAGTCGCCCAGGGAGATCAGGCTCCAGCCCTTCTCGATGTAGGTCGAAGCCCCGATGTGATCCGCGTGCAGGGCCGTGGGTGCAGCACTGGTGAACTGCGGTGCCTGATCTCGCTGCTGGCTGAGCGTGAGCTGTTTGTACCGGTCGACGAGATCTCGGATCCGTTCCTTGAGCGACGCGAGCTCCGTGATGGTCTGATCGACCTGCTTGAACAGCCGGATGATGTCTTTCTTGACCTGCTCCCGGGCAGAACCCTCCGGAGCCTCCTCCAGCCGACGAGCAATCTCGTCGTAGGTGGCGTGCAACGACGTGGCGGGCGAATCGCGGTCGTCAAGCATTACAGACCTCCAGCCGGTCACGAGTACCCGTCGCCCTCATGACAGCGCACTCACCGTATCGAGATTGGTGCGGGCCAGCTCGTGGCTGGGATTCAGCTCCAGCGCCCGGTGCCAGTACTCCGTCGCCAGTTCACGGTCCTGCCGCTTGTAGGCGATGTTACCGAGCCGGAAGTACACGTCGTCACCAAGCGTCGGCTGCATGCGGATGGCCCGCTGATACGCCTCCCAGGCGTCGTCGTAGCGCGCGGCGCGGTACAGGAGGTCACCCATGTTCTTCGCGACCTGCGGCAGCACGTGCTCCTCACCGAGGGCCTGCTGCAGAATGTCGGCCGCGCGGTCCACCTCACCCCGAATCTCGAGCACGACGGCGAGGTTATTCGTGAGTACCGCATGATGCGAATACGTCTCGAGTCCGCGTCGCAGCAGCGCCTCCGCCTGATCCAGGCGGTCAAGCGCCGCCGACGCGAGCGAGCGGGCCCAATACCACAAGGGACTGAGCGCCGCCTCGCCCGCCACCTCCCGTGCCTGATCCAGCCGCCCAACGGCCACGTCGAAGTCGCCGCGGTGCAGGGCCGCGATGCCCCATCCCGTCAGAATGCGGGGGTCCTGCGGGGCCAGTGCCGCGGCTTCCGAGTAGACGTTCTCGGCATCATCGTAGCGGCCCGACTTCTCGAGACTCAGTGCGAGGTTGGCAAGCGTCGTCGCGCGCGGACCGGCGTGTTCGAGGGCCTGGCCGAAATATGCGGCACCCGCTTCCCAATGCCCCTGTCGCAACGCGATGAGCCCGAGGTAGAAGTAGGACGACCCGTCGACCGGCCGCAGCTCAACGACCCGATGGAACTCCCGGGTGGCCTCGTCGAGCATACCCGTCTTGTAGAATGCCACCCCGAGGTTGCGATGCTCGTCGGCGCGGGCCTCTCCCCCGACCACCGGCCGGGGTGACTGGGTACGACCGACCCGGCGCAGGAAGCCGGCCGTGATCAGCCCGTACAGCGCCTTGCCGACGTCGAACTCGACGAGCCCCGAATCCTCGACGAGCTGGTTGACGTCCCGCTGGCCATTGATCAACGGAAGGAGACGCTGCTGTTCCGGAGTCAGGTTCACGTTGGAACCTCCCAGGCGCTCCCGCTCCAGCTCGAAGATCAGGTCCAGTGAGGAGACCTTCTTCTCGATGAGACTCCACTCGTCCACCCTGCGGGCACCCTCGAGGAGCAGGCTCTCAGGATTGATGCTGACCTGGTGGTCGTGCTCATTCGGTTGGACGTCGCTCTCGAACGTGAACGTGCCCTGGTTCCAGGTGAACAGGAAGTAGACCGCCTCCTCGATCTGCATCCGCATGAAGTGGCCGATCTCTTCCCGGGAGATCGCGCCTTGTTGCACGAGGATCTCCCCCAGCCGCTCATCGCGCTGTCCCGATTGCCGCTTGATGCCAGCCTGCAGCGCGTCCAGGCTGATCCGTCCGCTCTTCAGCAGGATGTCGCCGAGTCGATCCATCCGGTTGACGATGGACGCATAGGTGATGCGCCCCCGGTCGAAGTAGATGTACCCGAGGTTCGTCCGGTCCGTCACGGTGAGGCACCCGGTCTTCTGTCCGAGAGCCAGGAGCTGCAGGACGTCGGCAAGGGACGCCTCTTTGAGGCTGCCTTTGATAGCCACTACGCCAGCTCCTCGATCACCCGCTGCTCGGGTTTCGGCCACTCCCAGACGACCTTCTCCCGACTGTGCACGCTCGCGACCGACGAAAGCGAGACCGCGCCACTCGTTCGGACGGCGCGCGACGCACGCGCCAGCGGTGACGTGCCCTCGAGCAGCGCACGGGCGCCGGCGAGGGTAGGCACCGTGCCCTCCGCCTCCGCGGCACGGATCAGCCGCTGGATGCTGTTGGTCAGTGCGCGGACGGAGTCGAACTCCCGCTCCGTTAGATATGCCAGGAGCCCGTGGTCGACGTCGGAGTACTTGGCCTTGAGCCGGCTCGCCACGAGGCCCCGGCGAATCTCCTCGTCGGGACTGCTCAGTTCCGCCACGAGGCCCGCCTCGAGCCGCGACACCACGCGGGCGTCCAGCCCGTCCACCTCGTTCGGCCGGGCGACGAGCGTGAACACGAGTTGCCGCCGCTCGTTGTACAGCAGGTTATACAGGTGAAACAGTTCCTCTTGCGACCGCTCCTTGCGCGCCAGCAGGTGCACGTCGTCGAGCAACAGCGCCGTGGCTCCGCGGTACCGCTTCCGCCAGGTCTCGACGCGGTCGCCGTCGATGGCATCGAGGAGCTCGTCGACGAACTCCTGCGCCGAGAGGCAGGCCACCTTCGCCCCAAGCGCGCCGGCCAGCTCGTTGCCGACCGCGTGGAGAAGGTGCGTCTTTCCGACACCCGCCGGGCCGACGATCACGAGCGGATTGTAGGCCTCTCCCGGCGCGGCGATTACGGCCGTGACCGCATTCATCGCGACGCGATTTGACTCGCCCGTGATCAGCTGCTCCAGTGTCCACGCCTGGGACGGACCGGGCGGCGGCCGGCCCTCGCGAAGCGCCGACTGCACCAGCTCATCCGCCTCCTCGATCCGATCCGGATCGTAGAACACCGGATCGGAGACGCGATGCGGGTCGACCCGGCCCATGGCCCGCTGAAACCCGCGAAGGCGGTCGATGTCACGCTCGTACTCGCGGATCACCCGCTCGATACCCGTGGGCACGTCCTGTCGCAGCAACTGCTCCAGTCGGGCCGTGCGGTACCCGTCACCGGCCCACCGTTTGACGGTGTCCGTTACCCGCGTTCGCCATGCCTCTACCTGCTCCTGCACCGTCACGCTGATGCCCGAGAGGAAGTCCGAGAACTCATCTACAGCCGCCTCCTCGCTCCGGGGCGCCGGCTGGCCCGCAGGCCGCGCCGCGGGCGCTTCGGCCGAAAGGAGCTGGTGCACCACCTCGGCCGTGAGCGGGACCTCGCTCACGGCCTGATACGCCACGACGCGGTTCATGACACCGAGCAGCTCCCGCACATTTTGCACGCGGACGCTGGCGATCACCTCGAGAACGGCCGCTTCCACGGGCACCGCCCGCTCGCCAGCGCGCCGCTTGAGGATGGCGAGCCGCGTCTCGTAGTCCGGCGCATCGATGTCGACCACGAGCCCGCCGTCGAAACGCGACAGCAACCGGTCGTCCAGGTCCTGGATCTCCGCCGGCGGACGGTCGCTGGTGAGCACGATCTGTCGATTCCCATCCTGCAACGCCTCGATGATCCGCAGCAGCTCAGCCTGCATCTCGCGGCGGTGGGTGAGGAACTGCACGTCGTCCACCAGGAGAATGTCGGCCCGCGCCAGCCTCCCGCGCAGCGCCTCGGTCTGTCCCGCGGCGACCGCCGCCTGATAGAGCTCGACGAACTCGGCCAGCGTGATGTATTCGACATCGGTGCCCTCGACGAGCTGGAGCGCGTGGTGCCCGATGCCCGTGAGCAGATGCGTCTTGCCCAGTCCGGTCTCACCATAGATGAACAGCGGGTTGTAGGCGGTCCCCGGCGACTCCCCCACCGTCCGCGCCGCCGTAATGGCTAGCCGATTCGTGGCACCCACAACGAAGGTGTCGAACGTGAACCGCGGGTTCAGCTCGTCCATCACCGGGGAGCCTCCTGAGAGAGCTTGCGGAGCACACGCTCCGAGATCGCCCGCAATGTCTCGAACACGCCGACGCCGCGGAGCGCATCCGACGAATGGCTCGGTAGCGCCCAGAAGTTGAGCGCGTCGTCGAGCTCGTCCGGAGTGAGGACCAGCTCCGAGGGCAGGTCCTGCTTGTTGTACTGAAACACCATCGGCATCGACCGCATTTCCGTTCCCATGTCGACGAGATTCGATTGCAGTCCCTGCAAACTCTCGATGTTCTCGTCGAGCTGCCGCACCTGGCTGTCGGCGACGAAGACCACACCATCGGCGCCCTGCAGGACGAGCTTCCTCGTGGAGTCGTAATAAATCTGTCCGGGAACGGTGTAGAGATGGAACCGGGTGGTGAAACCGGAAATGCTACCCAGATCGAGGGGCAAGAAGTCGAAGAACAGGGTCCGCTCGGTCTCCGTGGCGAGGGAGACCATCCGCCCCCGCCGATCGTGGGGCACCCGCCCATAGATGTACTGGAGGTTCGTCGTCTTGCCTGACCGTCCGGGGCCATAGTAGACGATCTTGCAGGTGATTTCGCGGGTCGTGAAGTTGACTAGCGACACTCGCTCACCGTCCGAAGAGACTGGCCAGACTGTCGTTCAGTTCACGCTCGAAGTCCGCGGCAAGCACTGGGCGCTGCCGCTCCTGCCGTGGCGCGACCGCCGCGAGCGCGCGCACGAGCTCGTCGAAGAATAGCTGCACCAGCCCGATGGTCGTATCGTCACCGTAGACGACCAGCGCCAGCAGGCGCCCGTGCGGCATGGTGAACCCGCCGAGGAAGATGCCGTGCCGTGCCCCTCCATGGTGCACCGTCGCGAATTCGGTGTCCCCGAGTAAGTAGGCAATCTCCCCAGACGACGAGAACACCGCCGCGCCCAGCGCGGCCGCCGCCATCACATCCACCGCACGCGTGAACCCGTGCTGGGCCAGGACCTGACCGGCGGGCGTCATCAGCAAGGTCAGTCGCGCGCCGGACTCCGTCACGAAATGCTCGAGCGGCTCGAGCGTCCATTCCTCGACCACCCGCGTCGCGCTCACGGCGCCACTTCGACGGCCCGCAGCATCTCGAGCCGCGCGAGTCCCACGTTCATCTCGCTGGATCCCACGGACACCAGAAGTGTGCCTTCGCGGGCTGGCACGATCGTCAGGATACCGTCCGTCCCCTGCAGGTGGAGGAAGCGTATCACCCCCACGTCGGCGGCACCCGCCACGAGCCCACACCGCCGGGCCAGGCTGGCCGCCAGCGCCGCGACGGCCGGCCCCCGCACGCCCTCCATCAGTGCGTCGGAGACGATGAGCCCATCCTCCGCACTGACGAGGAGGGCACCGAGCACTCCTCCCACGCGGGTGATGCGGTCCAGTGCCTCCCCGAACCGGTCGCTCACAACTGCTGCCCCTCGAGCCAGGCCCGTGCAGCCTCTGCCGCCCGCTCCGCCAAGCGGGCCAGCCGGCCGGCCGGCACGCTGCGATCGCGAGTGACCAACAACAGGCTACGCTCGTCGGGGGCACTCACGTGCAGGTTGGCCGCTCCCGCCTCGACGGTGAGCCACTCCCACGCACCGAGGTCGAGCATCCGGGCCGTGCGGGCGGCTTCCCGGGCGGCAGCGGCGAGATAGGCCGCAGCTTCCTCGGACGCGTCTCCCCGGTCGGGGGTCTCGAGCCGCCCGCCGAGCGTTCGCCCGCGCCGGTCCGCCAGCAACATGCCGCGCCCCGCGCCATCGAGACCTCGGAAGACGTGCTGACCAGAGCTGGCGCCGGTCTCCGCATCGAGATCCGCCGTGTCCGCTGCGTCACGGACCAGCATCAGCGCCTGGACGACGCTGCGATTGGTCGGATCCGCCGACAGCGCAAGCTCGAGATGATCGAGGGCGCCGTCGAAGTCCCCGCTCCAGTAGTCCAGACACCCCAATCCCTTCAACGCACCGGCGTGCCGCGGGTCCCGCTCCAGCAGGCGGAGCCAGATCCCGCGCGCCCGGTCGAGGTCGCCGATGTCGACGAGGATCCGGGCATACAGGTCGTGCGCGGCTGACAGCGTCGGATAGTGCTCGAGGCCCGCTAGCGTCACACGCACCGCGGCCTCCAGGCGCCCCTCCGTCCTCAGGCGCTCGCCGAGGTCGAGGAACGCGAGACTGCGAGGGCTCCGCAGGTATTCGTCAGCCAGCGTGCTGAGTTCGTCGGTCATAGATGCGGTCTGAGGAACGTACTCAGCGTTTGCGCCGCGCGTATGGCCTCCCTGACGCGCGCCGTGTCCTCGGAGTCTTCGTCCACCTGACTCGACACAGTGAGCCAGCGTTCCCACCACTCCGTGGCCTCCCCAAGCCGCCCCTGGCGAGCCAACGCATCGCCCAGCAGGAGGTGGGCGGGCGCCATGAGAGGGTCCAGCCGCAGGGTCTTACGGAACTCGTGTTCTGCAGCCATCGCGTCGCCCTTGCGCAGCGCCAGCCGGCCGTGAAGGATCGCCACGGCCGCCTCGTCGGGAAAGCGCGCTCGCGCGTGATCGGCCCAATGCTGCGCGGCATCGAGATCTTCGTCATCAATGGCCTGGTCGACCTGCCCGAGCAGGCCCTCGAGGCTGGCGCCCTCGGCGTCTCCTGATGGACTCGTTTGGATCGGCTCCGCGAGCACCAGCACACCGGCGCTCTCCAGCCCGAACACGGCTCGGGACACGTCGAACTCCGACCGGTGCAGCAACCGGCTGATCTCCCGCAGATCGCGCTCACAATCTACCGCTGCGAGGATCTCCCACTCGACCGGTAACAACTCCACCCGCCCCTGTTCGGCGCTCTGCGGAGGCGCCAGCGCCGGCACCAACCCGAGGTGCGGGATCCGGGTGGCGATCCGCGACCACTCATCGATGCGGCGCGCCGCCTCGAGCAGGAGCGAGCCACCGGGCAACCGGACCGTCGCCTCGACCGGAAGGCGGTCGAGCGGTCCCTCTGTGAACGAGAAGTAGCCCTCACGCCAGTTCATGATCTCGAAGACGACTTCGGCGATCTGCTGCCTGACTGAGCGCTCCAGCTCCCCCCGAGTCAGCGAGCCGATATCGACCAGGATCTCGCCGAGCCGCCTGACGTCTCCGCGGTGCTGCATGCCGCGGGCACGCTGGAGATCCGCCTCGGTGATCTTCCCCGCCCGCAGCAGCACGTCGCCGAGGCGGTGCGGGTTCGACCCGATCACGGCATGCACCACCGAGCCCTCTTCGAAATACACTGTCCCTCGGTTCTGCCGGATGCGTGAGGTGACCGTCAGCACGCCGGTTTCCCTGCCGAGGTCCAGCAGCTGAAAGACGTCGTGAATCCCGAGTTCCTTGAGCGGTCCTTCGATCGGCATGCGTCAACCCTCGGCGGACGGAAACAGATGTTGCAGGTCAACTGCGGTCTCGGCCAGGCTCCGAGCCCTGGCGGCGAAGGGACCGTCGGGGTCGAGCTTGATCACGCGGTCCCATCGCCGCACGGCGCGCCGGAAGCGCTGCAGGCGCGCATCCGCCACGGCGGCAAGGAAGAGCGCGGCGAGATTGTCGGGATCGTACGCCAGCAATCGATCGAACGCCTGAAGCGCCTGCTCGGTGCGCCCGTCGTCGAGCAGCGCCCTCCCAAGGGCCGAGAGCGCGGCGAGGTCTGAGGGCACGTGCTCGAGGTGCTCCACCAACAGGTTCACCGCCCCGCCGCAGTCGCCCTGGCGCCGCCGAGTCTCCGCCAGAGCGAGCATCGCCGGGGCCGACCGAGGATCGGCCTCGAGGGCCGCTCGATACGCCGTCTCGGCCTGACCGTCGTCGCCCTGCCGTTCACACGCTGCGCCCAGCGCCAGCCAGGCATTGAGAAAGCCCGGTGCCTGATCAGTGGCGCCTCGGAATGCGCGGATCGCCCCATCGATGTCGCCGCTCGCGAGTGCTACATCGCCCTCGAGCTTCAGAAGATCCGCGCGACCGGGGTCGCGTTCCCGGGCGGCCCGAACCGCCTCGGCCGCGTGCTCCAGGTCTCCGGCAGCCAGCCGAACCTCCGCAAGCGTCGCTAGAGCGTCCGCCTCGCCTGGATACTCCGCCACGGCTGAGACCGCCTCGCCGAGCGCTGCCGCAGGCTGCCCAAGCGCCAGCAGTTGCCGGATCTCCCCAAGGATGAGATCGAGCCGGCGCGGCGCCGCGGTGCGGGCCGCGCGGTACCGCTCGAGCGCCTCGCCCGGTAGTCCCCGGTCGGCGTACAGCTGGGCGAGCACTGCGTTCGCCTCTGCGGCATCCGCACCCTCCTCGATGGCGCGCCCGACCGATGCCACCGCACCCTCGAAATCCCCCGACTCGGCCCGCCACCGCAGCTCCACCCAGTCAGCAGCATCCTCCCGCGGCTCCTCCGCGGGACCCGCCATCAGACGGCGAAAGATGTCCTGGAGCTGCCCGGACTGAAACGCGAACCCCTCCCGGGCCAGCCCCGTGGTCACGTCGGCAGACATCTCCGGGGTGAGGCGCAGGTCCGGCAGCTCGCCCATGAGGTCGATGCCGAGGTGGAAGCGCCCAGGCAGGTAGTAGGGATCGATCCCCTGCGCCCGTGTCACCTCTCGAAGGGCATCGTCGTACAGGCCCAGCCGCGACAGGGCGAAGCTCAGGCCGTAATGCGCCTCCGCCAGGTCTGGCTCGGCCTCGACGGCCTTCGCAAACGCGTTCCGTGCGTCGGCGTGCCGGCCCAGCTCGGTGAGCACCAAGCCCACCCCGTTCCAGCCTCGGGCGTCCTCGGGATACCGATCCACGACCCACCGGAACCCCTCGATCGCATAGTCCCAGCGCCGCCGTTTCAGCAGGAGAAGTCCGAGATTGAGCCTGGGCAACACGGCATCGGGACCGGCTTCGATGGCTTCCCCGAACGCGTCGAGCGCCTCACCGAGCCTGGCGAGGTGTGCCAGCGCGACGCCGCAGTTATTGCGCGCATAGACGTGACCTGCATCCAGCACTGCCGCCTGCCGGTACGCGGCGAGTGCATCACTGAACCGTCCCAACTGATGTTGGACGATGCCGCGCTCATTCCACAAGGCAGCCTGAGTCGGCTGCTCGACGACCAGCCGTTCGTAGAGCTCTGCCGCCGCATCCAGATCGCCCCGCAGGAGGTGGGTCAGCGCCATCGCCGGTCCAACCAGCTCACGGTCGTCGCCCTCCTCCAGCGCCAACCCGAACTCCCGCAGCGCCTCCGGATACAGACCGCGGCGGCGGAACGCGAGGCCGAGGTTGTAGTGCGCGAGGGCAGCCGGCTTGGGGGGCTCCGGCTCGGGCACGACGCCCGCGGTGTCTGGCTCGCTTTCCTCCAGCGACAGGAGTGCCGACGGGCGGCCTGTCGGAGAAGCGAGGCTCAGCGACGTGCGTGTGGCTTGCCGTGCCTCGTCGTGACGGCCGAGGTCACCGAGGACGAACGCGAGCTCGCCGTGGACCGCGGCATCCTCCGGATCCAGCTCGATCGCTCGCTGCAGGTGCTCGTGGGCCTCCTCGGCCCGTCCCGCCTCATGCAGCAGACGGCCGAGATGGCGGTGGGCCGCGGGGCTCTCGGGCGCCACGCCGCACGCGCGCGTGAGCCACTCGTGGGCGGACCGAGTGCGATCCCTCGCCCGCTCCGCCAGCCCGAGATCGATAAGGACGTCGGCCTCGGATCCGCTCTGGGCCAGGAGTGCCTGCAGCTCCTCCACGGCGGCGTCGTAGCGCCCGAGGGCATGGTACACGCGGGCCAGTTCGTGCCGCGCCGTCGCCTCGTCCGGATTCCGGCGCAGCCGCTCCGTGAAGATCGTGATCTGGCGATCGTAGTGTCCGCTCTCTTCGTACGCGATCTCGAGATTCCGCCGAGCCACTGCGAGCCGAGGATCCAGCTCCAGCGCCCGGTTGAACCGGGCAATCGCCTCCTCCACCAACCCGCGGCGATAGAACACGACGCCCAGGTTGTTCTGGGCGCCGGCGTCCCGATCGTCGATCCGCTGCGCCAGAGCCAGCAGGCTCTCGCGGTCGATGTCAGTGAGACTGGTCGCGGCCATCGCGGTTCACGTACCGGTAAGGGTGATCTCGCGACCCGGCGCCACGACGCTCCCTGAGCTCCCTCGGCCGCCCACGCCGCGCTGCGGCGACGCGTTCATGGCACCTCGAAGAAGCCAAGGTATTGGAGTGGATGCTCCCGATCAACCAATGTGGGATCGTCAGCGGCCTCCGCCAGCGCGGCCCGGAGATCCTCCGGCCACTCGGAGCGCAGCACCAGGGGTTCTCCACTCACTGGATGACGCAAACGGAGCTCGGCTGCATGCAGCGCCTGGCGTCCGGCGCGGCGCTCGACGGCATCGGCCACCGGTCGCTGAACGCCCGTGAGTCGGCGGGCCCCACCGTATGCGTAGGTGCCGTCGCCCACGATTGGATGGCCGACATGTGCGAGGTGCACGCGGATCTGGTGAGTGCGGCCGGTGACAAGCGACGCGCGGAGCAGATCGCAAGTCGCAAACCGCGCCACCCGGGTCACGCGGGTCCGGGCCGACCGGCCGGTGGAGAGCACGGTCATCCGCTTCCGGTCCCGCGGATGGCGAGCGATGGGCTCGTCCACCACGAAGGTCTCTTCGACGTGTCCCCACACGAGCGCTGCGTATCGGCGCTCGATCTCCCGGCGCCCAATTGCCCGTGTGAGTGCCCGGTGCGCTTCGTCGGTCTTCGCCACCACGAGGAGTCCGGACGTGTCCTTGTCGAGCCGGTGCACGATGCCGGGCCGGCCCGCACCGCCAGAGGAGAGCGATGTGCCACGTGCAACCAGTGCGTTGAGGAGCGTGTCGTCCCAGTGCCCCGGAGCCGGATGCACGACCAGGCCTGCTGGCTTGTCCAGTATCAGGAGCGCTGTGTCCTCGAACACGATCGTGAGGTCGCGTGCCCGCGGCACGAGATGGCGGGGAGCCTCCGTAGCGGGAATCGCGACCCTGACGCGATCGCCGCGCTCGAGCCGACGGGAAGCACGCACTGCCTCACCGTTGACGGCCACGGCAGCGGCGGCGATGAGCCGGGCGGCCTGCGTACGGGACAGTGCGAGCTGGTCTGCGAGAAAGCGGTCGAGGCGCTCGGTGGTGGGCGTGACGACGGAGAACTCGATGACCCGAGCGGGTTCGCGGTCAGGCTTCAGCGGGGTCGGCCCGTTCACTCGAGCCGCGCTCCTCCTGGGTGGTCCGACCCTCTTGCCACAGGACAGCGGCAAGCGCGATGGCCCCACAGCTCACACCCATGTCCGCCACATTGAAGGTCGGCCAGTGCAGCGAGCCGACGTAGACGTCGATGAAGTCGACCACGCCCCGCGCGCTGCGGACGCGGTCGATGAGGTTGCCGACCGCGCCGCCGCAGACCAGCCCGAGCGCGGTCAGGCGGAACCATTGCGAGGGATGGGTATGCCGAACCATGGAGCCGAGCACGACCAGCGCGACGATGGCGAGCCCCATGAAGACCCAGCGCGAGTGCACGCCCACGTCGATCCCGAACGCCGCACCGGGGTTGTACACCAGCCGGAAGAGCAGCCAGTCGCCAATCAGCCGGACCGAACCGTCGCTCAGTCGGGCAACAGCCAGCAGCTTGGTGACAAAATCCGCCAAGACGACTGCGGCAGCGACCCACCAGAAGACTGGTCGCCTAATCCCGCTTGGCATCCTCTTCCTTGGCCTTACACTTGATGCACAGCCTCGCATGGGGGAGGGCATCGAGCCGCTCGAAGTTGATCTCGTCCCCGCACTCGTGGCACGTGCCGAACTCTCCGGGCTTGCCGTAGAGGCGGCGCAGGGCTTCGTTCACATGCCAGAGATAGCGACCCTCTTTCGAGGCAAACAGGAACTGTTTCTCCCGCTCCATCGCATCGGTGCCCTGGTCGGCCATGTGAAACGAATACGACGAGAGATCGCCGTCTGACGCCTGCAGCGTGCCGCTAAACTGCTCATCGTAATTGCCCAGCTCTTTCATGACGCGATTCCGCTCTTCCAGGAGTCGCTTCTCAAGGTGGGCCAGCTGTCTCTTCTTCATGAGTCCGTCTTTCAACCTACTTAGGTTACCCCGTGCGCCGCTCGCTTCACTGCGATCACGGCCGCACGACCGTCAATGTGGACCGCCTCTCGGCCGTCGGGCTTGGCGAGCTCGCCGCCCACCTCAAGCCGTCGGGCCAGCGTCTCTCCGCCAATCACTTCGCTGAACGCCTCCACGGCCCGGAGCACGTCATCCGCGCCAGACACGCTCAACTCAATCCGCGTATTGTAATCGTATCCGGCGTCTTTTCGTAGTCTCTGGACACGATTGATCAGCTCCCGCGCCAGTCCCTCCTGCCGCAGCTCGGCGGTTACCGCCGGATCGAGCGCGACGACGTACGGGCCGTCGGAATGCACGAGCCAGTCAGTCGTCACCTCGCGCTCGACGACGACGTCCTCCGGCTCGTACCCAAATGCCCGCCCGTCGACCGTCAGCGTCACCGCCTGACCGTCCTCGAGCGCGCGCAGCTGCTCTGCGCTCAGAGCCCCCGTCCGCCGCGCGGCCTCAGGGGTGTCCTTGCCGTAGCGCTTGCCGAGCGACCGGAAGTTCGGCTTCGCCCTGAGCCGCACAAGCTCCTCGTCCGACGAGACCACCGAAACGTCGCGGACGTTCACCTCGCTCCGCAGGATATCGAGGAATGCATCGAAGGCACTCCCCCGCACCACCGCCGGCACGGCCACTCGCATCCGCGCGAGCGGCTGCCGCACCCGGAGGCCGGCCGTTTCTCGAGCCGCGCGCGCCAACGTCGCCAACCGGCGGACGGTGTCCATCGCGCGATCCAGCGACGCGTCCATCGCCTGCCGTCGGTCCGGGAATGGCGCCAGGTGCACCGAGGTCCCGGCGAGCCGCCGGTGAATGGCGTCGCTCGTGAACGGCGCGGCGGGCGCGAGCATCCGCGCCGCCGTCGTCAGCGCCTCGGCCAGCGTGGCCACAGCCGCAGGGTCCGCCTCGGCCTCGGGCGCCCAGAACCGACGCCGGTTCACCCGGACGTACCAATTAGACAGGTCGTTGTCGCAGAAGTCGGTGATCGCGCGCACGCCTGCGGTCACGTCGTACCCGTCCCACGCGGCGCGCACGGCAGCCACGACCCCATCGAGCCGGCTCAGCAGCCAGCGATCGACCAACGGTCGGGCCGCCGGGGCTGGTGCCTGGTCAGGCTTCCACGCCTCGGCATACAGCGCGAAGAAGCCGTACGTATTGCGCAGCCGATTGAGGAAGCCGGACGCCACCTCCCGAATCGCTTGCGGGTCGAAACGCTTGGGCAACCACACCTGACTGGACGCCAGGAGATAGAGGCGGACCGAATCGGCCCCGAATTCCGCAACCGCGTCCCACGGATTCACCACATTGCCGACCCGCTTCGACATCTTGCGCCCGTCCGTGTCGAGCACGAGGCCGTTGACCACGACATGACGGTACGCCGGGCTGTCCGACACGCCGGCCGCGATGGCGAGCAGGGAGTAGAACCACCCTCTCGTCTGGTCCAGCCCTTCGCATATGAAGTCGGCAGGAAAGTGACGGTCGAACTCCTCGACGTTCTCGAAGGGGTAGTGCCACTGCGCGTACGGCATCGCTCCTGAATCGAACCACGCATCGATCACCGGCGACACCCGGCGCATCGTGCCTCCGCAGTTGGGCGCGTCGCACGGGAACACGTACTCGTCGATGAACGGCTTGTGCGGGTCGAAATCCGCCGGTAGCGCGCGGCCCCAGTTCGCCGCCAGCTCCTCATATGAGCCGACGACGGTCCGATGCGCCGCATCGACATCGCACACCCAGATCGGCAGCGGTGTTCCCCAATACCGGTCCCGCGTGAGCGCCCAATCGACGTTGTTCTCCAGCCACTCGCCGAAGCGTCCCTGCCCTACTTCTGGCGGCGTCCATGAGACGGCCCCGTTGATCGCGATCATCTCGTCCCGGTACGCCGTGGTACGCACGAACCAGCTTTCGCGGGCGTAGTAGATGAGCGGAGAGTCACAGCGCCAGCAGAAGGGATAGGCGTGCTCGTAGCCCTCGGGCTGATACCGCCCGAACACCCCTCCCTCCCGCTCGAGGCGCTCCGCGATGACGGGATTCGCCTCGAACACCGTGCGCCCCTCGATCGCCGGCCACTCCGTGCCCGTGAACCGGCCGGACGGGTCCACGGGGTTCACGAAGGCCAAGCCCTCGCGCTGTCCGGCCTGGTAGTCGTCGGCGCCGAAAGCAGGGGCGAGGTGCACCAGTCCCGTGCCCTCTTCGCTCGTCACGAAGTCACCACCCACGACGCGAAAGGCTCGCGCCTGATCGACGGGCACGGCGTCGAGGAGCTGCCGGTAGCGCAGACCGATCAGCTCTGCGCCCGCGAACTCCCCAAGCTTCGGGAAGGCAGCGACCGGCGCGCCGCCCGTCGCGCCGGGAAAGGCGCGATGCTCCGCGATGCCTTTCTCGAGGATGACCCGCTGACCGTCGACGTCGTGCTCGACGTACTGCAAATCGGGATGCACGGCCACCGCGACGTTGGAGGGCAGCGTCCAGGGCGTCGTTGTCCAGACGAGCAGGTAGCGCGTCGGCTCGCCCTCGAGCCGAAACAGGACGTGAATCGAGGGACTGCGATGTGTCTCGTATCCCTGGGCCAGTTCGTGACTCGAGAGCGCCGTCCCACACCGCGGACAGTAGGGCAGCACCTTGTGCCCGACGTACAACCGGTCACGCTCGTGCAGCCGCTTGAGCAGCCACCACACGCTCTCGATGTACTCGTTGGTGTAGGTGACATACGGTCGGCTGTAGTCGAGCCAGTAGCCGATCCGCTCCGAAAGCGTCTCCCAGTCGGACTTGTATTGGAACACGCTCTCGCGACAGCGCAGGTTGAACTCCGCGACGCCGAGGCGCTCGATGTCGGCCTTGCCGCTGATCTCGAGTTCCTTCTCAACCTCGATCTCCACGGGGAGTCCGTGCGTGTCCCAGCCCGCGATGCGGGTTACCGAATGCCCGAGCATGGTGTGGTAGCGACACACCAGGTCCTTGATCGTCCGGGCGAAGACGTGATGGATCCCCGGCCGCCCGTTGGCCGTCGGCGGCCCCTCGTAGAACACGAAGGGCACGCCGTCTGTCGTCGCCTCGAGGGTGCGGCGAAAGAGATCTTCCTCGCGCCAGCGCGCGAGTAGTTCGTGCTCGAACTGCTCGGGAGTCGTGTGGTCGAGTGGCTCGTACCCCATCAGTCCATGCGCTCCAGCACACCGGTCACGAGACGCGTCAAGCTCGGTTCGGCCGCTTTCGCAGTGGCGATGATCTCCGACACGTCCGCCGGCTCGAGGGCGTCCGGCAGGCACGCGTCGGTA
The DNA here is from genome assembly GCA_039584325.1 of Gemmatimonadota bacterium. Taxonomy (GTDB): domain Bacteria; phylum Gemmatimonadota; class Gemmatimonadetes; order Gemmatimonadales; family GWC2-71-9; genus JAOTVV01. The sequence continues at coordinate 116,688 of JBDGYA010000003.1, forward strand.
ATGATCGAGAGCCCGAGCACACGCATCCCGCCATGCACCGCCACGATGACTTCCGGGACCGTCGACATCCCAACCACATCCGCCCCAATCCTGCGCAGGAACCGGTACTCGGCCGCCGTCTCCAAGTTGGGGCCCGTCACCGCCACATACGTCCCTTCCCGCAGCGTCAGCCGACACTCGCGCGCGACCGTCTTGGCCAGGGCCCGGAACTGCGGATCGTACACGGCCGACATGTCGGGGAAGCGTGGTCCGAGCCCGTCATCGTTTGGCCCGATCAGCGGATTGTCGCCGAGGAAGTTGATGTGGTCGGCGATCAGCATGAGTTCGCCAGGATTCCACAGCGGATGCATCCCGCCACAGGCGTTCGACACCACTAGCGTCTCCGCGCCCAGGGCCCTCATGACCCGCACGGGAAACGTGATCTCGTCCAGGCCGTACCCCTCGTACCGGTGGAAGCGCCCCTGCATTGCCACCACGCGCTTTCCACCGAGCGTACCGAACAGTAGTCGCCCGGCGTGGGACTCGACCGTCGACAGGGGAAAGCCCGGGAGGTGCTCGTACCCGAGCGACGTCTCGACATCGATCTCCTCAGCGAGTCCACCCAGCCCGGTACCGAGGATTACGCCCACCTCGGGTTCCCAGGCGGTGTGCTCCCGAGCGATGGTGACCGCCCGCTCGATCCGCTGCCTCAGGCTCGCCTCGCCCATGCTCACTCCGGTGGGCTACCGTCCCGCTCGTGCTCCGCCAGTGCGTCGATCTGCGCCAGCTGCCGCTCAAGCATGTGGCGGAACGATGTGACGTACGCGATGAACTGCCGCTGCGCCTCCTCGATGTCGCCGCGGATTGTCACCTCGACAGTGCGGGCCTCGTGCAGGATCTCGTCGGCCTTCTGGCGCGCTTCCTTGACGATGACGTCGGAGTCACGCTTGGCCGTCTGTTGGATGTCCTCGCGGACCTGGTGCGCCATGACCACGGCGTCGTTGAGCGCCTTCTCGCGCTCCCGGTAGGCTTTCATCTGTTCCCGCGAGCTCTGCAGTCGCTCGTCGAGGGCCGCGCGCTCGCGCATCAGGCGCTCGAACTCGTCGGCCACCCGGGTACGGAACTCCTCGACCGCCGCCAGGTCGTAGCCGAACGCGACTCGTCGGAACTGTTGTGCGCGAATGTCCGCCGGCGTGAGCCGGAAGGTCTGATCGTTCATGTGGGACGCTCCCCGAACAGGACGGTCCCCAGCCGGAGGAGCGTCGCTCCCTCGGCTACGGCCGCCCGGAAATCACCCGACATACCCATCGACAGCTCCGGTAGGGCGAGTCCCTGTCTCTCAAGCTCCTCCCGGAGCCGGCGCAGTGCCCTGAACGTTCGGCGCTGCACTCGCTCGTCGTCCGTCAATGGTGCCATCGTCATGAGCCCCCTGAGCGTGAGCCGGGGCAGCGCGGCTACTACTTCGGCGATCTCGCCCGCCTGTTCCGGCGCGCAGCCGCTCTTCTGCTCTTCGCCGGCGACATTCACTTGGAGGAGCACGTCGAGCTGTGCGCCCGCGCTCCCGCACTCCACCGCCCGACCGAGCGCCTTCGCCACCCTGGCACTGTCGACCGAGTGCACCACGGCAAACGCGCCGGGTACATACTTCGCCTTGTTCGTCTGCAGGTGCCCGATGAGGTGCCAGCGTGCGTCGAGTCCGTGCAGCGCCTCCACCTTCGCGAGCCCCTCCTGCACCCGGTTCTCACCGAGGTCGGCGAGCCCTACCGCAACCGCCGCGCGCGCGGTCTCCGGCCCGTGTCCCTTGGTCACCGCGACGATCCGTACGTCGTGGGCGGCACCCTCAGCCGCAATCACCTGCGCGATCTGGTCGCGGACCCGCGCCAGGTTCTCCGACAGTGCCACGAGGGTCATAGCCTGTTAAGGTACCCGGGCCCTGGCTTGAACAAAAGACGGGGAGCGCACCGTGCGGTGCGCTCCCCGTTCGGTGCGAGCCCGTGGATCGCTACGGTACGATCGGCGTATCGCCCGGCAGGGGCTCTGGAAGGAACACACCCGCCCCCCCTTGCAGCGCCCGGGCGATCTCGGGCAGGTAGTAGAGCTTGATCGCGGTCTCCACGTTGCGTCTGGCGCGCACGGTATCACCGCGCAACTCGTAGGCAAGCCCCAGGCCATAGAGCGGATAGCTCAAGTTGATCGCGATGTTCCGATTCGTGGGATCGAGCTGCACGGAGTCGGCCTCCAGCAACTCGCCGTAGCGGTAGACGTCCCACGCGAGCGATTCGGTGCGGGGCACATCGATTGGGACGCTGAAGATACCGGGCTCCAGCCGAGTCGTGTCGGGCGGATCCACCGCATGCACCCGGAACACCATGCCCTGCTGCGTGATGTAGTCGGCCATGCGGCTCCAATTCTGCGTGCCGGCCGTCATCGAGAAGTAGACCGGTCGTCGCCCCACATTCTCCTGCAGCAGCCGAATGATCAGCATGTCATACACGTAGAACGGCGAGTCCGCCGGGTAGGTCACCGACACCCGTCCGGCCCGGAACGTGAGCTCGCGGGGCAGCAGCAGGCTTTGGAAGTCCGCGATCTCCCGGTCGGTCAACGAGTGGAGCGGACCGGGTGGTGTGCCGGGTGCCAGATCCGCGTACCACGGCGCCTCCTCGGGATCGAACGGACGCACCGGGTTGTCGCGCAGTTGCCGGATGTACCAGTCGGTGTTGCCCAGCGAGAGGTTGACGACGGAGACGTCCTGCCGCACCCCCTCCACTTCCTGGAGATACCACAACGGGAAGGTATCGTTGTCCCCGTTCGTGAACACGATGCCGTACGGCTCCGCCGACTGCAGCAGGCTGTACGCAAACTCTTGTGCCAGCCGGCGCTCCGGTCCGTGCGCGCGCGAGGCCGCCGCGAAGTTGAGCGCCAGCGGCAGCACCGCGACGGCCAGCACAGCACCTGCCACGGGACGCTGGACCCGCTCGCGGACGCGGACGTACAAGCCGGCGAGCCCCATCCCGACGAATAGACCCCAGATCTGGAACGATACGGTGAAGAAGTAGTCCCGTTCCCGAACCTCGTGCATCTCCATGGCCGGGAAGACGTCCCAGGCCAGCGAGTTGCCCGGCTTGAAGTTCATGTAACCGACCAGGCCTGGCCCAGTCGTCAGGAACAGCAGCAGGAGCAGCCAGAAGATCGACCGATCGCGCTGGCGCAGCACGTTGGCGCCGTAGGTGCCCAGCGCGATGAAGGCGAGCGTGAAGGGGAGCCGGATCCGGGCGAACACGGGCTCGAAGGCCGCGAGGCCGTTCGCCCACTGCCAGTCGAAGTACTGTAAGTAGTTCTGCGCCTGTCGGAACATGAGCGGAATGCTGCGCACGGTATAGCATGTCGGGATGGAATACCCGACCTGATCGGGCGGTACCGGCCCATCGACGAACCGAAACAGGCAGCTGAAGAACGCGCCCAGCCGCTCGATGCCACTCAGGTCCCGCATGGTGTAGATCGGGTTGTCAATCGGGGACCGCGGGGGGTATTGCTCCCGGCGAATCACGGCCCAGAGACTCTCCCAGTTGGAGGGGTCCGCCTCGTTGATCACCGGCCCGACCTTGGCCCGGAGGAGCAGGAACAGGTAGGTGGACGCCCCCAATAGCGCGATCGCCAGCACGGTGGCAGCGAACGGCAGTGCGCCCACGGAGGCCGCGTAGACCGCCGCAATGACGAACACCGCCCCACCGATGGCCAGCAGCCCTGTGCTGCCCAACCCGATCCCGAGCAACAGCGCCCAGACGCCCAACACAACCGCCCACTGCGCCCACTCGATCGCCCGGTCGCGGTCGTTCGGCAGCGGCTCGGTCCGCTGCACGTGCCACATGAAGCCGAGCAGCGCAGGGCCCACGAGGAGGGTGAGCAGGTGGTTGCCCAGTGCGACCGCCGCGAGGTACACGACGAGCAGCAGGACGTGCGGTGCACGCTCTCCGCCCCGATGGCGTCGCCACAGCCAGGCCAGCCATGAGATCGCCGCGATGGAGAGCGCCGAGACCATGTAGACCTCGGTCTCGTTGGAGTTCTGCCAGACCGTGAACGTGAAGGCGGATGCAATGGCTGCGGCGACCGCGCCGCCGTGGGTGAACACCCGGTCGCCGGCCGGCGCGTCGGCGAGGCGCCAGCCGCGGAGCGCCTGGGCGCTGAGTAGAAAGAACAGGGCGGCGGCCCCGGCACTGAACATCGCGGTCATGAGATTGGTGCGATAGGCGAAATCGCCGATCGGCACGATGTTCGCCCAGACATTGCCCATGAGCACGAAGAGGGGGGTGCCAGGCGGATGTGGAATGCCGAGGATCTTGGCCGACGCGATCAGTTCGCCAGCATCCCAGAAGGTGACCGTTGGGGCAAGCGTGACGACGTAGCCGGTCAATACGGCGGCGAAGACCGCGACCGCGAGGCGATACGGCGGCGGCGCCGCACTCGAGTCCAGTGTGTGCATGCGGGCTTCAGGTGATGGCGTTAGGCGGGTGAAGCGTCACTACTGGCACCGCTCAGCGCAAGTACCTCGTCGCCGCCGCCCGTCAGGTGTTCGCGCACCTGACCGGGTGTGAGGCCGCGGTGGAGCCGCCCGCGGACCGCCACCGAGATGCGCGACGTTTCCTCAGAGACGACGATCGCGGCAGCATCCGTCTCTTCCGACAGACCGAGTGCGGCGCGGTGGCGGGTCCCCAGCGAGCGGTCGTGGACCGGGAACTGCGTGAGCGGCAGCACGCAGCCGGCTCCCACAATCTGGTCTCCCCGCACCAGGACGGCGCCATCGTGCAGCGGCGAGTACGGCGTGAAGATGGTGGTGAGTAGGTCCGCCGAGACCGTGGCTCTCATCGCCCTGCCGCTCTCGATATACGGATCGAGCGACACTTCGCGCTCCACCGCGATGATCGCGCCGGTACCGTTGCGTGCGAGCCGTCCCACGGCTTCCGCCACCTCGTCGGCGACCGCGCGCTTGCTGCTCCCTGTGAGAAGGCTGACGATCCGCGATCGCCCTAGCCGCGCGAGAGCGTGGCGCAGCTCCGGTTGAAACACCACGATCGCGGCAAAGGCGCCGTACGTGAAGATCACTCCGAGCAGCGTGGCAATCACGTTCATCTTCAGCACCAGCGCCGCGAAGTAGACGAGCACCAGTGCCGTGATGCCCACCAGAATCTGCAGCGCGCGGGTCCCGGCAAGGAACAGCAGCAGGCGGTAGATCACCCATGCCACGATGAGGATCTCCAGCACATCGTACCAGTCGGGGATCAGCAACCTGAGCTGCTCGAACGGCATTACGCGCTCCGCACGGCTTGGGCCACGGCGAGTGCATCCCGGGTCGGGCCCACCGCGTGGACCCGGAAGAAGCTCGCTCCTCCAAGATAGGCGACGACACACGCGGCCGCCGTGGCCTGGTCCCGCTCGCCGACGTCTCGGCCGGTCACCACACCGAGAAACCGCTTGCGCGAGGGCCCGACCATCACGGGGTATCCCAGCCCCGCCACCGTGCCGATATCGCGCAACAATGCCAGGTTGTGCTCAGGAGTCTTGGCGAACCCGATCCCGGGATCCAGCACGAGCCGCTCGCGGCGGACGCCCCGCTCCACCGCTAGTTGCAGGGCGGCCCGGAGCTCCCCGACGACCGTTCCGGCCACGTGGCCGTACTGCGCGTAATCGTACGCTGCCATCTCGGCGATGTCGCCCCTGGAGTGCATGAGGATCAGGCCGGCATCGTATTCGGCGCACACACTTGCCAGGTCCGGGTCGAGGCGCAGCCCCGAGACATCGTTGATCGCCCAGGCTCCGCATTCGAGCGCACGACGGGCGGTCACCGCCCTGACCGTGTCCACAGTGACGGGCATGTCGGGCAGCCGATCGACGAGGGCGCCTAACACCGGCTCGAGCCGCCGCCACTCCTCTTCGGCTCCGATCGGCTCGGGCCGGCCGGGTCGGGTGGACTCCGCGCCTATGTCGAGCAGGTCGACGCCCGCGGCCACAAGCTCCTCCGCGCGACGCAGCGCGTCGCCTGGATCCAGGAAGCGGCCGCCGTCGCTAAACGAGTCGGGTGTCACATTGAGGATCCCGACGATTCGCGGCCGGTCCAGCGACACCGTTCCCCGTGCCATCGCCCACTCGCCGGGGGGATCGCCGAGTGTGGAGGTAATCGCCTCCGAGAGAGCGAGTGGCAGCGGAGAGGCCTCAGGTCGCGCAAGGCCGGCGAGCGCACTCAGGCCACCGGCAAGGAGTACCCACCCGGGACCCGTGACGCAGTCAATGCCTCGGCTGGAAGCCTCGGCGAGCACACTGTCACGATTGGAGGACTCCACGTCGTCGAGAAACAACGTGACGTGGCGGACGCCACCCGCGGTGACGCCCGCCTGAGCCGAGGGATACCCCCGCTCCACGAGCGCCTCGGCGAGAGCTTTGGGACCAAGCGATGCGATCCGGAGAGCGTTCACGCTCCCGCTGGCTCTGCCGGTGGCGTGCCCAGCACCGGTCGCCCGGATACCGGGTCCGTTGCGCGCTCGGTGGATCCGACCTTCTCGGTCGTCGGCCCAACCGCCGGTGTCGTTGGCGGCGGCAGGGATTCCCCCCTCGCGAGCAGAGCCACCTCGCCCCGGTCGAGTGTCTCGCGCTCGAGCAGGGCCTCCGCCATACGGTGCAGCGTGTCCATGTCCCTTTTGAGAATGTCCCGCGCACGCTGAAACGCTTCGTCGAGAATGCGCTTGACCTCCCCGTCGACGATCTCGGCGGTGCTATCCGAGATCTCCCGACGCTGAGCGATCTCGCGGCCGATGAATATCTGCTGCTCCCGGTCACCCACGGCCACGGGTCCGACGGCCTCGCTCATACCGAACTGGGTGACCATGCGCCGCGCCATTTCGGTCGCCTGCTCGATGTCCTGCGCGGCGCCGGTGGTGACCTTCTCGGGACCGAAGATGAGTTCCTCGGCAACGCGGCCACCGTACGCCATTGCCAGGCGGCCGTGGATGTACTCCTTGGTGTAGTTGTGCCGATCCTCTTCCGGCAGCGAGAACGTGATGCCCAGTGCCCGTCCGCGCGGCACGATCGTCACCTTGTGCACCGGATCGAGACCCGGCACCCGTACGCTCACCAGTGCGTGCCCGGCCTCGTGGTACGCGGTAAGCTTGCGCTCCTCGTCTGACAGCACGAGGCTCTTGCGCTCGACCCCGAGCATGACCTTGTCCTTGGCATCCTCGATGTCGATCATCTCGACACTGCTCTTCGAACGCCGGGCGGCGAGGAGCGCGGCCTCGTTCACGATGTTGGCGAGGTCGGCCCCCGCGAGCCCGGGTGTCGCCCGGGCAATGACCTCGAGGCCCACGTCGTCCGACAGCGGAATCTTGCGTGCATGCACTTTCAGGATCATCTCGCGGCCGCGCACGTCCGGCATGTCCACGACGATCTGCCGATCGAAGCGGCCCGGACGCAATAGCGCTGGGTCCAGCACGTCCGGCCGGTTCGTCGCGGCGATGAGGATGACCCCTTCGTTCGACTCAAAGCCATCCATTTCGACCAGGAGCTGGTTGAGCGTCTGCTCCCGCTCGTCGTGTCCTCCGCCCAGCCCTGCACCACGGTGCCGCCCAACGGCATCGATCTCGTCGATGAAGATCAGACAGGGGGCATGGGCTTTCCCCTGCTCAAACAGATCGCGCACCCGGGACGCACCCACACCCACGAACATCTCGACGAAGTCGGAACCCGACATCGAGAAGAACGGCCGGGCGGCTTCACCCGCGACGGCTCGTGCCAGCAGCGTCTTGCCCGTGCCGGGTGGTCCGACGAGCAGCACGCCCTTGGGCAGTCGGCCCCCCAGGCGCTGGAACCGCTGGGGATCCCGCAGGAACTCGATGATCTCCTCCAGCTCGACTTTCGCTTCGTCGCAGCCGGCGACATCCTGGAACGTCACTTTCGGTGTGTCGCCCGTCAGCAGCTTGGCCTTCGACTTTCCAAAGGCGAACGCGCGGTTACCACCCTGTTGCACCTGCCGGAAGAAGAACACCCACAGCCCGATCAGGATGAACCAGGGGAGCAGGTTGATGAGCAGCGTCCCGAAGCCGGTCTTCGGCTCCTTTGCCGAGATCGGCACGTTCCGCTCCTCCAGCCGTTGCAGGAAGAGCTCGGAATCCTGAATCGGGAGGATGACCGAGAAGCGCTCGACTTCGCGCCCGTTCAGGGTAACGGGACGCTTGAACTCTCCCTCCACGAACTTCCCGCTCGTCACCTCGACCTCTGCAATCACGTCGCGCTCGAGGTAGTTCTGGAAGCTCGTGTACGAGATCTCCTCCGCCGACTCCCGCGTGCCACCGATGAGCTGGTAAAACACGATCGGGATCAGAATGATCAACAGCCAGAACACGAGGTTCCGGCTCAGTCCAGACCACTTGAACTTGTTGTTGGTGGGCGGTTTTCCGTCAGCCATCTATGCCTGCATTCTCCACTGAGTTTCCCGTCACCCCACTACCCGCCAACCGCATCCTAATATGCGGTCCGGCGGCCCGAGTTCCGCCCGCCACCGAGAGCGAGCTGCCGGGCCTCGATCCGGACCGCTTGGTCACCCGGAGTCGGCACCGCACCCGCAGATCGGCAGACGCCGGGCACCCACACGATCTGGTCGTCCCGTACGACCAGCGGGTACCGCCGACGCTCGTACATCGGAACCCGCGCCTCCATGAAGAGCCGCCGCACCTTCCGACGTCCTGCCCCGCCGAGCGGGAGCATGCGGTCACCGGGACGCCAGGAACGCAGCGCCAGCTCACCCGGCACTACCCACGTGGCCGCCCCGCGGCGCTCGATGGCACCCGCGGGGTCGGGCCGCCAGCTGAAGGCCCAGGATCCGAAGCGCAGTTGCCCGCTCGATCCGCTGAGCCGAACGGCACCGGCGGCAGTGGGCGGCGGGTCGGGCCGGTGGATCCGCACTCGGTCGAAGGTCAGCTCCGCCAGCCAGCCGCCGCCGAGCTCCATCGCCTTACCGCTCTGCCCTTCGGCGGCGAAGCGCAGCAGCCGGGCCGCGCGCCGGGGGCCAATCCGGCACCCCAGTTCGCGCGCCGAAGCCCGCAAGAGCGCCTCTGACAACACTTTATGATACCGTCCGAGCGCGACCCGGGCAACCTCGATCGCTGCAGCTTCACGCGCCACTACCAGACCGGGACATGCCTCGAGCGCCAGACTCCAGGCGTGTCGGTTGCGAGCGGCGTCCGACGCCAGTGCCAGGAACCGCTCATCCAGGTCAGCGCCAAGGCGGGCTCGGAGCATGGGCAGCAGTTCGGTACGCAGCCACGACCGATCGTGACGGGTGTCTCGATTGGACGGGTCGTCGTCGATCGGGAGCCCCCGGGTGTGCACCCACGCCTCGAGCTCGGCGCGCGTGAACGGCAGCAGGGGACGGACCAGACCACCGGGGCCCACAGGCGCGACACCGCCAAGCCCCGCCACGCCTGAACCACGAAGCACACGAAAGAGCACCGTCTCCACCTGATCGTCGGCGTGGTGGCCGGTCAGGAGGTACACCGCACCCGCCTCACACTGCATAGCCCGAAGGGCCGCGTATCGGGCCCGGCGTGCGACCGTCTCGGAGGCATCGGGCCCGAGCTCGAGGCGGGCACACTGCCATGGCAGCCCATACCGGTCCGCAAGAGCGCGAGCCTGGTCCTCGATGACGTCACTGTCAGCGCGAATACCGTGGTTCACGTGCCCGACGGACGGCTCGAGCCCGAGCTGCCGGTGGTGTTCCGCAACCAGATCGAGCAGCGCAACCGAGTCGGCGCCTCCACTCACGGCGAGCACGGCCCGACCCGGCATCGGGAACAGCCCGGCGGACCGGACATGCTCCAGGAACCGCGTCCCGAGATCAGTCATGTGGACCGGTCGGCCCCTCTAGTGCTCGCGCACGCGCCTGAGCGAGGTATCCTGGCCTGAGTTCGAGCAGTGAGGAGAGTCTGCGCAGCAGGTACGACTCGTGAGCAGCAAGCTCGCCGTCCGCATAGACGAGCCGCCACATGACCTCTGCAAGGACCATACGCTGCCCCTCGTCGTAGTTCCGAGTGATGAGCGACGTGAATTGGTAGAGATCGATCGAGCGCTGGCGCTCCTCGTCCGCGAGCCGGATCAGCTCGTCGGCTTCCTCCGGCGGTAACCCGAAATGCCGTTGGAGGGTCTCCTCGATGTGGTGCCGCTCCTCCTCGGAGAACTCGTCGTCGGCGTGCGCGAGCTCGAGCAACAGTGCGCATGCGGCGAGGGCGAGGCGCCGGCTGTCAGGCGTGTCGACCGTCTGGGGCTCGGGCGCCGGCGCGAGGTTCCTGTCGAAGAACTGACGAATGGATTCCAGCATGGCATGCTCCCAGGTGCCTGGGACGACTCCCCTCTTGGTGAAGGCTACTACGGGGAGGCTGGAAGGCCCAGGGCTGTCATCCCGCCCGCTGCGGGCTGACGATCACAGGCCGTGACGAAGTACTGCGATCATCACCGGGCACCGCGCCCTGCGCCGGGGACCCGCCGCGCTCAGCACACTGTCACGCTGCGAAGCGTTCTCCCTTGGGCAATGCGCGCCGCATCATGGCGTTGTAGATCAGGGCGATCACAGCACCTCCGACGACACCATCGACCGCGCCGTACAGGGCCACGATCAACACCGACCCAAACCCAGCGGGACCGTGATAGCCGGGATACAGCGAGGCCGCCACCTGCAGAAGCGCGTCTCCATATCCCGGGAAGGTCAGATTGGCGACGGCCACCAGGAGCAAGGTTCCACCCACGAGTACCGCGCCGACGGTGGCGAGGGCCTTCACGCTCAGGGTCATCACGTACCTCGCAGCTTACGGATCGCGTTGCATTCTCGGCCGAGCGCGCCCCAACGAAAACGCCCTCGCGGACCGGGCGTTGGGCAACGTCGTGTGTTGGGTGCGCCTACGACTTGTCGGCGGACTCCGCCCGCGCCACACTGTGGTCGTCGTCCGGAGCCGGCCACTCATATCCCTCATCGATGTCGTGGGCGCGCAACTCCTCTTCGAGCTGTTTGATGCGCCGGTGCAGCTCGCGCGAGGCGGTGGTGCGGCCCGAGACGGTGCACCGATTCTCGTGTGGCACGGGTACCTCCACGGTCCCAAGCCTACGACGTGATGGGTGAAGAGAACGTGAAATCAATGTTTGGAGTGCTGTCGTGCAAAACCGATACCGACGCTCGAATTCCGCCGACGGGCCCCTCGGGGCCGCCGGGCCGAGCTCTCGGCCCGCCCGCTGGGTGGGTTCAGGTGAGATCGGCGAAGAAGTCGTTCCCCTTGTCGTCGACGAGAATGAACGCGGGGAAGTCTTCCACCTCGATGCGGTAGATGGCCTCCATGCCGAGCTCCGGGTACTCGAGCAGCTCGACGCTCTTGATATTCTCCTCCGCGAGGACGGCCGCCGGCCCGCCGATCGACCCGAGGTAGAAGCCGCCATACTGCTGGCACGCCTCCGTGACCTGCCGGCTGCGGTTTCCCTTGGCAATCATGATCAGCGATCCGCCCTGCGACTGGAACTGCTCGACGTAGGAATCCATCCGTCCCGCCGTCGTCGGACCGAACGACCCCGACGGCTTCCCCTTTGGGGTCTTCGCGGGTCCCGCGTAGTACACCGGGTGGTCTTTGAGGTACTGGGGCATCGGCTCGCCGCGATCCAGTCGTTCTTTGATCTTCGCGTGGGCGATATCCCGTGCTACGATCAGCGTACCGGTCAGTGCCAGACGGGTCTTGACGGGATACTTCGTGAGCTCGGCCAGCACCTCCGGCATCGGCCTATTCAGGTCGACCTTCACCACGCCGCGCTCGTCCCGTCCACGATACCGGTCCGGAATGAAGCGCCCAGGATCCAGCTCGAGCTCCTCGATGAAGATCCCGTCCCGCGTGATCTTCGCCTTGACATTCCGGTGCGCGGAGCACGAGACACCCATACCGACAGGGCACGAGGCACCGTGACGCGGCAGCCGGATGACGCGCACGTCGAGTGCGAAGTACTTGCCACCGAACTGGGCACCGATTCCGGTCCCCTGCGCGGCCTCAAGGAGCTGCGCCTCCAACTCACGGTCGCGGAAGGCCTGCCCCGTGTCGCCGCCAGCCGTTGGCAGCCTATCGAGATAGCCAGTCGTCGCCAGCTTGACCGTCTTCAGCGTTGCCTCGGCGGATGTTCCCCCGATCACGAACGCGAGGTGATACGGCGGGCACGCGGCCGTCCCCAACGTCTTCATCTTCGCGGTCAGGTACGGGACCAGACGGTTCGGATGCAGCAGCGCCCTCGTCTCCTGGAACAGGAAGGTCTTGTTCGCAGATCCACCCCCCTTCGCGATGAACAGAAAGCGGTAGTCCATGCCGTCCGCCGCCGCAATGTCGATCTGGGCGGGCAGGTTCGTTCCGGAGTTCTTCTCCTCGAAGACGGTGAGGGGAATGGTTTGCGAATAGCGGAGGTTCTCCCGCTGATAGGTCTCGTAGATCCCTTGGGAGAGCGCCTGGGCATCGCCCCCACCGGTCCACACTCGCTGTCCCTTCTTCGCGACGACCGTCGCGGTGCCGGTGTCCTGGCAGAACGGAAGCACTCGCTGGGCGGAGACCTCGGCGTTGCGCAGCATCGCAAGGGCAACACCACGATCGTTGTCGCTCGCCTCCGGATCGTCGAGAATCGCCGCGACCTGCTCAAGATGCTCGGTACGCAACAGGAACGACGCGTCGCGCATAGCCTCCCGGGCCAGCACCGTCAGTCCAGCCGGGTCGACCTTGAGCACCTCCTGCCCGTCAAACTGCGCCACCGATACCCACTCATCGGTCATCAGTCGGTACGGCGTCGTATCCTCCCCGACCGGGAACGGATCCTGGTACACGAACTCGGTCGCCATGCGTCCTCTCCTCCTCCTTCGACACCCAATGGTGCCGCTGCACGCTATTCAGGCTGTTCCCGTCATCTCCGACTTCGCAGAGAAGTTCGCACAATCCTCGCTCACAATCCACGAACGGCGGTCATCTCCGCAAAGCCGACGACCGTGCCATGGGACGCCCGAACGAACACCGCCCGAGCCCCGTACGAGGCGCGGTGCTCCGGCACCACGATCTCGACGCTGTCCAGCTTCGGCCGGTCACAGCCAGGCTCCCCGCTGCCAGCACGCAGACGGCGTGGGAGCGAGACGTCACAATCCGCCAAGGTATCTCGGGATTCCGGTGAGGCAAGCAGACATGGTTCCGGCGCGCGCCGGACGGCGCGGCCGGCCACCGGAGTGCAGACAGCTTGCGGTCTACCGCCAGCACCTGGGATTAGGTGGCGGCGTACCGCGAATCCTTCCTGGCCTGCGCAACCAGGTCCATCAGCGCACGGGTGAGCTCGCGTTTGGCCGGCGAATCCGAGGCCAATTCAACAGCCATGTCCTTGGTGTCGGGCAGATCCCATTCGTGCACCAAGCCGCTCGCCATCCTGCAGACGAGCTTCACGGCCACCGGTCCCGTGGCACCCAGCGACACCGAAGCGAACCCGCCCCGTTCGTTCGCCTTGATCCTCGTGATGTCGATGTCGCTCAGAGCGACCTCGTACACGTTGGTGAACTTGTTTCCGGACTTGGTCTTCGTAACCTCGACGATCAGGATGCCCTTCTTGAGTTCCACCTGCGACACCGTGGGTTGCCCATCATGATCGACGTAGGAGTACTCCTCCAGCGTACGATTCACGAACGCAACCGTCTCGTCGAGGGAGCGTTCCTGCGCGGAGGCGCCGGCAACAGTCAGACCAGCGAGGCAGATGCCAACCAGTGCATGCGGTCTCATGGTACCCGCTCCTTTGGCGGCACGCGCCGCCACCGTCAGTATGACCAAAAGCGGGTGAATCCAGTGTGAAATGGACGTGAATCCCCTAAGCACGGCAAATGGGACATATCCCTTCCCGAACCACCACACGAAGCGACCTAGTTTACTGCCAGTCCGGACCGCGTGGTCAGATCCCGAACCAGACGAACCGTCAGCTCCGCGACTTGCAACAGTCCCTGCTGATTGATCAGCGGTGGATCGTCCAGCGGTGTGTGGTACTCGGCGTGCAATCCCGTGAAGAGGTGCACGGCTGGACGGCCCGCGACCACGAAGCAGTAGTGATCGCTCCCGCCCAGGTACTTGTCGTCCATGTTCAGCGTGAGACCGTCGAGGTTCGCTGCGGTGAGACGTGCGGGCCACCAGTCGGCCGACATTGCCGCCCCGACGGTGAGGTACCGGTCCCGCAGTCGGCCGACCATGTCGAGGTTGACCATCGCCGCCACGCGATCGAGCGGCACGGTAGGGTTCGCGCAGAACCAGTTGGAGCCCTCCAGCCCGATCTCTTCCGCGCCGAAGCCCAGAAACATCAGCGACCGGCGGTCGCTGCCGTCCGCACCACTGCGATGCAGCTCTGACAGGTGCCGCGCGACCTCGAGGAGTACGGCGGTTCCGGAGGCGTTGTCATCGGCGCCGTTGTAGATCATGAGTGCGTCGTCCGGGGTGAGAGCCCACCCAACATGATCGTAGTGTGCTCCCACCAGCACCCACTCGTTTGCCAGCGCCCCCTGCCCCGGCAGGAGTCCGATCACGTTCTGCGACCATGGTCGCGCCGGACGGACGTCGTCGCCCCCGGGATCGTCTGCCGCGGATGGACCCGCTGCAGTAACCGCGAGTGGCGGCTGCTCGCCGATCCAGAACTGCTGCATGAAGTCGTCCACTCCCGGTGCGAGTCCCGCCTCGGCGAAGCGATCGCGGACGTACGTCGCAGCAGTCAACTCGTCCTCCCAGCCAGCGGCCCGACCGTAAAGACTGTCATCCGCGAGGAAGCTGATGTGCTCCATCAAGTCCTCGGTCGTGATGCGCTCGACCGTGATCGGCACGCTCGTTTCGCTGCATGCCGCCGCGACGAGGAGCACCAGGCCCAGAGCGGACGCCCGGCCGGACTGGAGCGTCTGCTGTGGAGAAACGGCTGGGATCATGCTGATCTCCGACGGTTGGTCGAACGCAGCTGTCCCGGAGAACAACGCCCGAGGAAGCACCTCGGGCCCGGGGCGCAGCAGGTGCCACGAGTCTGGCGCATCGCTTCGCTCACCCCTACGATACCACAGGGTACCCTGCGGGCAAATGCGGGTTCCTGTCCACCACCTGGATCACGATAAGTCACTGAAATACATGGAGTTACTGGGTAGACCATCGGTGCGGCTCCTGTGGGAGCCGGGTGGGGGCAGGCTTCTTGCTTTCTTTCGGTGTGCTCACGGAGTACCTGTGACCCTGGGAAACGGAATCGACCGGTCTCAACAGCGTGATGGCAGAGGGTTCGAACGGACAGGGAGATAGAGGACGCCTGGCGATGCAGGATGACGAGGCGGTGGACGATCGTGCCAGCAAACCGCTGTCCGTGCCACTGATGGGCGAGCGGAAGGGGCCCACTGGACCGCGCTCCGGAGCCAACGGGCATCCCCGAGCTCCCGTGAGCTCGGAGGCGACCTCTTCGCCTCCGCCGGAGCTGCCCGGCAACACGACACCGCGCGACCCGGTGTTCATTGTTCGGAAGGGCGGCGAGATTCTGTTCGTGAACTGTGCCTTGGGGAACCGCTCGGAGGACGAGGTCGTGGGCTCCACCATCTACGACTGGGTTCCGCCCGAACAGCACGAGCTGGTCACGGCCTGTATCGGTCAGGTGTTCTCGACCGCCGAGACGCAGCGGTATGAGATGGCGGGGATGCAGCACCACGCTCCTGAGGCCTGGTACGATTGCCGCCTGACACCTAATCTCAGGGATGGCAATGTCGTCTCCGTCACGCTGGTGGCGCATGACATCACTGAGTACAAGGAAACCACGCTGCAGCTCGACAGCGCGTGCAAGGATTTGCGACGGCTCCTGGAGGAGCGCACGGCAGATCTTGACCGGGCGAAAGCGACGATTGCGGCGGAGGCCCGCACCCGTGAGGACCGGGAACGGGAGTGGTTCAGGTTCCGCACGCTGATGGACCACGCTGGCGAGGCGATCTTCGTCACGGACCCACGCACCGAGCAGCTGGTGGACCTCAACGAGACGGCCGCACGGTGGATCGGGTGTGCCCGAGAGGAAGCCATCGGGCACCGGCTGCACGAGCTGCGAATCGAGTTCCCCGTGCTACCGCCGGTGGAGCTCGAGCTGGAATTCACGGAGACGCGGGACACCCGGAGGCCGCTCTTCCTCTCTGGCGCACATCGCCGCCGGGATGGCAGCACGTTCCCCGTGGAAGTCGCCGTCGCAATGCACACGATCGGGTCCGAGCGCTACGTTCTCGCGGTCGCCCGGGACGTCAAAGACCGAAGCCATTTCGAGCAGCAGCTCACGGAGAGTCACAGCCAGTATCAGACGTTGTTCGAACAGTGCTGGGACGCGATCTACGTGACGGCGCGCGACGGGGAGATCGAGGATGTCAACAGCGCCGCGCTGGAGCTGTTCGGCTACGCCAAAGCCGAGATCATCGGCATGGACGGACGGCACTTGTTCGCGGACCCGCTGGACATCCGGCGCTTCCAGGTACAGATGAGTACGCTGGGGTCGGTCGGCGATCTCGAGGTTCAACTCGTCACCAAGGACGGGGGTCAGTTTACCGCCCTACTCTCCTCCACCCGCCGAGCCGCGGCCGACGGCACTATCAGGGGCTATCAGTGCATCGTGCGCCCACTGACCCTTCCTGACGGAAGCCCCACAGCGTCAGCCAAGGAGCCCGCCGTGCCACGGCGGGGAGCCGTGGTGGTGGCCGGATCGGGCCGCACCATCGAGGATGCACGAGAAGCCCTCTCCGCAGCGGGGATTTCCGTACTGCCCGCCGACTCCCTGCAGAAAGCTGTCGACCTCGTAGACGACCGGGGTGCGTCAATCGGTCGGGCCGTGCTGGACGGGGATGCGACAGACCTCCGCGAGCACCTCGAAGCGCTGCGGGCCATGGCGCCGGACCTCGAGCTGATGCTCGTCACCCGAGGCGACCCGGTGCGGGTCGCCGAGCAGGTGGCCGATCTCGGCATTCGCGCGATTCTGCGTAAGCCCGTCCATCCACTCGCCTTGCTGCAGAAGCTTCGCGAAGACTGAGCCCGTGCGGGCACCTTGCCGCCGGCAACGCTTCCCCCGACCTTTCCGACGACCGTCCCCACGCCCACGCCGGAAAGGACCCGATTCATGGTCGTCAGAAACGTCGCTGCGCTTGGACTCACCGTGCTGCTCCTGTGCGGCTGGGAAGCCGAACCGGTCCGGGCTCAGGAGACGCCTGCAGCTGGAGAGCTGATCGACCGCGTTGTCGACGCCTACGGAGGCCGCGACCGGCTGGCCGCAGTCCAATCATATCGGATCGAGGGCTCCGTCCGGGCTATCGGACGCGACGGAGATTCGAGGATGATCCGGGTGTTCGCGCGGCCATCGAAGCTGCGGGTCGAGCTGCACTACCCGGACAGTCCCGAGATCAGGGTCCTCGACGGCGAGCACGGGTGGCGCATGCGTGGCAGCGAGATGGCACCCGTCCAGGGGTTCATGCATGCGGCAATGCTGCTCCAGGCAGCACGTGCCAACCTGCCATGGATACTCGACGTACACCGCGACATCGTGCGCGTCGTGGGGCCGGTGCGGCGGGAGGGTGGCGTCCTGTGGGGGCTGGAGATGGCCTTGGGGAGCTCCATGCTCTTTCGTGTCTACTTCGACCCGGACAGCCACCGCATCGTTGAGACACTGGGCCTGCTCCGGTCGGAGGAGATGCAGACCCACTTCGAGACGCGCTTTGCAGACTTCCGTACGGTGGACGGCGTACTGTTTCCGTTTGTCGAGGAGAACTACGCCTCGGGAGTGCACACGGCGTCGACGGTGATCGAGCGCGTGACGATCAATCCGGAACTGAGTCCGGAGGCGTTCCTCCCTCGAGACTGACCGCCGCCGTGTCGGGCTGTTCAAGTGAATCCGGACTTGTTGCGGTGTCGGGGACCCCAACGTCACCAACCTCGCTCGCGGCCGCCGGATCCGGGGCGACTGGCGTCAGAGCCGGCGGCGTCGCGGAGGGCGGTGCGGGCTGGGTGCTGGCCGGCGGCGGACAGCGCCACGTCTCGGAGTCAACCGAGTAGCCAATTCGCGGGAGCAATACCTCCGCCCCCAGCACTATCCCCCAGAATACGAGTCCCAGCGACACCAGGTGGGCGCCCCCCATGTAGTGGCGCCACGAGGCGAGCGTGCACCACCCTCCGACCACGAACATCAACAAGACCACGGCCGTGTAGCCGTAGAGGGGCCAGCCGCACCGCGTGGTGTAAGGCCACTGGCTCAGGGCAATGGCGAAGAGTGCGCCGAGCGCCACTCGACCCCACACTGCCCACCGGTCGCTGCCGTCGGTCGGCAGCGGTCCGCCTTGACCCGCCGGGTGCACCGCAGGCCGCGGCCCAGTCGATCCCGGCACCGGTGCGGGCCGACGCGGCTCGGTACCCTTGAGGCCGGGGTCCGCGTGAGGCAGCTTCTTGAGCAGCGCGTCGATCTCGTCGGCGAGGGGGTCGGGCTTCGGTCGCTGCGGCTGTTTGTCCTTTGCCATCGGCAGATCGTCTTGTGTATTTGGTTCCGCCAAAGGTACGGCTTCGACCATAAACTCAAAGTGACGCGGATCGCAACTTGAGAGAGGATGCGAGGAGGGAACGCCGAAGCGATGACGAACCGGGGTGATGTCCCTCCCACCCCCCGCCGCTTCGTGACGGCGACGAACCGACAGCGGCACCGCGACCTGGTCGACCTGATCATCGCAGTCGGGACGGTCATCGTAGGCGGGGGATTCGGGGGCCTCGTAGGGGTGCGGCTGGGCATCGGATTCTTCGCGGGCGCTGCCCTCGGGGCGCTCACCTGCTGGGCGCTGGTCCGGGCGATCGGCGGCGGCGTGGGGCGGATGATGGAAGGGGTCACCGAGTGGAGCACGACCCGCACCGCCGTCAGCACTCGCACGCTGAGTCGCTGGCGCAGCGGGGGCTGTTCGCGGAGGCCGCGGCGGATTACGAGCGCGCGGTGCTCACATCACCGGACGACCCTGAACCCTATCTGAGGCTCGCCCGGCTCCAGCGCGAGGACCCGTACGCTGACGATCGTGCGGTGCAGTGGCTCCACCGGGCGCTGCCGGAGCTCGACTTCATCGCGAAGCGCTTTGCGACCCTTCCAGCCGCAGCCTGGGCGAGCGAGCAGCGGGATACCCTGCGACAGATGCTGGAGACCGAGCAGGATGGCGGCCCGACTCTCGAGGAACAGCATCGCGCTCGACGCACACGGGACGCGGATCGCTAGCGGTTTCGCGGTACCGCCCGCTGCCGATACCATTGGCGGCACCCCCGAGTATCTTCCGGCGTGTTTTCCGGCCCCTGAAGGCCTGCGCTCGGCCGGACATCGGGAATGCGGCAGCGAGGGATGGCGTGAGCGACACTTCGACCCAGCAGAACCACGGCGTGCGCCCCCCGGGGGACGTGAACCCGCGGCGGGATGCGGCGCTCGATTTTCCGGACCGACCGTACGGCGAGCTGACCGAGCAGGACTACGAGATCCTGGGCTTCATGTCCGGACTCGAGGTGCACCAGCAGCTTCGTACGCGCTCGAAGCTGTTCTGCCGTTGCCCGGCGGGCTGTTACGTCTCCAGCTCTGACGCCGAAGTGCTGCGCCATATGCGCCCCACGCTCAGCGAGCTGGGCGAGTACGATGGCACCGCGCTGATGGAATTCAAGACCAAGAAGGAGATCGTGTACCTTCTCGAGCGCGGCTCCGTCTGCACTTACGAGATCGACGACACGCCGCCCTTCGAGATCGACGAGGAGGCGGTGCACGTCGCGATCGAGCTCGCGATGCTGCTGAATCTCAACCTGGTCTCCGAGCTGCACGTGATGCGCAAGCAGTATCTCGACGGCTCGATCCCTACGGGCTTCCAGCGCACGGCCATGGTGGGGCTCACCGGTGCCATTCCGTTCCGCGTCCCGGAACTCGGCATCGACAAGGAGCTGCGCATTCGGCAGCTCTCCCTGGAAGAGGATTCCTGCCGCGAGGTGAGCGACGTCGGTCACCGCATCACCTTCCGGACCGACCGTCTCGGCATGCCCCTGACGGAGACCGTGACCGAGCCGCAGCTGCTCACGCCCCTCGAGCTGCAGGCGGGTGGCGCCCTGGCCGCCCAGGTTGCCCAGGCCACGAGAAAGGTCCGTCGTGGTCCGGGCGCGGCACGGCAGGACGTCAACGTCTCGATCGCCGGTGGACGGCGCGTGGAGATCAAGGGGGTGCACCACCACCGCGGCCTTCCGCGGCTCGTCCACACCGAGGCGTTCCGGCAGCTCAACCTGCTGCGAGTGAAGCACGAGTTGGAGAGGCGGCGGGTCACCGAGCATCTCCTCATCATTCCCGACTCCGGCGTGCCATGGGAAGTCAGTGCGCTCACCGCGGAGGTGACCGCCCTGCTCGCGAGCTGCGGCCACCCTCCGCTGCAGCAAGGACGCGCGCGCGGCGACGTCGTCGTGGCGGTACGGCTGCCGGGTTTTGCCGGGCTCCTCGCACGACACACCCAGCCGGGCATCACCTTCGCACGCGAGTTGGCCGATCGGGTGAGGGTGATCGCCTGTCCCGTGCATGCTCCGTTCATGATGCACTCCGATCAGCCGGCCGCCCCGCTGCGCGATCACGAGTGGCGCGCCGTGCGGAGCGAGCTGCGCGCCTCGAACGACGACGCCGTCGTGGTGGCGTGGATGCCGGCCGTGGATGCGGCCACCGCGGCACGCGAGATCGTGCTGCGGGCTCGCGAGGCCCTCACGGGCATTCCGGCCGAGACCCGGCAGGCCTTCGCCGACGGCACCACCGGATTCGAGCGGATCCTGCCCGGCCCCGATCGTATGTATCCGGATACCGATACGCCCCCGCTCCCTATCCCCGATCGAGTCGTGACCGCGGTGCAGCAGGGACTGCCTGAGACGCCCTGGGCACGCGAGCAGCGATACCGTATGCAGGGCCTGGAGGCGAGGTCCGCCCACCGGCTGGCGACGGCACCGTGGGCAGCGGTGTTCGACGCGGTCGCACCGCGGACGGCCGATGTGGCACGGCGATTCGCGGCGGCGCTCGCCAAGCGGGTGCCCTTCCACGCCAAACGCGGAGCTATCGATCTCGACGCCGAGCGATTGGCCCCACTGCTGCGGGCCCTCGAGGGCGGTGCCGTCCGTCTCGAGGCGACAGATCGCGCCCTCGACGACCTGCTGCGACGGCCGGACGTCGATCCGGAGCGACTGCTGGACCGGTACCGGGCCCAGCCCGATGACGAGGAACGCTTCGAGCGCCGCGTCGCCGACGCCGTTGCGGCCGTCGACGCACGCGACGGCACGGAGCCGGAGGCGGTCTTGAGCTGGGCGATGGGCCGCGTGATGCCGGAGTTCCTCGGCCGCCGCGATCCGCTCGAGGTGCGCGACCGGCTCGCACGGGCGCTCGGCGCCGCCGCATCGGAGAGTGCGTCGTGACCGCCCCCGCCAGCGACCCGTACCGCGGCTACCGGGGACCGACGCGCGAGGTCATGGAGCGGTTCGGTATCACGGTGTGGTGCGAGGTGCGCGCGAAGACGACGCGGGGCAGCTTTGAAGGATTGCTCCTGCCGCGCTCCGAAACGAGCGACGACCTCCACCTCGTGCTCAAGCTCGGGAGCGGATACAACGTGGGCATCCGGCACGACACCGTGCAGTCACTCGAGAAGATCGGCTACCGCGAAGCGCACTACAAGATTCCCGAGAAGGAGTTTCCGCGCGACCCCGCCTTGCCGAAGGTCAAGCTGCTCGGCACTGGCGGTACGATCGCATCACGCCTGGACTACCGGACCGGGGCAGTGATCCCCGCCTTCAGCCCCGGCGAGTTGTACGGCTCTGTGCCCGAGCTGGCAGACATCTGCAACCTCGAGACCGAGAAGCTGTTCGGCGTGTTCTCGGAGAACATGGGACCTGAGGAATACCTCACTCTCGCTGAGAAATGCGGCGAAGCGATCAGCAAAGGCTACGACGGAATCGTGATCGGACACGGCACCGACACCATGCATCACACCGCAGCCGTCCTGAGCTTCATGGTGCAGCGGCCGCCGGTCCCGATCGTCATGGTGGGAAGCCAGCGTTCCTCCGATCGGCCCTCGTCAGATGCCGCACAGAATCTGATCAACGCCACGTGGGCTGCCGCGAGAGGGCCTATCGCTGAGGTGCTCGTGTGCATGTTCGGTCCGACGTCGGACCAGTACAACCTGCTCCACCGAGGCACGCGCGTCCGCAAGATGCACTCGTCGTACCGCAGTACGTTCCGCACGCTCGGTGACATTCCGGTCGCCATGGTAGAGGGCGGCACGACCACCCCGCTCAAGAACGATTATCGGCCGCGCCGCGCGGATCGCGACGTCACGATTCAGGCGGCGTTCGACGACCGAGTGAGCATCGTGTACTACTACCCGGGCATGAAGGCCGACGTGGTCGACGCTCTCGTGGACCGCGGCTACCGTGGGTTGGTGATCGCGGGAACGGGCCTCGGGCACGTGAACAGGATCATTTACCCCGCACTCGAACGCGCCCGCGACGCGGGCGTACAGGTCTACATGACGCTGCAAACGTTGTGGGGCTTCGTGCAGATGCACGTGTACGAGACGGGCCGCGAGATCCTCGGGCTCGGCGTGGTCCCCCTCGCGAATATGCTGCCGGAAGTGGCATACGTGAAGCTCGGATGGGCGCTCGGGGTGCATCCCGACGACCCCGATGCGGTCCGGTCGGTGATGACGACCCCGCTCGCTGGCGACATGACCGAGCGGGAGCCGCACGACGGATACCTGGTGTTCCAAGGGGGAGTCCCGGAGATCCAGCAGTTTCTCGGTGAGGTGTGGCGATGACGGTGTGGAGAGGCGACGAGCTGCCGGGGTCCGTCGAACAAGGGCTCGTGGCCGAGATCGGGCGGCCTCGCTCGGACTGGTCGGTCGATGACATCGTGAGCGTGGTGCGCAGCCGCGATGTGCGGGTGCTGAGCCTCATGCACGTCGGCGGGGACGGGTGGCTCAAGACCCTCGATTTCGTACCGGTCGGCGAGCGCCATTTGCGGGACATCATCGAGGGGGGCGAGCGGGCGGACGGCTCGAGCTTGTTCCGCGGGATGGGGATCCCGTCCGACGCCTCCGACATCGTGCTGCGACCTCGCGTCGAGACCGCCTTTCTCGATCCGTTTGCCCCGCTCCCGACCCTCGTCCTGCTGTGCCGTCACGTCGGCCGGGACGGTACCCCGCTGCCGCAGTCGCCCGACACGATCCTCCGCCGCGCCACCGCGCTGCTCACGGACGAGGCCGGCATCGATCTCTGGGCACTCGGCGAGGTCGAGTATTTCCTCGGCAAGCGCTGGGACGAGAACGACATCTACGGCGCCGACGACCGCGGCTATCACGCCACGTCGCCCTTCGTGTTCGGGGAGGGCCTACGGCGCCGCGCGCTCGCAATCTTGACCGATCTGGGTGTGGCGGTGAAGTACGGCCATGCCGAGGTGGGTTACATCGAGGCGCGGGAAACGCAGGGTGTGATCTGGGAGCAGCATGAGATCGAGCTGGCGCTCCAGCCGTTGCTGGATGCCGCCGACGGCATTCTCCTCTCTCAATGGGTGCTGCGCAACCTGGCGCATCAGAGCGGCATGCGATGCACCATGGACCCGATGATGCGGGAGGGGCACGCCGGCAACGGCCTCCACTTCCACATCGTGCCCGTCACGGGCGGCACCCCCTTGGCCATCCGACATCCGGACGGCAGCCTGACGGATCCCGCGCGCTGGCTGATCGGAGGACTCGTCCAGCTCGGCGGCGCCCTCATGGCCTTTGGGAACCGCGTGCGAGGATCCTTCGCGCGGCTGCGCCAGGCAAAGGAGGCACCGAACACCATCGTGTGGGGAGAGTTCGACCGCTCGGCCCTGATTCGCCTGCCGGTGGTCGCTCGAGACGCCGAGGGCCGCGAAGTGACCACCCCGACGATCGAGTTCCGGCTGCCGGATGGCTCGGCCCTGCCTCACCTCCTGCTCGCCGGAGCCGCGCTGGCCACCCTGCACGGACGGGACATGGCGGACCTGGAACACTTGCTCGCCCGCACGCAGGCGGGCCGCTCCGAAGTGGAGACCGAAGCAGAGCGCGTCCCCCGGAGCTTCGCGGAGGTGGCGGACGCCGTAGAGCGCTGCCGTCCGATGCTGGAACGGGGAGGAACGTTCCCCGCTGGCCTGGTGGACTTCATTCTCGCGGATCTGCGGGCGCAGTCCGGCGCGTTGGCATAGGCGGACTCGGCGCTACTTGGTGAGGGTGTAGAGCCGGACGTACTCCACGTCCAGCTCATCCCGGTCGACACCGAGGACCCAGGTGTCGCCGATCGCGTAGGGACGGAAGCGCTCCGGCACGCTCACCGTTCCGAGCCAGCGGCCATCCGGCGTGATCACATGCCAGTCATCGGCGGGGCCACCAGCCGCACGGTATTCCGAGATCCAGAGATTCCCGAGTGCATCCAGCAGGAAATCCCCATATGCAGGCCTCGTCGGTGGTCGTGCCGCCTCCTCGAGGAACGCGCGCATGGCTCGCCGCCGATGAGACCTGGTATCCCGGAGGCGCTCCTCGAGCACCGCCTCCACGTCCTGCGCCGAGATCGAGAGATCCGCACCGGTGATGCGAACGAGCATCCGTAGCGTTCCCCGAGGATCGTAGCTCCCGACCTCGAAGACCTCCTGATCTCCCAGCCAGAACCCGTGGTTGCCCGCGACGCGGCTCAATGTCCGGCCGAACAGGGGACTCCCCATCACCATCCGGCCTTCCTCGGTGGCGAGATGGACCTCACGACCGGGAAACAGCCCTACGGTATCGAGCTGAGAACCATCGGGTGCGAAGGGCACGAAGGCCGCTAGGTCGCGAAGGAGCCCCTCCTCCAGGACGGCGTCCGTCTGACTCGCGCCCCAGTACTGGGCCATGAGGAGCGTGCCGTCGGCGAAACGGCCCGCGAACCCGAGCGCGGGCGGTGGTGCCTCGAGGAGGACCACGCGGTGTAGTGCACCCCGGTGTCCAAGCACGGTGAACCGGCGTAGAGAGAAGTCGTACACCCAGAGGGTATCCCCGGGGGCCGTCGCGAGCGACTCGATGACCCGGAACTCTCCCGGGCCCTCCCCCTGTCCGCCCGCGGTCGCGACATGCGTCCCTCGACCGTCGAAGTACCGCAACTCGGCGGAGCGACCATCGGCCACGACGATCGTGCCATCGGAGAACCGAGCGAGGTCCACGATGGCCGCGAACTGCTGGGTCGGCAGGCCATCCGCGGTACCCAACGACAAGACCGGCTCGTTGGAGAGGCGCCACCCCGGCTCCTCACTCCACTGCGGGCTCGCACTCTCGACGACGGTGATACCGGCACTGTCCCTGCGGTGCACGCCGTCGGCGAGATCCGGTGCCGCACCGCATCCGAGCAGCGATGCACCGCACGCGAGGACAACGCCGCAGCGACACTCAGCCACCGTCCACCCAGTTCTCCATGAACGAACGGTCGCCCTGCTCGTGTCGGTCGACCAGCGCCTGGAAGATCGCGCGCAGCTGCTCGTACGGGAACGTGCCGATGATCATGCGGTTGTTGAGAATCAGGGTCGGCGTGGAGCGGATGCCGTGGGAGTACTGGTCTGAGGTCTTCTCGTACTCCACCCCAGTCCGGATGATGCGTTCCACCAGGGCGTGCGTGGACGAGTCCTCCAGCGCGGCCTCGACATCGTAGCGTCGTGCGAGCTCCGCACGCCACTCAGGCGTCCGGGCCGCGCGAAAGTTCGCAATGATCTCGTCGTGGATGGCCTTGAACTTCGTCGAATCGTACGCGGCCATCCAGGTGACGTCACAGGCGCCGGGATGGAGGTCCTTGTCGACGACGTCGTTGCACTTGGCCTCGAGTGGGAAGAACTGGAACACGATGTTGATCTTGCCCGCGAACTCCTCGACGAGGCGGTCGAGCTGGGTGTTCAGGTACAGACAGTCCGAGCAGAGGAGGTCGGCGTACTCGATGAGCCGGAGCGGCGCGTCCTCGAAGCGCGCGGTGGAACGGACCTTCCAGAAAGGGGAAAGAAAGCTGGGAGTGCTCACGGTGGGAAGATTGAAGAACTGGTTCACGACTCGCGTGGCGACACCACCGGACTGCGCCTCCTGCCTCGCATCGTGGTACAGCCGAACGCCGACGGCACCACCAAGCGTTGCAATGCCGAAGACGGCCAAATGCGTCACCGACGGCCGCGCCAGCCAAGGCGAGCGCGACCGGGGTCGTTCGCCGTAGCACCAGTAGAGCCCCACCGCCAGGAACGAGAATAGATAGTATCCACTGCACAGCAGGCAGAGGCTTCCCAGCCCGAGCACCGAGTAGAGCGCCAACGCAACGACGCCCACCGCATTGAGGGCCACCAGTGGTGCGGTCGTGCGATCGAGGTCCCGAGACGGCACCACGGCCCCCAGCGCTACGAGAGCTCCCAGCATGAGCCCAAACCAGCCGATCGGCATGCCGGCGACAGCGGAAATAGAGGCATAGGCCGAGCTGTCGCAGTTGAAGAACGCGCTGATATCGCAGAACGATCCTTGGAAGATCGACACGGGATAGTTGGCCGCGAAGAAGTGGGCGATGGTCATTGCCGACGACACGATCATGCCGACGCCCGCCACAAAGAGCGCGCTCCGCGGTCCCGCCGCCGATCTGAGCCTCGCCGATGCCTCCATGATTGCCCCCTCGCTCGTCGTCCGGACAGTAGGGCGGATTTGTCAAAGATCGGTGGGGAACTGTCGTGCCGCATGAAGAGGGTGTGAAGCGGACCTTACAGGCGGGGACCTGCTCTTTGCCGCAGAGCCGGAGGATGGTTATGGTACGACAGGCGCATGATCCGGGACGGCGACGGAGCCACAGGCCGTCGCGAAGGGAGAATCGACAGATGACAGCCACTCACAAGCCGACCGCCGAGCGTCGCTCGATGCCGGAGCGAGTCTGCAGCGTGTGTCTGCAGGGGGTCTACGTCACCAAGAAGGAAACCGACGACCAGTCGGGCGAGGCCTGGCACGTCGAGGCGTGCACCCGCTGCGGCCACGTGCAGGTGTTCCGCCGCGACTGGCGCGACCAGCAACACTAGCACCCGCGGTCATCGGTCACCATGGCCCTCATCAAGTGTCCCTCCTGCGGACAGACGGTCCTCTCCATCGCCTCCGTCTGCCCCAAGTGCGGCCACATGCTGATGCAAAACCCCATGTCCCAAGGGGGGGAAGACGAGTTCGTCGAGTGCCGTCGGTGCAACAAGTTCATTCCCCGAAGCGCGGTGCGGTGCGGTTTCTGCGGCTACCCGCGCCTGCTGCGACGTCGCCTCCGCTGGTTGGCGGGAGGGGTCGTCGCTGTGGCCGCACTCGTGGCCGGCATCGTCGGCGCCGGACGGTTGCTCGACAACGGGCCGACATCGATTGCCGAGCAGCCTCCACCGACGGGCGTCCCGCTGGACACGCAGCCGCAGAGCGATCAGCCGACAGAACCACCGACGGGTGAGGCGTTGGTGGTGGAGCCACGCGTCCAGGAGACGGTGGAGCCGATCCCCACCCGCGTCGCCCCCGATGCGGTCCGTCCCGACTCAGCGCCGCCAAGACCACAGCCACCGCTCCCCCGACCCACCATCACCACGTCCACGGTGCATCGATGGGCCTTAACCTGGGCCAACCTCCGGGAGGGACCGGGCACGGGCTACGCGGTCGTGCGGGTGCTCGAGCCCGGCGAGCGCATTCGGGTAGCCGATCTCACACGGGGATTCTGGGCCGTCTACGACAATGGGAATGTCGAGGGCTACGTGGCGAATTCGGTGTTGAGTGACCGCCAGCTTCCACCCGACTCCTTGCCCACCTCTCGCTCAGGCACGGGAGCGCGAACGAGCCCCTGAGCAGGCCCCCGTTCCTAGGGGAGCATCAGAAGCGCCCGAACTTCAGCGCCAGAGACACCTGCCACGCGCTCAGATCCGCGTCGGTCATCGGAACCCAGTCGACGTCGGTCACCCACCGGTAGCCGCCTCCTGCGGCGAATCGCATGTACGGAGTGACGTTCAAGACAAGATCGAGCTGGGGCTCCACCACGAAGACGCCGTCGGCCGGGCCGGGCGCCCCGAGCGTGAGACCACCCCCGCCTATGAGTCCCGTGACCGCGAAGTGGACGAGGCTGTTGGGGGCCACCACCACACCCAGCTCGAGCCCCCCGTAACCGAACTGAACCCTGGGCGCCGGTGCCAGGCGAAAGTCGTAGATGTCGTTGACCAGTCCGTAGCCGCCGCCACCGATCATGAAGGTGTGATTGATGATCCAGGCGCCACGTCCACCGGCCAGCACGGCGAAGTTCCCGGCTACGTCGGAGAACTTGACCACCGGCGCCCCGTATCCGCCGGATTCGATATGGTCGCCGACCAGCGTCCGCTGCTGCGCCTGCCCCGCCGACGTCACGGCAATCGCGATCCCGACTCCCACGATCACGGCTCGCATGCCTGCCTCCCAGAGAATGGTACTCCCCCACCATACCGACTGGCCGCTGCGGGTCAGTTCGGCCGGTCCACTCTCCTCCCAGGGCGCAGTCTGTACTACCCCAGGCCACCACGAGGGTCCCCCGTGGCCTCCGCCCGGTGACGCTCGGGCTCCGCGAGGAACACCGCACTCCAGTCCTTGTCCGCCCACCGGCGTCACGGCTGCTGGAACAGCACCGTCCCGTCGGCGGCCCGTCCCTCGAGAAGCGGTCCGTCGGCCTGCTGGGCGACCGAAAGCCGTTTTTGTCCCTGCTCGTCATACAGGTCGAGCCATGCTCCCTCACCGGCGACGGCGGCGCTCAGCCGGACGACGCGGTTCGCGTCCATCATGAGCAGCGTGGGATAGGTACGGCCGTCGTTCGCTTGGACGAAGCTCAACACGGCCTGTCCTGCCGGATCCGCGAGAAGCAGCCCGGGCCCCTGGCCATCATCCGACCAGCCCAGTCGTGCCCACTCGTTGCCGTCCGGATCGACCACGACGAAGCGCTCGGCACGCACGGTGTCCTCACCCCGAGCCCAGAGGGAGAGCCCGAGCGCGAGGAGCGCCACGGCCAGGGCCGCCACCGACAGGCCCGTCGGCAGTCCCGACTGTTGTACCATCGTGTGTCCCTTCCAAGTTGGCGCCAGTGGCTGCTCGCGTTCAGCGCAGCCGCCCATCGAGGGCCGCAAGGGGGGTTCGTGTGGAAGCTACGACCCGGGCCGACCACCGAACAGGCGACGGCGTGGTGACCTCCCCAGCGGCGCCTCCCTTGACGGCTCGCGCCGCCGCCGCTAAGGTGCCAGTGATGACGCGCACGATCTCCCTGCCTGATCTCCGCGCCGGCGGCCGGCGCTGGTGGTGGTGCCAGCCACCCAGGGAGTGGTGCGCGATGCTCGGCGCATGATCGGCTGACCGCCAGATCACACGAGCCCCCGGCGACGGGCGCGCTCCTCCCAGACGAGGACGCGCCCGTCGCCGTTTGTGTATTCACACTCGGGCGACCGGCAGCGGCCGTTGCTTCCGGTCACCCCACATCACAAGGAGGTTCTGTGTCCGACACCGTCCGTCTGCTGCTCGGCGAGTCTGACTTGCCCACGGCGTGGTACAACATCAACGCCGACATACCGATCCCACCGGCTCCCGTGCTCCATCCCGGCACCCATGAGCCCGTCACCCCCGACTTCCTGTCGGCGCTGTTTCCCATGCCGCTGATCGCACAGGAAGTGAGCACGGAGCGGTACATCGAGATTCCGGAAGAAGTCCGGGACATCTACAAGCTCTGGCGTCCCACGCCGCTGTATCGCGCGCGACGTCTGGAGAAGGCGCTCGATACGCCGGCCCACATCTACTACAAGTACGAGGGTGTCTCACCGACGGGTAGCCACAAGCCAAACACGGCTGTGGCGCAGGCCTACTTTAACCGGGAAGCAGGCACCAAGGCGCTGACCACCGAGACCGGTGCCGGACAGTGGGGATCGGCACTCGCTTTCGCGGCTAACGTCTTTGGCCTCGACCTCGAGGTCTACATGGTGAGGATCTCCTTCCAGCAGAAGCCGTATCGCCGCGTGGCTATGGAGACCTTCGGGGCACAGGTGTTCGCCAGCCCCACCGACCGCACGGCCTTCGGGCGCTCCGTGCTCGAGGCGACGCCGGACAGTCCCGGATCGCTCGGCATCGCCATCTCGGAGGCCGTCGAAGTGGCGGCTACCTCAGACGGCGCCAAGAAATACAGTCTCGGCTCGGTGCTCAATCACGTGCTGATGCACCAGACTGTGATCGGCGAGGAGGCGCTCAAACAGATGGACCTCGCACAGGAGTATCCAGAGGTTGTGATTGGCTGCGTGGGTGGGGGGTCGAATTTCGCAGGAATCGCGTATCCGTTTCTGCGGCACAACCTGCAGGAAAACCGGAAGACACGGATCGTCGCCGTGGAGCCGACCGCGGCTCCCACCCTCACGAAGGGACGGTACGCGTTCGACTATGGCGACACGGCGCAGATGGCCCCAATCGTCAAGATGCACACGCTGGGGCACGACTTCGTACCCGCTCCCATCCACGCCGGGGGACTCCGCTACCATGGCATGGCTCCGAGCGTGAGCGCCCTGTACGACGCGGGACTGATCGAGGCGGTGGCGGTGCCGCAGCTCCCGACGTTCGCGGCGGCCCTTACCTTCGCCCGGGCGGAAGGGATCATTCCGGCACCCGAGCCGTCTCACGCCATCCGCGTGGCGATCGACGAGGCGCTCGCGGCCAAGGCCTCCGGCGAGAAGCGGGTGATCCTGTTCAACATGTGCGGCCACGGGCACTTCGACCTCGCGTCCTACGAGGCCTACCTCCGTGGCGATCTCGTCGACTACGAGTACCCGGAAGCGGAGGTCGACCAGGCCATGGCTGCGCTACCGTCGGTATGAACGTCGATCAGCGCCCTTGCATGAAGCACCTCGGTTCGCCGGATCCGTCATGCACAACGCTCCCGCCCACGGCACGCAGTGGACGGGAGCGTCGCGCTTCCGTGACAGCGCCTCAGAAGCTCATGCGCACCGACAGATCCGGATCGTCAGGGTCCTCCTCAGACTCCTCGCACTTCGGAGGCCCGACCATACCGTTGTTGAACGCGTCCAGCCGCTCCTGCAGCTGGTTGAAGTCGTGCTTCAGGTCCTTGTCGTCCAGATCGAACACGTCGGGGTCACCGTCGTACTGGTCCAGCCAGTCCATTGCCTGCTGGATGTCATCCGCAACCTCGGCGAGGTTCGCACCGCGCATGCCGTTGAGCCACGCCGCCATGTACTGCCGAGCCAGCTTGATGTAGGAGTTCCCGCCCTTCGGGGGCTCGCGGAAGAAATACAGCCAGGTTGCGCCCGTATCGAAGAACGGCGTACTCGCCCCGTCGGGCATGACGGCCCAGGTCGTGTCGTACGGTGCCGGTCCGAACTCCGAGTGATTCTTCCAATACCCCTGGCTCAGCGTGCAGTCGGGACCGCACGGCACGTTCACTTCAACGGTCCAGCTTGCCGAGCCCGCCGTGCCATTGTCGCTCGTCTCGAAGCTGGCCGTGTTGGTTTCTTCAAACAGGCCGCACGCATCGTAGCCACCGAGCGTGCTCGTATAGGAGAACTCCGCGGGCAGCTCGCCCGTCATGCACGCCGTACCCAACTCGCCGTACCAGTCGTCCGTCACCGACGCGCAGGCGTCCTGCTCGGCGGTCGGATCGCCGAACGCGATCGTCTCACTGCCGCTGAAGTCCGTCGTACCACTCTCCGTCGCCGCGCCGTCGGCGTCGTACGCGAAGTTCTGGAGCGTCGCCGTGGCCGTGTTGGCGCGCTCCTCCACGTCCGGCAGCTCGCCGGCGTACGCACACTCGAGCGACCCGCCGGCGTCGATCGTGAACGGGAACTCTATCTGGCAATCGACCGTCAGGGTGAGATCGGGCGAGGCGACGTCCGCCACCCCGAGCACTTGTGCCGCCATCGGGGCCGGGTTGGCAACGGTGATGACACCGCTCACGCTGACGTCTCCGTCCGTGTACCCGGCAGTGTCCAGCGACACGGTGTAGTCCACGTCCCACTGAAGGCCGCGCGGCATAGTGAGGCTTGCGGTAGGCGACGTCTTCTCCGCGGACCACTCAAACGTGCGTGTGAACTCCGTCTCCGCGGTTTTGGACACATCGAGGGCGAAGCACTCGACCGTCACCCGCGCCTCGGCCGTTTGTCCGGTCTCGACGATCTTTCCCACGTTGTCGTTGTCGCCATCGTCGTCGTTGCACTGGAACACGGCTTCGTACGTCTGGGAGCCCGACTCCTCGAACAGCCAGGCCTCACCCCCGGAATCCTCCACGTTCACCGAGCGGTTGGCTTCACCTGTGAGCGTGTCCGGCAGCGTGAAGCCGGCCGTCGCGTCCACCCCAGCCGGCGATCCTTCGGAGCCCGCAAAGTTGGTGATTGTCACCTGGGCTACGTTGCGGTACACCCCATTGGCTTGGGGCTCGACGGGAATGCCGTACGAGTAGCACTGGTTGCCACCCGCCGGGATCTGCTCGTCGGGCTCGATCGTGGCCGATGAGCCTTCGAGATCCTGCCAATTCTCGTCGCCCGTGTGGAACTGAACCTGGTCGGCGATCGCGAGCCCTTCGGTCGGAGAGTCGCCCGAGTTGTCGACACACACCTCGCTGGTCACCGAGGAGAGATTGACCGAGTCGCCCCGGGTCAGGGTCACCGTGAACCGCGTGGCTCCGGCGTCACCCTCGAAGAGCTGCAGGATTTCGGTTTCCGCGGTCTTCTCGATCGTCCAGGGGAAGGTCTTGAGGAGCTGCCCCTCGGACGTCTTCGCCGCGCTGATCTCGGTCGGTCCCTGCTGGTTGAAGCTCGGCGCTCCTTCGAGCTGCGCCGTCGGCTCACCTCCGCAGGCCGCGAGGAACGCGACGATCGGGACAAAAGGAAACAGACGCTTCATCGTAGCCTCACTCCGTTCAGCCGCAATTGTGTTTGCTCGTCTCGCACGTGCGAGGACATGAGGGCAACACGCGCACCGCCACGAACGACGTGGCGATCAATGGCGCGTGGCGGAGTACAACCTAGTGAGCTAAGTCACTGAATGCCATTGTCTTACGGCTGCAGAAGCAGCGGCTCAGCACGTGTCGCGGCCAGGCGACGCCGTAAGTCCATGTGATTGGGGTCGGCGGGACAGAATGTCCCACCGGCGCTGACCATCCGTGGCAGGCGTGGTACATGTGCAACGCCCCACGCGGCGTGCACAGCCTGCCTCTGTTTCCGGGCCCCGTTACTCCGCTCCGACCGGCTCGCCGGCCGGTGCCACCGCGGGCTCGGAATCGGGCAGCTCGAAGTTGGTGAGCTGCTCGGTGACCTCGAACGGGTACGGCGGATACTCGTACACCGGCATGCGGGGCTCGGTCTGTCCCATCGAGTAGCCGAACAGGCCGTCGTAGTCCTCTCCGCGCTCGCCCATCTCGTCAAGTTGCCGCAGGTACTCGGCGATCGACTTGGACTCGATCACCATCACCTTCCCTATCCGGTCGATGATCGGACTATGAGCGCGGGTGCGGTCGTGGTCGAACTCGAGGACGCGGCGGCCGTAGCGTGTGATCCCGACAACGCGGAACGTGAGGCTCTTGCCGACCGCCGGCAGGTTGAGCACGCTCCGGTCGGTGGCCAGGAACGGAATGCACGCCCTCCCGCGGAGCGTGCTGATCTGGCGCAGAATATTCTCCGGTTGGTCTGGGAGGTCGTGCAGCTGGTCGAGGTAGCGCTCGGGCACCCGCCCAATGCACTTCTCTTCCAGCTCTTCCTGAACGACCCGAGCTACCGGCGCGTAGTTGAATGCATTCTCCCGATACCCCTTCAGCACAAACGTGTAGTAGGGCAGCACGCCCACCTCGTTCAGCACCTCGCGCAGCTTGGCCGTGTGTCCGCGCCGGGATCCGGATGCCGTGAACACCATCTGGTTGGTGATGATCCAGCCGGCGTGGAGTAGCCGCCGCACCGCGTCGCGTGCCTCGGGTGTGACCTCCATCGGCGACTGGAAGTGCGTCTGAATCACGAACTGTCGCACGCCCACGGTCGACGCCCGTTCCCGGAATCGGGCGAGCACGGCGACGAGCTCAGGCCCGATGCGCTGGGGCAGATACACGGGCAGCCGCGTCCCGAGACGCACCCGCACCAGCTCGGCGTACTTCCGGTCCCGGCGGGCGTTGGCCGCCCGTTTTGCCTTCGCCATCTCGTACACGGCGTCCAAAATCCGCTCGAGCGCAGTGTCCGTGCTCATGAGGGCGTCCCCGCCGGTGATCAGGATGTCGCGCAGCTGCGAGTCCCGCTCGAAGTACGTCATCAGCTCCTCGAGCCTTTCCGGCCAGGTCGGTCCCGGCGCGAGGTCGTCTAGCTCGAAGTTGAGCCGACCGCGCTGGAAGTCGAACATGCGCTGGCATGAGGAGCACAAGCCGCCACAGGCACGTCCGGTCGTGTCGGGAATGAGAATCGCGACGTCCGGATAGCGGCGGTGCACGTTGTCGTAGGGTGGCAGAAGCCAACCCGCGGCGTTGGGTCGGCCCGGCTTTACTTCGTCCTCCTTCTCCCATGCACGGATATGCCCGAACTCCTCCACCAACTGGCTCGAGTACACCACGTAGTGGCGGATCGCGAGATCCGCACCGATCGCGAAGTACGGCACCCGCACGTGGAGCAGCGACAGGTAGTACGGGTTCACGAAGAACGGGATGCCAGCATCCTGCGCGCGATACAGCACCTTCATCGTGTCCGGATCCAGCGAGTTGCCGAGCATCTCATTTAGCAGTTCCGGTGACCGAACGGCAAACCGCAGGTGGAACTGTGGATCGTCCCACCATTCGAGCGTGCGCTGGAACTTGTCGGTGCGCGACATGCCGGCATCGAACGAGAACTTCTGACTGCGGATTTCCCCGCGGTCCATCCGATCGATCAGAAGATGCAGAATGCGCTCGCGGTTCTCCTCTCGGAGTGCCTCGATGCGGGGATCCAGCCCCGACGGGTAGCGCTCCATCCAGGCTTCGACCTCCTCCCGCGTCGGCATGCGCCGCACCGTACGGCCGGAGTACTGCCGGAAGAGGTAGAGCATGTCCTCGAAGAAGTCCGGTTTGGCACCGCCCGTACCGTGGTTCACGGCGAGCCAGAGCTGGCGGATGGGTGTGCTGACCGCGACTTCGCCACGGAGGTTGAGATCGAGAAACTGGCGTCCGGCGTAATCCACGTAGTCGAGGAGCCGGATGGCCGCGTAGTCACTCCACGACAGTGCCTCGAACGCCTCGCGGCCCACCGCTGACCCCTCGAAGTACGCCAGCG
The DNA here is from genome assembly GCA_039584325.1 of Gemmatimonadota bacterium. GTDB lineage: Bacteria > Gemmatimonadota > Gemmatimonadetes > Gemmatimonadales > GWC2-71-9 > JAOTVV01. The sequence goes on from JBDGYA010000003.1 coordinate 152,040, forward strand.
CCTGCGGTCGCTGCCGCAGCTCGTCGAGCACCCAGTCGCGGATCCCGATGCGCGCCTCGATCTCGTTCTTCGCGTTGCGCATGATCCCCTCGAGCTTGGGATTCTCTTTGAGCAGGGTCTTGAGCAGCCGGTGGGACTTGACCGTGATCGCGATGTGGTCGAGCTGGTCGATCGGATTCATGGGTCCTCCCCGAGGGTGGGGCGCCGGACTCGAAGCGGCGACGCGGCCATGCAACGGACACACAACAAGCGCGCGAGACCGACGGCGCTCTCCCTTCGCGCCGGAGATGCTCACGGCAACCGCTCCCCACCTCCAGGATGAACCTACGGCTTCCTCACGGGCCAGACCACCGGCCAGAGGGAATGTCGGTCGGAAAGACGAGCGCCGTGCTCGGAAAAGCGCAGGGCGTCCACAGTCCCCCGCAGGACCGAAACGGTCGCTGATCCCTCAGCAGTCGATGACGTTGACGGAGAGTCCGCCCTGCGAGGTTTCCTTGTACTTGGCCTGCATGTCGAGCCCGGTCTGCCGCATTGTCTCGATCACCTGGTCCAGCGGCACGAAGTGGCTCCCGTCACCGTGCAGCACCGCCAGCCGGGCCGCGTTGACCGCCTTGGTGGCCCCCATGGCATTTCGCTCGATGCAGGGTACCTGTACCAGGCCGCGTACCGGATCACAGGTGAGGCCGAGATTGTGCTCCATCCCCATCTCGGCAGCGTTCTCGATCTGCTCGTTGGTGCCACCCATGACCGCCGCGAGGCCTGCCGCAGCCATGGAGCACGCCACGCCAACCTCCCCCTGACAGCCCATCTCGGCAGCGGAGAGCGAGGCGTTCTGCTTGTACAGCATGCCGATCGCCCCGGCCGTGAGGAGGAACGTACGCACACCGTCCGGATCGGCCCCGGCAACGAAGCGCGTGTAGTACGCCATGACGGCGGGGATGACCCCGGCCGCCCCATTGGTCGGGGCCGTGACCACGCGTCCGCCAGCCGCGTTCTCCTCGTTGACCGCGAGAGCGAACAGGCTGACCCAGTCGAGCAGCGTGAGTGGATCCTCAGTTGGGACACGCCGCTCGAGGTTGCGATACACGATCGCCGCGCGGCGCCGCACGTTGAGCCCGCCGGGTAGGACGCCCGAGCTGCGGCAGCCCCGCTCGATACATTGCTCCATGACCGACCAGATCCGGTCGAGCGCGGCATCCGTCTCCTCGGGCGCGCGCCATGCCCCCTCGTTCGCTCGGACAATCTCCGCAATCGTGACGCCATGCTCTCTCCCAATCCGCAGGAGATCCGCCCCCGACTCGAACGGATACCGAATCCGCCCCGTCGGCTCGCTTCCACCCGTGATCCCCACCTCCGCCTCCGCTGCCGTCACCACGAAGCCGCCGCCGACGGAGTAGTACTCCTCCGTCAGCAACTCGGCGCCGTCCGGCCCCATGGCGGTCAGACGCATGCCATTGGGATGGAGCGGCAGCGACTCATCGCCCCGGAAGACGAGGTCCTCCGACTCCCGGAACAGCACGTCGTGTCGCCCGAGCAGGCGCAGCGGCTGCCCTTGCCGGATGCGTACCACCAGCGGTTCAACCGTGGTGGGATCCACCAAAGCGGGGCGCTCGCCCGACAGCCCGAGCAGCACCGCCGTGTCGGTGTGGTGGCCGCGCCCCGTCAGGGCGAGCGAGCCGAAGAGATCGCAGCGCACGCGCACCGTGCGTTCCAAGGTGCCCGACGCCGCGAGTGATTCCGCGAACCGCCGGGCCGCCACCATTGGCCCGACCGTGTGCGAGCTCGACGGGCCGATACCGATCTTGAACAGGTCGAAAACGGAGAGCTGCATGACGGGAATTGTAATCGAGTGGGGTGCCGGCGCTCGCGACAATGGACACGTGCGCTCGGTCCCGGCCTGTAGCCTCAGCCCGGACCGGACGAGGTCGGATCACGACGCAGGATGGACGCGATCGGGGCTCGAGGGTGACGGGAGTGGCACTGCTCGCCCTCGGGGAGGTGAGGTCGGCGCAGCCATTCTCAGGGGAGCATCGATGTGACCGGAACGGCGCGTATCCCGCGCGCAACGGTGCTAAGCTCGTCTCGCTACTGGCCGGTCACCAGGTCACAAGACCTCGCACCCTTCCGTCACACAACGGTCAGTCGACGCCCAGCCGGCGCAACTCGCTATCCACCATCTCGGAGAGCATCTCCACGGTGAGCGCCCCGCTCTGCCCCGGGAGGCCGTTGACGAACACCTGCGGCGTCCCCTGGATCCCGTAGCGGGCCGCTTCGGCCGCGTCCGCCCGCACGCGGTCCGCAAACTGCCCCCTGTCGAGACACGACGCAAACACGTCCATCTTCAGGCCAATCCGCTCAGCCTTTTCCTTCAAGTCGTCCACGGTGAGGCGGTCCTGTTCGTCGAACAGGAGGTCGTGGTACTCCCAGAACTCGCCTTGCTCGTGGGCGCACAGGGACGCCTCCGCCGCCTTGAAGGCGTTGGGGTGGGTGTTGAGCGGCAGTTGGCGGTAGACGATCCGCACGTCGTCGCCGTACCGTTCGCTGACCTCCTTGACCACGTCCCGGAACTGCCGGCAATACGGACACTCGAAATCGGAGAATTCCACGATCTCCACCGGCGCCCGCCGAGGCCCGATCGCCGGCGCGCCGGCATTGTCCAGCTCCGCCCGGAACGGCTCGACGAGATACCGCACGTCATTGCGCTCCTCCGCGGCCCGGAGGAACTCCGTCATGATCCGGTTCTGCTCGGTGTCGCGGAGGAACTGCTCGATCTGCGGGCCCAGCTCCTCGAAGCTACGTCCACCGAGCCGCATGCGATTCTCCCCGTACCACTGTCGGACGTCGGCATCGGTGACCTGGATCTTCCCGTCGGTTTCGCGGGCGATCAGCTCCTCGCGCGTCAGGCTGTCCTCCCCGGCCTCCCTATCGAGCAGCTCGAGCCGCACGGCCTGTTCCGCCGCGGATCGCAGCATGTCCTGGCGTTGCCTGCGGTACTCGGCATCCATCCGCGCCAGCTGGTTCCGGATCCCCTCCGGTAGATCGGCGTGCGTTACCGTGTCCGCGCCGATGAGCGCGAGCGCCTGACCGCCATCGGTCGACACCGGCGTGGTACGCGGTCGATCGGCCTGACAGCTGAGGGTGGTCGCCATCAGGGTCGTGGCGAGCAGGAGGATTGGCAACCGCAATGAGGCGGATGTCGTGTCGGGCATGGGAGACCTTCAGCGCAATGGTGTGAGGAATGGGGTTGTCGAGCGAACGAGAAACCTAGCGGGTCACCGACGATTTCGCGCACCCGGAGAGCACGCGCAGCGTCCTGGCCGGTTCCACGGCGCAATTGCGTACATTTCGGGCCTCACAGTCTCAGGAGGCACACGCAGGAGTGAAGCGTCCACTGCTCCTTGCTGCGGGCACCGTGCTGGGCATCGTCATCGCGCTGCCGGCCGGGTTTGCGCTGCTCCGGCCGGTTACCGTGCTGCCGCGCATCGAGCTCGCCCCCGGATACGACCTGATCGATCAGACCGGCGCCCGGTTCACGAGTGAGGACGTTCGCGGCACCATCACCCTGTACTCATTCACGTACACGCAGTGCCGCGAGTCTTGCTACGGCGTGCTGGAGCTGATGCGCGACGTCCAGGCTGCGCTCGACACCGTCGACACCCGCGGACTACCGGTACGTCTCGTCACCGTGAGCTTCGATCACCGCCGTGACGGGCCCGACGCCCTGACGACCACAGCCGCCGGCGCCGGGGCGGATCCGGAGATCTGGACCTTCGTGACCGGCGACAGTGTGCGGCTCCAGCGAGCCGTGCGCGACGGATTCGGTGTCTTCTACGAGCCCCGACCGGACTCCGTGTTCCGGTTCTCGCCCGCATACGTGCTGGTGGACGGCGCGGGGATCAAGCGAGCGGACTACCGCATCGGCACCCCGCGTCCCGAGGACCTCGTGGACGGCATCGCCCGGATCGCCCGAGAGGCGCGCGCCCAAGGCGTTCTCCACGTTGCGTACGAGGCGGCCCACTTCTTCGCCTGCTACTCGGAATGAGCCTCTGACCGTGCGACGAATCTTCCTGATCGCCGTTGCGCTCGCGGTTGCGCTGGTCGCCGTGAGCGTCGTGTTCCTCGCCACGCGCCGTTCGGCGCGGACCTTCAGCCCTGAGACGACCGCACTTGCACCACCTATGCGCGCGGCGGATTTCGTGCTCGAGTCCGCCAGTGGTTCGGTGTCGCTGCAGGACCTTCGCGGGAAGGTCCTGGTGCTCTTCTTCGGCTACACCTTCTGCCCCGACATCTGTCCAACCACCATGCAGCGGCTCGATCGCACGACCGAGCTGCTCGGCAGTGACGCAGACGCCGTGCAGGTGGTGATGATCACGGTCGATCCCGAGCGCGACACGCCGGAACGGATGCGCCAGTACGTGTCACAGTTCAATGCCTCGTTCGTGGGACTCAGCGGCCAGGAGGAAGCCGTGTTGGCCGTGGCTACCGACTACGGGATCTTCCACGCAAGGGTCGAGCGCGAGGACGGTGGGCCCTATACGGTCGATCACACGGCCTCCGTGCTGGTGCTGAACGCAGACGGGGAGCTGGTGCTGCTGTGGCCTCACGGCATGGCTGCCGAAGCGATGGCCGTGGACCTGCGGACCCTGATGGGAGGTTGAGCACCCATGGCACCATCGATATGCGGACCAAAACTGATGCTGGCACTCGGCGTCGTGGCCGGTGCGGTGGGCTGCGAGCGGAGTGCCCCCACGCCCGACGTCGCGGTCCGCGACGCCTGGGCCCGTGCCGTCGCCGTGCCGGACACAGCGTCCGGACCCGGCTGGAACAGCGCGGTCTACCTGGAGCTTCTCAACGAGGGCCGGGCAGACGACCGGCTCGTCGGGGCGTCGACACGCGTGGCCCGCAGCACGGAGATCCACGAGAGCCGTGTCGAGGACGGGGTGATGCGCATGCGGCCGGTGGGTGGGGTCGCGGTTCCCGCCGGAGGCCATGTAGCACTGGAGCCCGGCGGGTTGCACATCATGCTGATTGGCGTCACCCGATCCCTCGCTGCCGGGGACACCATCGACGTGACGCTGACCTTCGCGACGTCGCCGCCCCTGAGGATCCCGGTACCCGTCCAGCAGCGGTAGCGCATCCTCGCAGCGGCGGGCTGCTCCGGACTCCCTCGCCACGGCGGGTTCCGGCATGCTGGAGAGCGCAGGCGGGGGGGTCTTCGTCTGCCACTGGTCTGCACATCCACCACCCCTGGGAGAAGGCCCCGCCCCTGCTCTCTTGACGGCTGCCTGACGGATACCCGTATTCGTGTGCGGGCGCAGCAGACCTCGACAGTTGGTCGGCACACACTCATCCGGAGGAATCGGCAATGACCCGCTTCACAGCACTGTTCATCGGCACCCTGCTAATACCGTGCACCCTTCACGGCCAGAGCACCACCATCGAAATCGGCTCGGGGCTGGGGGCCAGTATTCTGTCGAGCAATGGGACGATCACGAACATCGGCGTTCCGGGCCCCGGGATCGGGGCACTCGGTCTTCTGGGGCAGGCGCCGCTGTACGCCTCGTTCTTCTTGGGCAACGGCTTCCTGATCCAGCCGGAGATCTCCTTCAGCCTGCTCAGCGGTGAGGGCTCCGACCTCACAACGTTCTCCGGGGTCGCAAACCTCGGCTGGGCCTTTGCCGGGGGCAGTGGTAGCTCGCCGTACGTGACGGCAAACGGCGCATGGCAAATCGTCTCGTTTGACGGCGACTCCGAGAGCGAGTTCGGCGCCGGCGCTCGGATCGGCTATCGATTCGTCGTCAATCAGGGGTTCGCAGTGAGCTTCGAGGGAGGATACCGCCGCTGGTTCGACTCCGACCTCAACGAAATCCTCATCGGCGTGAGACTCGGCGGCATTCTGTCCTCAAACTGACCGCCCGCCGGGGACCCTGACCGCCCGCGCCCTGCGGCCGGTAGCCGCGGGGCGTCGTCTTTCTGGCTGGCCGCAGGTCGAGCATCAACCGTGTCCCCGGTGGCGCCAATCAGCGCTGCCGAACGACATCTTGATGTTCGGGATTTATTCGGTATCATACAGATCATGGGTTCCGAGGCACAACCGCCCAGGGTCACCCGTCGCGAGGTGGACCGGTGGCTGAGCTACGTGCAGGTCGAGCTTGCCTCGATCCTCAAGGGCCCGGCGGGCGAGCTGCGAGCGCGCCTCGTGCTGCTCCAGCGGCGCCTCGCGCGCTGGCGGGATCGGCTCGGCATCGAGCGGCGTGATTGAGCGGGCCGGGCTCGCCTCGGCGCGGAAATTGCTTAGTCTTTTGCTCGCCATGGACGTCATTCAGATACCGCCTCTGTCATTCGACCGGTTCGCCCCTGTCGTGGGACGGACCCGGGCCCGGCATCTGCAACACACGCTTGAGGATGCGCGGGATATCCTGGACGGCCGAGTCGTGTGGCACGTCAACTCCACGCGCACCGGTGGCGGTGTCGCCGAGATGCTGCAGACGCTGATCGGCTACGAGCGCGGAGCGGGTCTGGACGTGCAGTGGCTGGTCATCGACGGCGATCCCACGTTCTTCGCCATCACCAAGCGCGTCCATCACCAGCTGCACGGCCGGAACGGTGACGGAGTCGGCTTCTCTGATGCCGACCGCGACCACTACCTCGACGTGAGCAAACGGAACACCCGCAACGTGTTACGGGTCGTTCGTCCCGGCGACGTGGTCATCCTTCACGACCCGCAGACGGCGGGACTGGTGCAGCCCCTGAAGCGCCACGGTGCGGTCGTGGTGTGGCGCTGCCACGTTGGCTGCGACTACGTGAATGCCGCGGTGAACGGTGTGTGGGCATTCCTACGGCCGCTGCTCGAACCGGCGGACGCCTACATCTTCTCCCGCCCGGCCTACGTGCCCGGCTGGCTTCGGTCCGATCAGGTGTTCATCATGCCGCCCGCCATTGACGCGTTCTCATCCAAGAACGAGCCGGTCAGCCGGGGTACGATACGGGCCATCCTGCGGCACATCGGCCTGCTGGCCGGACCGGCGTCCGCTGCAGAACTCGCCTTCACCCGTACCGATGGCACCGAGGGGGCGGTGGTGCGGCGCGCCGTCATCCACCAGACCAGGCCGGTCCCGGGGTGGAGCACCCCGATGGTGACGCAGGTCTCCCGCTGGGATCCGCTGAAGGACATGGAGGGCGTCATGGACGGGTTCGCCGCCCGCCTCGACCGGCTCGGCGACGCCCACCTCGTCCTGGCGGGACCCGACGTGAGCGGGGTCTCGGACGACCCGGAAGGGGCGGCGGTGCTCCAGGCGTGCATTGACCGGTGGCACCGCCTTCCCCCCGAGGTACGGGATCGGATCCACCTCGTCATTCTCCCGATGGAAGACGTCGAAGAGAACGCGATCATGGTGAACGCGATCCAGCGGCACTCCACGATTGTCGTGCAGAAGAGCCTGGAAGAAGGCTTCGGGCTCACGGTCACGGAGGCGATGTGGAAGGGGCGCGCCGTCATCGCGAGCGCCGTGGGAGGCATCCACGATCAGATCGTGGACGGCGTACACGGCCTGCTGCTGCAGGACCCGGCAAACCTCGACGAGTTCGGGGACGCGCTCGAGCGGCTCGTCGGCGACCACGCCCTGGTCCGGCGCCTGGCCCGCAACGCACGTCGGCGAGCGATCACGCACTTCCTCGCCCCGCGGCGGCTCAGACAGTTCGTGGATCTCGTCTACAACGTCGAGGGTCGCGCCCGGAAGACGCGCGCCGCCTGATCGGCGGGGCTCAGCCCCCGCTGCTGACCGTGGAGCCAGCGCCCGATCGAGGTCGGGCGCCGTTGCGTTCAGGCGCCGATTTCCGACGGTCAATTCACTGTTTCGGTCCGCCCGCAGTTCTTAGTTTTGTAGAGTGCCCCGAAAGGAGGTACTCATGCGCCCATTCGCCTGCCTCTGTGCGCTGACCATCACAGCCTGCACCCTCCCGGACCCCCACGCGACACCCACAGGCCCCGACGTGGACGCTGCGAAGGCCTGGCTCGCGGACTACACGGCCGCGATGAATGCAGGCGACCTGGAGGCCGTCCTCGCACTGTACGGGAACGATGCGACATCCATGCCCCCAGATGAGCCAGCCGTGAGTGGCCTGGACGCACTGCGTACATGGTACGCACCAATACTCGAGCACTACTCCTTCGACCTGACGGCGACGGTGGACGAGGCGCTCGTCGCCTGCGACCTCGCGGTCCTTCGGAGCAGCTACGATTCACGGATCACCCCGAAGGACGGGAGCGAGTCGGTGACGCAGCACGGATCCTGGCTGATCGTGCTGCGCGAACAGGACGACGGCTCCTGGAAGCTGTGGCGGGACATGTGGTCGGTAATCCCGCCGGTCGAGCTACCGGAGATGTAGCGGGACAGCAACAGGCTGATTCGAGGGCATGCCAGCGTTGGAGCGGGAATCGCGGCACGCCCGGCCGCCGCGCCGGTGCCCAGCCGCTGATCGGGCCAGGGAGAGCCTCGGGCACACCGCATGCATCTAGCTTTCGGGTTCGCAGCCCACAATGTACGCCGTGCGGATGCACGCTGGATCCGGCAAAGCGGGAGGATCTTCCTCGACTATGGCATCACCCATCGGACACGCGATAGCGGGGGTCACGTGCGCGGCGGCGGTGTCAGCGGCGGCCGGGGCGCCCGATGGATCGGCCTTCTGGATCGGGGCTATCGTGGCCGCGGGTGCGCCCGATCTCGATTTCGTGCCCTGTCTGTGTGGGGTCGGATCCGGGCGGGGGCACCGCCGGGCATCACATTCTCTCGTATCCATCGTGGCCCTCATTGCCGCCGCGTTCCTCGTGTGGAGCGGCGGCTTGGTGCCACTCGATGGCCGAAGCCTGGTCGCCTGGTCGGCGGCCCTCTTCACCCATCCGCTGCTGGATCTGGTCACGACCGGCCCGCGCATCGCCTCCCGCGGGTTTGGGATCACGCTCCTCTGGCCTCTGAGCAACCACCGCTGGTTTCTCCGACGCCCGCTGTTCGAGCAGGAGGGTGAGTGGCTACGGTGCCGCTCGTTTCGGTGCCTGATCGCCGGGGTTCTGCCCGAGGTCGTCTGGCTTGGCCCGCTCTGCGTCGGTGTTGCGGCCCTCGGCCTCCTGCGCTAAACCGGCGCACAGCTCGACGCCCCCTCGAGACCGGTCGTATCGCCGAGAGATCACCGGGTTGGGACCGGATCCGATCTGTAACACTCCCGAGAGAATCCGCCCCGTTCCAATGGTCGGGCCGCAACGCGGTGCGGGATGCACTCCGGCCGGCGCGCGAGCATCAGCGCCCGGCAGCTGTTGGTCTCGATCAGGTCTCGCGGCTCCCGCGGCTCGTCGCTCCAGCACCGGTGCCGCGGGCCTGTAGGAGTCGGCTATCGCAGCGGATTAGCGGTGGCTGGCTCGCCCCGCTTCCGCGGGCACGCCGGCATGCAGGACCAGCTTACCATGCCCCTCAGTCCAGGCGCCCCAACGGGTGTCGCTCACTTGACACTCACTTGACACCTCTGTGCGAAGCTGAGTCGCGCGAGTGGCAGCCCGTGTATCACCCGACCCACCCGATTCACTTAGTCACATCCGCAAGGGGGCTCACATGAATGTACTCCGAACCGCTGCGCTCCTCGCCGGGCTCGTCCTGGCCGCAGCATGTACCGACCGCGAGCCCGCGGGAATCGACTTCAAAGCCGACGCCCCGCCCGGCTCAATCTCCGTCATGACGTGGAACGTCTACGTCGGCACCGATGTCGACGCCATCATCGAGGCGCTGGCGGACGACGATCCCACCAATGATCTCCCGACCCTCCTCGCGCAACTCGACACCCTGTTCCTCACCGATTGGTCTGCCCGTGCGACCGCGATCGCCGACGAGATCGCCAGGCGCCAGCCCGTGGCGGTGGGATTGCAGGAGATCTCCACCTTCGACCTCTCGGCCGTAGGCATTTCCATGCCGCTGGAGTTCCTGCCGATCCTGGAGGACGCGCTGGCCGATCGGGGCCTGAACTACGCGGTGGCCGGCAGCGTGCTGAACATCTTCGCCGAGCCCGTTCCCGGGCTCAGCCTGACAGACTACGATGTCCTGCTGGTTGACGCGGACCGCGTGACCGTATTGGACGTTGAGGCGCGAACCTTCGGGCTCAACCTCGTCGACATCATCGGTCCGATCGGTGGGATCGAGCTGCGGCGTGGCTTCGTGCTGGCTCGAGTCGACATCAGCGGCGACGAGTACACGATCGTCTCCACCCACCCGGAGCCCGATCTGGGCGAGTTCGACTTCTCAGAGCTTCGCGCCGCCCAGGCCATGGAGATCGTCGGTGAGATCGGCACGGCCACGCCGGCCATCGTGATGGGCGACCTGAACGACGACCCAGGCACACCGATGTATCAGGTCTTCGCTGGCGCCGGCTTCGTGGACACGTGGGCCGAGTTGCGTCCCGGTGCCGTCGGCTTCACCTGCTGTCACCTGTCCAGCCTGTCGAACGCGACTGTCAGCTTCGACGAGCGGATCGATTACGTGCTCGTCCGCGGCATCGGGCATCCAGTCGCCGGACTGCAGGGACGGATCGACATCCTTGGCAACGTCCCGGCCGATCGGATCAATGGACCGGCGTATCCCATCTGGCCTTCCGATCACGCAGGGCTCTGGGGCGAGTTCCTTCAGGCACCCGTGTTGGGCATGAACTGACGACGTCGCCGCTGCCCGAGGAGCGCGATAGGGCCACCCCGGAGTACCAGGGGTGGCCCGTGTCGCATCGTGAGGGCTCACGCGCCCTGGCGCGATGGCGGCTTGCCTTCTACCTTCCCCCGCTGCGTAGAATCTCCCCCTCCCCCCAATGATGTGGAGGCACGAAATGCGGTATCCGGCCCTGCTGTGCTGTGCGGCTCTCGTTGCGGGCTGTGCTGAGCGGCAAGAAGACGCCTCGGCCGAGATGGAAGGCGAAGCCGTCGCCATGGCCGAGATGGCATCACTCGCGGACTTCGCTGGAACATGGAACATGCGCGCGCTCAACGAGGCGGGCGACAGCGTGCTGGTCGAGTATCAGATGACGGCGACCGACGGCATGGATGGCTGGATGGTCATGTTCCCGGACCGCGAGCCGCTGCCGGCGCGGGTAGTGGCGTTCGAGGGCGATAGCCTCATCACGGAGGTCGGGCCCTACGAGAGCCTGTTCCGGCCGGGAGTCATGGTGACAACGCGCAGCGTGGGCCGCCTCGAAGCCGGCGCCATGGTCGGCTCGTTCGTCGCAACATACGATACCGAGGAGGCCGACTCGATCCTGCGGGGGCAGTCGCAGGGCACCAGGGTCCAATAGCGACCGGGGGGGGCCTGCCGGTACGCCGGCGGCCCCCCCCCCGATTCACCGCGCGGCCTCCGCGCTAGTCTGCGCCCTTTCGGTACATCACCTTCCCGCCGACGACGGTATAAACGATTTCGGTGGTCGGAATCTCCTCTTCGGGAACGGTGAGGATGTCCTTCGACAGCACGGTCACGTCGGCGAGCTTGCCTGGCGTCAGGGAGCCCTTGATGTCTTCCTCGAACGCTGCGTACGCCGCCTTGATCGTATAGGTCTGCAACGCCTCCATGCGGGTCAGGCGCTGATCCCCATAGAACACGTTCCCGTCGTTCATGCGGCGAGAGACCGTGGCGTAGTAGCTCGCGATCGGATCGATGTCCTCTACTGGGGCGTCGGTCCCGTTGGCGATCACCGCTCCAGTCTCCCACAGATCCCGCCACACGTACGCCCCCTCGCGCGCGCGCTTCTCGCCGAG
>JBDGYA010000087.1:0-14187 GCA_039584325.1 Gemmatimonadota bacterium
ACCGGATCATCGAACGGACCCGCGCGCTCATCGGTTGGCCCGGTTCGGAGCACGAGGCGGCTGGGGGCTACGTACCGCTGCTGGAGGCCGGCACAGAATACGAATCGCTACAGCGCACCGACTGCCCCGAACACTACCGGGAGCATGCCGACTTCTGGCAGCAAACCGTGCAGACGCCAATCCTCGATACGGAACTGGGCGACTATCACTCCGTGTACGGTGATCTGGGGTATGGCGAGCAGACCATGCTGTCTCTGGCTACGGCGATCGACATGCTGTGGCCGTGTCACTGGGACTATGTCCGGAACCTCGAGACCGTACTAGGCGTGATCGGCGGCGATCCGAAACCGCGACGGCCGTTCGCCTTCTGCGCCCGCAACATCAAGCTCTCACCCGTCCGTGAGCGCATGAAGACCGTCAGCCACACGCTCCAGGTCTTCAGCGGGGATCGCGCGGCCGACGGCAATGTGGATGCGGAGTTGCTCGCGTCGCTCGGGGAACCGTCCAGGCAGAGACAGTGGCTGGCCTCGTCCCTGGACAAGACGATCCGGCTGCAGCTGGACCTGTGAGCGGACCGCCCGACGTCCCAGTGAGATGCCACGGATAGCACCACCGGCTCTCCCCGCCGCCCTATGCCACCAAAGAGGGATGGACTCGTCGTGTCACATCGAGCACCTTCGCGATGTTGGGTTCCCTGGTCCGTAGTTGGCAAAGCAACTGCGGCTGCATTCGAGGCCCACTGAGGTCTGCCGACAACCCTCAGGACCGCGGCGGTGTCAAACGATGCCAACGCACAGGGAGACCAGGATGGAGAGCGCACTCAATTCTCCGACGCGTGCCGGAACGGCTCACTCACCGGCGCACGGACTCACCGTCATTGGCATAGTGTTGGTGTTGGCCAGCTGCACGGCCGAGCCGCAGGGTGCCGGGTGGGTGACCGTGCGAGACACCGTCGGTGATACGGTGATCGTGCGAACGGAGAGCGGGAACGCGTGGGGCGCTACCGCTCGCCTCGTAGCCGATCTGACGATCGGTCAGCCCGACGGACCCGACGAGTACCTATTCGGTCGGGTCGCATCGATCGCGGTCGGTCCCAACGGCGATCTCTACGTGTTCGACTCCCACGTCCGCGCCCTCCGCCAGTACGCGCCCGACGGTCGCCTCATCCGGAGTATCGGCCGCGAAGGCGCAGGTCCGGGAGAGTTTCGCGCGCCTGACGCCGGGCTGGCTGTCCTTCCCGACGGCCGCCTGCTGCTCCGCGACCCCGGGAACGGCCGAATCAACGTGTACGCCGATGACGGCACACCACTGACCAGTTGGCGGCTGCCGGGCGGGCTATCGACGACGCGGCCCCTGTTTACCGACACGGTGGGCAACGCGTACACGCGATTCATCCTCGATTCCGACGTGGCAGCCGCGGACTACCGGTACGGCCTCCGTCGCTACGGGCCCGGTGGCGACACCGGGACGTTCCTTACGGCGCCAGTGCTCGCGTACGAACCGCCGACCCTCGTGGCAGCTCGGCTGTTCGGCGACCGCGTCGGGCATCGTACGGTGACGGTGCCGTTCACACCAGGCACGTCGTGGACCCTGAGCCCACTCGGGTACTTCGTCGCGGGCGTGTCGACGCAGTATGCCCTGGACCTCCTGATCGGCCCCAATCGCGTGCTGCGCATCGAGCGGGCCGAGTGGGAGCCGGTGCGGGTGTCCGACGGCGAACGTCACGAGCAGGAGCGTTACTGGACGGCGTTCCTGCGCGACTTCGAGCCGAGCTGGCGGTGGAACAGCGATCCCATTCCGGACACCAAACAGCCGTTCAGCGACATCTTCGTGGCACGGGAAGGCCGCCTCTGGGTCCAGGTCCCGCGCCCCGCGTATCAGCGAGCGGACGCCGCCGACCTCATCCGGGAGGCGGAAGGCAAACGGTTCCCGCCCCGCACGTGGGTCGAGCCGGTGGCGTTCGACGTCTTCGAGTCCGACGGCCGGTATCTGGGTCTCGCGACGACGCCGCGCGGCTTTCGCACGTCACCAACACCGGTGATCTCAGGCGATACGATCGTGGCGGTCGAACTGGACCCGATGGACATACCGCAGGTCGTTCGCTACCGAGTCGAGTTCCCGAGCCGCGAGTAGAAGCCGATCCACCACGCGGTTGCGAACCCAATGCCAAGCGTGCACGCCGGAGGGGTGACCAAGCACCGCACCGGCTCGCCGGCGCTTTCCTATTCCTCTATTTCGCGCGCGCCTCAGCCCTGTGCGCGTGCCTCCGCGAGAATCGCCTCGCCGATCCAGTACCCATCGAGCGCCTCGATCCGCATGACCTGAGCGCCGTGGAGCGGATTGCCGATAGCCACGGTGCCGGCGTCCGCTGGCACTTCCAACAAGGCCACGCCGAGGATCGCCGCCAGCTCCTTCTGCGATCGAGCGGGTTTCGGCGACTCCCCGGCACCCCCGTCCTCCGACCCATGCCATGAACAATATCGATAGCTCGCTTGTACAATCCGACATGGTCCCCAGTGCCGGGGGTCAGAATCCGGTGGCCGTGTTCGTTCTCCTTGTTGGAGAGCACGGGCCTTGATCCATGGCGCACGCATGATCCGAATCCGGTATGCAGTCGGCGTTGTGCTGCTCCTCGCCACACAGGGAGCCGCAGCCGTGCCGGCCGATGCCCAGCAACCGGGCGCCGACGGCCCGGCATCGCTGGGCACGGTATCGGGCGCGGTAGTAGATGCAGCAACCGGTGATCCGCTCCCGGGGGCCGTAGTGGTGCTCGACGCGGTGGGGGAGAGCGCATGGATCGTCGCCGCCCCATCGAGCGGGCAATGGAGCCGCGGGGCACGAACGGCGACGGGAGCGTCGGGCCGGTACCGGTTCACCGGCGTCTCGCTCGGCCGCTACCGGCTTCTGGTGCGGCGCTTGGGCTACCGGCCCGCCGCGGTCGAGATCGAGCTTCACCGCGCCGGCGGCCTCCAGCTGTCGGTGGGACTCGACGTCGTGCCGATTCGCCTCGAGCCGCTGGAGGTGGATGCCTCGCTCGACTCGTTCGGCCGAACGAGCGGTGCGCCCGAAGCGGAGGCCGCCGATCGTCTCGGTGCCGAAGCCCTGCGGCAAGAGCGGTATCTCACGAGCGACGCACGCATCATCACCCATCACGAGGTGGTGGAGGCGGTGACGCTGGGCGAGACGGACCTGTTCCGAGCGCTCTTGCGGTTGCCTGGCGTCGCGACGAGGGACGACTTCACCGCGGAGCTGTGGACGCGCGGGGCGCCGTGGGGACTCACGCGCGTGTACTTCGATGGTCTTCCGCTGTTCAATCCGCTGCATACTGCAGGGGCGTTCTCCGCGGTGAACCCCGACGCCGTCGGCGGGGTGGCCTTCCTGCCGGGCGCGCACCCCGCTGACGTGCAGGAGGGTGCGGCCGCGATCGTGGACATCACGTCCCGGCGCGCGGCAAGCGAGGAGTGGCACGGGCTGGTCGGTCTGTCGGTGGTGAGTGCCAGAGCGGCCGCCGACCGGCGCTTTGCCGCTGGACGCGGCGGGCTGATGCTGGCGGCGCGGCGGTCGTACTACGATCTCGTGACCCGGGTCGCGGAGGCATTCGGCGCCGACTCCGGGACGTACGTCCCCTACGCCTTCCACGATCTCACCGGACGGCTCGAGGTCCCGCTCGGTGGCGCCGCGCTCCTCGAGGTGAGCGGGCTGTGGGAAGAGGACCGCGTGTGGGGAACGGTCCGCGATCTCTTGCGGGATTCGAAGGGGCACTGGGGCAACCGCCTCGTCGGAGCGTCGCTCTCGGTACCGGTCGGCGGATTGGCCACGCGGCACCGGTTGGGTGTGAGTCGGTTCCTCGGGAAGGTGGAGACGGTCCCCACTGGCGTCTACGGAGCGGACAGCGGCGTGGTGCACGGCGGGCTGCACAACGGTCTCACCTACTGGACGCTCGGCTCCGAGATCGCGCCGGGCTACGCGGGGCAGGAAGCGGCGTGGCGCGCCGGCGTGCAGCTGGTCGCACAGCACAGCACGTACGACGGCCCATACCCCCGCCCGTATCCGTCCGCACAGGCACTGGACTCACTGCACATGCACGAGTCGAACGTTCGGGTAGCGCTGTGGGGTGACGTGCGATGGAAACCGACGGCGTTCTTGGCCTTGTACGGGGGTCTTCGGTCCGAGCTGGGAACACCCCTGGCCAACGCCGGGGCCCTGACGTTGTCCCCCCGCATCACGGCTCGCTACACGCTCGCGGGGGGGCGCATGGCGCTGTCGGCGGGATACGCCCGCTCGCATCAGTACGCGCAGCCCGTGGCGCCCGCCGGCGCGGGCATCGGTCCCAACCTCCACGCCACCGAGGTCTGGCTCCTGGCCGGTGACAGCGTGCCGGCGATCGAGGCGGACGTGCTCACGGGTGGGGCGGAGCTCTGGCTCGGACGGGGCTGGATGGCGGCTGTGAACCTGTACGATCGCCGCGCCACCGGCCTCGCGGTACCGGCCCGTCTTCGTGCCGGGGACGAACCGGGGCCGCGGGGTCGAGGTGTCCGCGCGCAAACTGCTGGGATGGTGGACCGGGTCGGTGGCGTACAGCTACGGCCACTCGGAGCTGATGGCGAAAGGCATGCGCTATCCGTCCGCAGCGGAGCGACGCCACGTGCTGAGCGCGACCGCGCTGGCACCCGTGGGTCGCCATTTTCGACTGGGAGCGGCGCTCGCGCTGGGAAGCGGCGCACCGTACACGCGCTTCACGCAGTCGATCGTGGCGTGTGACAGCGTGTCGCCGTGCCCGCCGACGTCGCAGGACACGCTCCAGATCGAGGCTCCCAACGCGGCACGGGCTCCGCCGTACGCCAAGCTGGACCTCCTGGTCGAGTGGCGACGGGTGACACCGTCGTGGGAGCTCGGTGTCTACCTCCAGCTCCGCAACGTGTTCAACCGCACCAACGCCGTGACGTATACCGGGTCGGTGCGGGACTGCCCCGCCGGCGGCGTCCCGCCGACGCTGGTGCCGGCCAGGCCGGGGCTGTGTGACCGGTTCGACAGGGGGCTGCCGTTCCTGCCCTTGCTGGGAGCCTACGTTGCCTTCTGACACGGAGCGCCTCGAGCGGCTCGTCGTGGAGCACCGCCCGGCCCTGTGCCGCTATGTGGCGCGGCTCATCGGGGACGATGCTGCGGCGGAAGACGTGGTGCAGGAGACGCTCACGCGATTGGTGGAGCGACCGCCGGAACGGGACGACAACCCGCGCGCCTGGTTGTTCGCGGTGGCCACCAACCTCGCGCTGGACGACGCACGAACTGCGGGACGGAGAGCGCGCTTGCTGCGGTGGTATCGCGGATGGGTGCCCGTGCCGCGGCCCGAGCCGGATCCCGAAGCGTCCATGATCCGTGCCGAGCGCGCCGCGCGTGTGCGGACGGCCCTCGCCACGCTCTCGGAGAAGGAACGCACCGTGTTGCTGATGCGGGAGGAAGGCTTCAAGCATCGGGAGATCGCCCAGGCCGTGGGCACCACGACCCGGTCGGTCGGCACCCTCGTTGCGCGAGCGCTGGACAAGCTGGCGCGGCGGCTCACGCCCGACGTGGAGGCATCATGACCGAACCGGCCAATGGAGCACACATCGCCGACGATGCCCACATCCGGTTCCTGGACGGAGAGTGCGAGGCGGACGAGCGGATCGCCGTGACCGAACACGTGGCACGCTGCTCGAGCTGCGCCCGTCGACTGGCCGAGCTGCGCGAACGGAGCGCCGCCGTCACCCGTCTGCTCGCCGAGGTGGATGCGGCACCCCGTGAGGCACCGGCGCGGGCTCGACCGCAGCGACGCGTGCGGCTGCTCGTTGCCGCAGCCGGTCTCGTACTGGTGGTCGCCGCGGCGGCCGTGTCGCCGGTGCGGGCGTGGATCGTGGAGCGGTCGCAGGCGCTCTGGACGCTGGTGAGTGGTGGGCCGGAGCAGCCTGCGCCGGCGCCGAGTCCCATTCGTACGGAACAAGCAACACCGTTCGCATCGGTGTCATTTGCGGTGGAACGCGACCGGCTGATCGTTGACGTGGCGCGCCGTCAGGCCGAGGGCGTGTTGGTCGTGGAGATCGTGGACGCCGTGACGGCTTCGGCCGCAATCACCGGGGGGGAGGTGGGGGGCGACCTCCTGGTGTTGCCGGGGCGACTGCGCATTGCCAACGCTCCGGAGTCGACGGCCTCGTACCGCGTTCGCGTGCCCCCGACGCTGACCCGGGTGGAGGTCCTGGTCGCGGGCGAGCGGGAAGCGGTCCTCGATCCGCGCCGCACCACAGAGAGCCGCACGGTCGATCTCGGTTCGCCCCCGGGCCGATAGCGGCGGTCGGTCAGAATCGAGAGGCCTCAAACGTTCAACGGTTGCGACTGCCACTCTCAACACGAGTCTCAACACGAGGACGTGAGGCGACCATGACGACGATACGACGCATTGCCCAAGTGTTCACGGCGGCGGGTGTTCTTGTCGGGTGGACCGTTGGGTGCGCCGACGAGCCCCTTTCACCGAGTGACGGGGTCACGCAGGTCCTGCTCACCGATGCGCCATTTCCCTTCGATGACGTGACGAGCGTCGACATCTACATCGCCTCCATCGATGCCTCGACACAGGGCGACACGGCCAACGACGCGGACGACCAGGTCTGGGTTCACGTCGTGCAACCCGAGCGGACCTTCGATCTGCTGCAACTCCAGAATGGCGCGACCGCTCTCGTGGGCGAGGGTGAGTTGCCGGCCGATGTCTACAGGGCGATCCGCATCGCGGTGGACGTGGATCGATCGCGGGTCGTGATGGCTGACGGCTCGTTGGGCCTGGTGGATTGGCTCGGCGGCGGAGTGATGTTGCTGCACGCGTTCGTGGAGGACCCGCTCGACGTGCCGGCCGAGGGCACGTCGATCGTGATTGATTTCGACGTGGGGCGGAGCTTCACCCACAACCAGGCGAGCGACACGACCCAGGGGTCGTTCGTGTTCCATCCGGCCATCCGCGCGCTGAACGAGGCGGCGACCGGCTCGCTCGCCGGCACCGTGACCGCGGACCCGGACGGGGACGGCGTGTTCGCACCCTTGGCCGACGCCACCGTGAGCGTGTTCCGCGGGCTGAGCACCGATACCCTGAATCCGACGGATCCGTGGTCGCTCCAGGCCACGGCCCGCAGTGACGCTCAGGGTCGGTTCCGCGTGGCGTACCTGCTGCCCCGGACGTACACCGTGCGGGTGGAAGCGCCGTTCGGGATGCCGGTGAGCGCCGCGGAGCACACCGGCGCGGTGGTGAGCATCGGAGCGGAATCGACCGTTGATGTCGCGCTGCCATGGGCGGACATCCCGGGTACCGGCACCGGCCCCGTGGCGACGGTCACGCTGAATCCGTCGAACGTCACGGTCGCGGTTGGGGACAGTGTGCTGGTCTCGGCGACACCACGAGACGCCGACGGCAACCAGCTCGTCGGCCGGTCGATTGCGTGGTCGGTGAACGACCAGAGCGTGCTCGCGATCGTCGGCGTGTTCGGGTCGGTGGTCCGACTCGATCCGAGGGCGGTCGGCACCGCGACGGTGACCGCCACGAGCGAGGACAAGAGTGGGACGGCAACGGTGACGGTGACCGACCCGTGACACCAGGGTTCTGAGTCCCTCACCGTTCCAGCGGCTGACGCCGCCGAAGGGGACCTCGCGCTGCAGCGCCGGCATGGAGAATCATGCCGGCGCCGAGCTCCTCGCCCGCGTGCGGCATGCTCTTGGCTGTGTCCTCGAATTGCAGGCACGACGCACGCGAGATCGCACACACGCCATCCACCCGGGACCGGTTCGTGAGCACGTCTTCCCGGACGGCTTCCGCGAAAGACTCGTTCTCGGGGCGGGCGGGCCATGCTGGAGGGGAGTGGATTCTGGCTGTGGGCGGGGTCTTCTTGGGTTCTTCGGGGTGCGCCACCGGCAGGGCCGGTGAGGCTGAGGAGCTACCCGCTGTGGGTGTGGTCGTAATGGTCGTCGGCTATGGACTCAGGCTCCGAGGGATCATATTTGCAGGGAATCGCGGCACGCGAGGCCCAAACCGGGGAGAATCGGGGGATCACGCGCGCGGTCGTGCCTAGACGGACTGCCCGTCGAGGGCCAGGAATACTGAAGGTGACGTTTCTTTCTCGCGGAGATCACCGTGTCCAAACCCAAGATCACACCGACGGAAAACGGCCCCTATCTGATTGAAGGAACCGATGCCGTAGTGCGTTACACCGATGGAAAGACGTTTCCGATTCAGGGCAAGGCCGCCCTGTGCCGCTGTGGCGGATCCAAGAACAAACCGTTCTGCGACGGAACCCACAAGCGCAACGGTTTCTCGAGCGCAAAGGACTCCAATCGGGTTCCGGACAAGCTCGAAGACCATTCAGGCGACGGCATCACCATTCACGACAACCGCGGTCTGTGTGCGCACGCAGGGCGCTGCACGGACGGGCTCCCTGTAGTATTTCGCTTGGGCCAGGAACCGTGGATTGCGGCGAGCGCCGCCGATGCAGAGACCATTGCCAAGACGATTGAGCAGTGTCCGTCAGGGGCGCTGTCATACAGCATCAACGACAGACTGTATCGAGACCGCGGTGGAGATCCGATCGTGGCTCTGGCACCGAATGGACCGTACGTCATTCGCGGTGGGGTTGAGCTAGCGAACACCGAGCTCAACCAAGGCGGCACGACGGACCACATGACCCTGTGCCGCTGCGGCGCGTCGCAGAACAAGCCGTTTTGCAGCGGAGCGCACTGGAATGTGCATTTCGACGAAGACGCGCCTGCACAATAGACCGACGCGTGTGCGGCGTGCAGTACACCGTGAGGGGGCAACACAAGGAGCCGCGCGAGACGCGCGGCTTTTTGTCGCACACAGGCCCGGCAGGACTCGTTGCGAAGCAAAGCGAGGATCGGCCCTAGGCCGACCGCAGCTTCACCTGCAACCCCCGGTTTTGGAGTTCGGTGGTCTTCGTCCCGTCTGGTCCCGTCTCGTCCCGTTTGGTCCCTTCTGGTACCGACTTAGCTGACCCTTCGTCCCTTCTGGTCCCGTCTAGTACCGTCTTTTCCCTTCCTGTTAGTTTGCTAATGGTTTGCAGATCGGGCCATGTTTCCCGTCCCAAGCGGTGTCCTCCTAGGACGCGTAACCACCTGATATTTACAGAAAGGAGTTGCGGTGAACATGACGACGCGGACGACCTCCTGGCTTGGGGCCGCAGTGGCGCTTTCGACCCTCACCGCCACGGTCGTGCGCATGGAGACCGCCAATACCAACGCTACAGGCTCAGGCTATCTCGAAGACGCGCTTGCAGTGTCGCATACGCTGATCCCGCAGTCGCCCACGTGTGAGGTCGCGTCTCTACCCGAGTTGCCTGATGTGAGCATCGCATCCGTGACGCGGCAATCGGCACCCGTGCCGCACTGCAAGGTGGCGGGCGTGATCGGCACGGAGACGAACTTCGAATTACTGTTGCCCGATAATTGGAATGGGAAATTCGTCATGGGCGGGGGCGGCGGCTTTGTGGGGTCGGTGATGAACACCTCGCTCATGTTCGGTTCCCTGCAGGCCGGCTATGCCACGGTAGGAACGGATACCGGCCATCAAGGTCATCCACTCGATGCGAGCTGGGCGCTCAACAATCTGGAGCGTCTCGTGAGCTTTGGTCACCAGGCTGTGCACCGAACCGCGGTCACGGCCAAGGCACTGGCCGAATCGTATTATCAAGCGGATATCGCACGCAGTTACTTCACTGGTTGCTCCCGCGGTGGTGGCCAGGGCCTGATGGAGGCCCAGCGTTACCCGGAGGACTTCGACGGCATCGTGGCGGGTGCGCCGGCCTACAACTGGACGCCGGGGTTGGCGGCGCTTGGGGTGCAGATAAGCCAGGCCATGTACCCGGACCTCAACGATCTCGAAGAGGCTGTCGTCGGCCCCGTAGAGCAGGCACTGATCGAGTCTTCGTATCTCGAAATGTGCGACGGCCAGGACGGGCTCGAGGACGGTATCCTCAACGACCCCAGGCGGTGTCAATTCGACATCGCCACCTTGCTGTGTGAAGGCGACAAGACCGAGCGATGCCTCAGCGACCAGCAACTGGCGGCCGTCAAGGTCGTCTACGATGGGCCCAAGGATGCTCAAGGTAACTCAATGTTCTACGGCTTCCCGTTCGGGGGTGAAACCGCGCTGGGCGGTTGGCCTCGCTGGCTGACCGGAGGATTGAAATACTTGCGCGACCTTGAGGATTTTCAGGAAGGCGTGGATGACGGGGGCTTCGAGGCACCGGTGGCCCCCAACGCCATGTATGGTTTTGGCAATGGGATCATGAAGTACTTCGTGTATAACGATCCCGATTGGACCTATGAAGATTACGACTTCAGTACGCTAAAGCAGGATACGGAACGAGTCGCAGCGACGCTCAACGCGACGAGCCCTGACCTGTCGGCGTATCGCGAGCGCGGCGGCAAGTTGTTGATCTACTCCGGATGGTCGGACGCTGCCGCGCCGGCCGAGGGGGTCATCGGATACTACGACGAGGTCCTGGCTCATGACGACACTGCCGTTGACGACGTCCGGCTGTTCATGATGCCGGGCGTTGAGCATTGTTTCGGTGGCCCTGGGCCGTCCTGGGTCGATTTCTTGACCGAGATCGATAAGTGGGTGGAGTCGGGCGAGGCACCGGATCAGACACCCGCATACTGGCTAGACGATACCTTCCAGCCGACGGGATCTCGGTTGCTCTGCGCCTACCCCAGCGTCGCGCAATACGATGGCACGGGCGACCCGCGGGAAGCCTCCAGCTTCAGTTGCGTGAACCCGGAGTAGTCTGCGGGTCGGGTACACGGATCTGAGGTCGCCAACGACACGCGCCAACGGCCTAGTGCTGGCGTTGGCGTTGGCGTCGGTGAGTGTAGTCCTGCAACCCCGGTTTTGGAGTCCGCTGCTCCATGTCCCCGTTGAGTACGGTTTGGTACGGACTTACGAGCCCTTCCCCCTTTTTCGAGTACCGTTGAGTACGGTCCTGTACCGTTCAGTTGGTCTGCAAATGGTCTGCAAACTCGGCGCTCGCGAGCTGGGAGTCACAGGCTCGATTCGACCTAAGCAACATCCTGGCCACGCCCGGCCAAAGTTTCTATCGTTCAACTAACCCTTCTGGGAGCAGCCTTCGTGCCTGACACCTTCGAGCGGCTGAAAACCGCCGTCGCCGACCGCTACACCATCGAGCGCGAGCTCGGCGCGGGCGGCATGGCGACTGTGTATCTCGCCGAGGACCTCAAGCACAAGCGCCGGGTGGCGCTCAAGGTGCTGAAACCCGAGCTCGCGGCGGTGCTCGGGGCCGAACGATTCGTCCACGAGATCACGACCACCGCGAGCCTTCAGCACCCGCACGTCCTGCCGCTGTTCGATTCGGGTGAGGCCGACGGTTTCCTCTACTACGTCATGCCGTTCATCAAGGGGGAGACCCTTCGGGATAAGCTGGACCGGGAGAGACAACTCGGCATCGATGAGGCGGTGCGCATCACGACCGAGGTGGCCGACGCACTGGACTACGCCCATCGGCACAACGTGATCCATCGGGACATCAAGCCGGAGAACATTCTCCTGCATGACGGCCGTCCGGTCGTCGCGGACTTCGGCATTGCTCTGGCAGTAAGCGCCGCGGCGGGTGGGCGCATGACGGAAACCGGTATGTCGCTCGGCACGCCGCACTACATGTCTCCCGAACAGGCGACGGCCGAGAAGGACCTCACTGCGCGGGCGGACATTTACTCCCTCGGCAGTGTGCTCTATGAGATGTTGACGGGCGAACCACCGCACATGGGCAACTCGGCGCAGCAGATCATCATGAAGATCGTGACGGAACCGGCCGAGCCGGTGACGAAGATCAGGAAGTCGGTGCCACCGCACGTCGCAGCCGCCACGGCGAAGTCGTTGGAGAAATTGGCGGCGGATCGGTTCGAGAGTGCGGCGAAGTTCGCCGAGGCGCTCGCAAACCCGGCGTTCACGTTACCGACGACGCAGGCAGCATTCGCGGCCGGTGTACCAGCGAGCGGCCCGTGGAACCGGCTGTCGATAGCTGCGACCGGACTCGCGGCGGTTGCCATTGGCGTTGCGTCCTGGGGCTGGCTGCGTCCGCTTCCCGAGTTTCCCCGGAGGCCAGTCCAGTTCTCCATCGAATCCGACTCTGCCCATGGGATCGTACCCGGTTCGGCGGCCCTGTCCCCTGACGGGTCGGTGCTGGTGTACGCCGTCAGGACCGGCTCGGGATTGATGCTGTACCGACGACGGATCGATGAACTTGAGGCGCACCCCATAGCCGGCACCGAGGGCGGAGTCGCTCCGTTTTTTTCACCGGACGGAACCCAGCTTGGCTTCAATACGGAGGGTGCACTCCGCAGGGTTCCTTTGGATGGAGGGACGCCCCGCACCATCACCGAGTTCGACGCCTACGGCCTGTTAGGGACGGCTTGGGGGGACGATGACGAAATCGTGTTCAGTACGTTTCTGCCCTGGCGCGTCTATACCGTGAGCGCCAACGGGGGGACGCCCGACGTTCTCGAGGTACTAGATACGCTCACGATAATGGACCCAGTGTTCCTTCCCGGTGCGCGTGCGCTCTTGTTTGCGAGCGGCAGGGCTTCCGGGCAAGAGCTGCGTGTCGGCGCGGTCACGCTCGAGTCGGCAGACGTCCGGTGGCTTATGCCGGGGGCAGCGCCGCACTACGTGCGGTCGGGACACTTGCTCTATGTCGAAGCCGACGGATCGCTTTTCGCGCAACCGTTCGATATGGCGCATCTCGATACTGTTGGACCAGCCCGCCGAGTGGCGGAAGGATTGGGCATGCGCTTTGGATAGGATCCGATGCTTGCCGTGTCGTCATCCGGAACGCTCGCCTACAATCTGGCTTGGGATGAGGGTCGTAACCTCGTCCTGGTCAACCGTGACGGCAACGAGCAACAGCTCCTCCAGGATCAGCCGTTCTGGCTTCCCCGGTTTTCACCTGACGGTACTCGCATCGCTTTCGGTGGGACCGGGGGCCAAGGAGATATTTGGATGCACGACCTGGTCGGGGGAAGCACTTCCAAGCTCACCTTCGACGGGCAGGACAATAACGACCCGGTCTGGCACCCCGCCGGGACCAGCTTGGCATTTTCCCGTGACTCCGACGTCAAGGATCTCTACGTGCTCTCCACCGAGGGCGGGAACCCGGTTCCTGTGGTGGCGCAGGATGGGTTGCAGTGGACCACCGACTGGTCACCGGATGGTCGCCATTTGGTGTTCACCAACGTCGACGCCGAGACCGAGAACCAGGACATCTGGGTCGCCCCCGTCGGTGAGGATGGCAACCCGCGGCCCTTTCTCGCTACGCCTCATGCGGAAGGGGCGGGCCGGATTTCGCCGAACGGTCGGTGGTTGGCCTATAGCTCGGACGAGTCTGGTCGATACGAAGTCTACGTGCAGTCCTTCCCTCAACCCGGAAACAAGCGGCTGATCTCCACGGGAGGCGGAGAAGACCCAATCTGGGGACCCACTGGGCAAGAGCTCTTCTACTGGAATCCCCAAGGGCAACTGGTCGCTCATCAACTGACGGCAGGCGACGACGTCACGGTCGGGCGCCACGACGTGCTATTCGATTTCCCCGACTACCAGTTCGTGGGGAACGCGCAATACGATATCCACCCAGACGGGCAGCGGTTCGTCATTGTGAGGACCGCGACACAGGGCCGTCTGATCGTGGCACTCGATCTGATCGCTCAAGAGCCGTAGTTCTGGACAATTCGAGGGAAAGCGAGAGGCGACGGCAAGAGCCTGCAACCCTCGGTTTTGGAGTTCGGTGCTCTTCGTCCCGTCTGGTCCCTTCCAGTCCCGTTCTGTCCCATCCTGTACCGACTTAGCGACCCCTTCGTACCGTCCTGTACCTTCTAGTACCGTCCTGTCCCTTCCTGTTGGTTTGCAAATGGCTTGCAGAAAACCGACGCAACTCAGTGTCCCAGAAAACGCGACCCCGGCGCAGCTGCGCGTAATGCTGGATGCCCGAGAAGCTCTGAACGGTGAATCAGTACCGCGCCCGTGGTGTGGTGAGAGCCTGCGCCCGGCTGCTCAAGGGAAGCACGCCTGAACCCGGGGCGGTCAGCTCAGGGGAATCCCATGAATTACCTGCCGTGATGTGACCCTTCGGTGCCGCGGTGCGGTATACA
>JBDGYA010000088.1:0-9974 GCA_039584325.1 Gemmatimonadota bacterium
ACGCGCCGCACGGCGTTCGAGCCCCGCGCGACACGCGGCGTTCGGGGCCAATCGGATAGCACTGGCTCCGACTCCCCTGCACCCTGGACCCTCGACCTGACCGTTCTGTCGCACGTTGTACGTTGCACGTTGGCCGTTGCACGCCGCACGGTGCACGCGCCCATGTGAGCGGCTTCCGATTGGCAGTGATGGCACCCCGCGACATCTCTTGCTGATGCCTGTGCATCCCTCACGCTATCGATCGCGCCGTCGGTCCGCTCGCGCTTCCCGAGGCTGGTGAGATCAGACTCGACATCACGGTATTCGGCGCGGGGGCCGAAGATTTTTTGCTCGAGCTCGAGGCGGCGGGAGATGCCGAGACGCTGGAGCTCGATGTACTGGAGCATCTCTATCAGTTGCCAAAGACCGATGAGCTCGACCGTACGCGGCCGGCGACGCTGTTCCCCACGCGCAGGGAGTGGAGTGACCGGACCGTGCTGCGGCAACGCTTCATCCTACCCATCGAGTGACCGGCGGTGAGCAGATGCGTCGCCGCCGGCGCTCACGGGTTCAGGTGACGGCGCGATGGTTCCGTGAGGAGCGCCTGAGAGTGTGAACCGCGTCTCGGTATCCGCCGAGCAGCGGCCTCGGTCGCAGATCCGCGACTCGAGCGCGGCGTTCGGGGGTTTCAAGACAGGCAGCAATCCAAATTGAACAACTCCCGTTCTTGGGCGTCCGCGTGATCCGTCCTATAGTATGGTATTGATTTCGAATCTGCCGGTGGCCCTTCCGGCCCCGCCGCCCGACAGACGCCGCAGTGTGATGCCCGCCTGACGACGAGACCATAGCCACCGGAACGGTGCGTCCGCATTTGGTGAACGTCATCGCAACAACGGAGGTGCTCCATGCTACGGCGTCTCGCGTTCTCCGTCATCGTGCTGTGTCTTGTTGGTACCACTGGTATTCTCGCCCAACAGAGCGTCACGATGTCGGGACAGTACTCCACCGTCCGTATCTCAACGGACACGGTTAGTGCGCCCAACGGCGGTGCCGTGGTGCACTTCACCTACGGGCTCGTCAGCGCTGGCGACGACCCTGGCGGCCTCTTCAGCGAGAACACGGGTGACTGTGTGGGCACGATTGTGCTGTCGGAGGATGGCACCCCCGCTGCGGGGGGTGGCTGGTGTTTCGTCATGGACATGGACGGGGATGGGTGGTGGCAATGGTGGAGGCTGGACGAGGCTGGCACACCTGACTGCCCCATCATGTGCGGTACGTGGGGCAGCTACAATGGTGTTGGGAAGTTCGAGAATGTATCAGTCAGCGGAACGTTCAAGGGTGTGGCGTCTTTCGCGGATGGGTCCGGCAGGGGCATCGTGGAGGGCACCTACGAGCAGCGGTGAGTGGCGCGTTCGACCCCGGGCAGTGTTCAATGAACACGCACAACCCACAGCCCCGAGCGTCACGCGGCGTTCGGGGCTTTCGCCTGGGTGAGAGTGGGGTGTGTTTCTTTCGGCGGAGTACCACATGCTTGTTGTAAGAGTGCGGCGCGCTGGAAGTCTGATCGGCTCGCTTTCGTGAATAGGCCCTGAGTGGCAAACGCCTATTCGATTGCTGCCAGCACCTTCCCGACGAACTCCTCCATGGCCCGCCCATCGATCCAGCGGGCCACGATCACCAGGTCGTGCTCCGGGTCGCAGTAGATCATGTTAGTGCCGCTGCCCAGGTGGATCCATGCGGACTCGGGGGCGCTCGGGAACCCCTGGCGACCGGTGTTTAGGTAGAAGTTCATGAAGCCGTAGCCGGGGTTCACGCCGGTGGGCGTCGTGGCCATCTCCCACCACTCTACCGGCAGCAGCTGCTCCTCGCCCCACCGGTACCGGCGTGCGGTGAGGAGCCCGAACCGGGCTTGGTCGTACGCGTTGATGAACATCCCGCCGCCCCAGTGGCCGCCGCCGCTGGGCACCTGGACCCGGAGGCCGTCCAGCAGGATCCAAGAGTTCTCGTAGCCGTGCCACCGCCACGTGGGCGACGCGCCGATCGGGCGCATGATCCCCTCCAGCAGCACCTCCTGGAGCGGCTCCCGCCACACCAGCGTGGCCGCCAGCGCCAGCAGGTTCACCCGCGTGTCGTTGTACTCGAAGCGCGTGCCCGGCGCGGGGCGCTCCCGGGTCAACCACTCGTCCGGGTCGTCGGCCGGGCGGTCCGA
Source organism: Gemmatimonadota bacterium (assembly GCA_039584325.1). Taxonomy (GTDB): domain Bacteria; phylum Gemmatimonadota; class Gemmatimonadetes; order Gemmatimonadales; family GWC2-71-9; genus JAOTVV01. The sequence continues at coordinate 2,189 of JBDGYA010000088.1, forward strand.
CCAGTCGGGCTTGCCCCACAGCGTGCCTTCCCAGTCGCTGACCTGCCGCAGCAGATGGCCCCACGTGATCTGCCGGTTGTGCGCCGACTCGAACAGGGAGACGGGGCGGCGGGCGCCGAACCCCGTTCCGGCCTCGCTGCCGGCCTCGCCGTCGCCCTGCGGCAAGAGGATCGGCGGGAGGTAGGGCCCGACCCGGTCGTCGACGCTCCCGATGAGCCCCTCGGCCCAGGCCAGTCCCACGGTGGTGGACAGAAAGCTCTTGGTCACGCTGAACGTCATGTCCACCCGCGCCGGGTCCCCCCATTCGGCCACGATGTAGCCGTCCTTCACGATGACCCCCGTCTGGGGACCCCGGGCCTTGATCGGACCGATGGCCTCGCCGAACGGCTCCCGGGCGAAGCTGCGGTAGTGGGACTCCACCAGGTCCCGCGGGTTCGACGACTCGTTCGCCTGGGCGGACGCGATGGCTGCCTGGATCTGGGCGGCGTCGAGCCCCACCTCCTCGGGTGTGCGGTGCTCCCAGCTCCCGGCCGGCGGGACGTACTGCGCCGACGCTAGGGTGGGGAACAGAAAACAGGCGATGAAGACGGCTGTCGGAATGCGCGGCATCCGTGCGCTCATGGTGTGCTCCGGTGTTGATCTCGTGAAGCGACAGATCGGGTCTCGGGACACGTTGGGGTGCAATGGACCTCTGTGACAAGGACAGAATCTGTCGGGATTGCACTGGCGAGACCGCTGCTGACGGGATCTGAGCTGTGCCGTCAACCGACGAAGTTCTTTGTGTGTCGCTGATGTTACTGCCGGCGAGGCCCGGCAACGACATCGGGAGGCCTGTCGTGCCTGATGCCCGGAAGCCGAGGAGAACCGTTTCACGTTGTTCCTTGACTAATGATCTCCTTGACCCTCTCGGGCTCAGTGGCGCCGGTGAAAGCTACGGATTCCTCCTCTGCGAATCGCCTCGAGCTCGGTGCAGTATCGGCCGTGTGCCGGTCACAGGGGCACGTGACCGGTTTGATCCCTTTGCGCTCCTGGTCGGCGTGCAGTTGGGCCGCGTGCTGCAGGGCGCCTCGCGCAGTGAGAGCCGGCTGGATGCCACGGACGGATCCTGTGACGGCGATCACCAAGCGGTCGCATGGCGGCCCGCTCCGTTACCTGCACGCGCCCCGTCGCGTCTCTTTCCGGAAGCGCGATCGCCGTCGTCGGCCCCGAAGACGTCGAGGAATACCGACCATGCCGCATGACCGTATGCACCCCACCACGTCCGCCTGGAGCGCATCGGCGGAACCGGAAGCGGAACCGGAGCCCGACAGCGTGCTCCTGGAACGCATCGCCGCTGGCGAGCAGGAGGCGCTCGCTGCGCTGTTCGCCCGCCACCGTGCCCGGCTCTACGCCCTGGCGCTCAGCATGCTGTCCGACGCCACGGAGGCTGGCAAACTCCTGGAGTCGGTGTCGCGCGAGGTACTGTTCGAGACGCGCCGCTTTAGCCCGACGCAGTACCCCGTCCGTCGCTGGCTGGCGGACGTCACGCGGCTGACCGCGCTCGACCATCTCCGCGCGCGCCGGAGCGCACCCACGGCCTGACGCGTCGACGGACGCCGGTCCGGAACGGGCAGCTCCCGGTGCGATGACCGCGCTCCCCGTTCCTGGCTGTCCGCGGCTGGCCTCCCCGACTTCTTCCGTATCGCCCCACCGCTCCATACCTGAGTGACCCACTCTCCCTTCTGACGTGGACTCCCTCTGGCTCCCGTCCGCCCCGCGCCCTATCGTAGCCGAAGACCAGCCCGGGATGGTGGGGTGGTGTCCGACCTCGTCGACCGCTTCCAGTCCCCCTCGCCGACCGCGAGGTCCAATTGGCGCTCCAACGCCGGTCACGCCGGAGGAGACACGCCCATGGTGGTACGCGCACGTCGCAGCTCCCTGACCGCGCTGACCGCTCTGCTGCTGGCGGTGCCGGCTTGCAATGGCGACCCGGTCGGCCCCGACGGCTTCGAGACGGTCTCGCCGGAATCGGTGGGCTTCTCGTCGGCGGACCTCCAGGTTGCGAAAGCCCAGTTCGACGGCATCGGGTCGGCGGCGTTCATGGCGCTGTATGACGGCAAGGTGTTCGTCTCCTGGGGAGACGTGAACCGCAAATACCTGCTCCACTCGATCCGCAAACCGCTGCTCGGTGCGCTGTACGGCATCGCGGTGGCGGACGGAACGATCGACACCGCCGCCACGCTGGCACAGCTCGGCATCGACGATATCCCGCCGGCCCTGACCGACGCGGAGAAGCAGGCGCGCGTCATCCACCTGCTGAAGTCGCGCTCGGGCGTGTATCACCCGGCCGCGGCGGAGACCCCGGAGATGGAGGCGGAGCGGCCGGCACGGGGGAGTCACGCCCCCGACACCTTTTTCTACTACAACAACTGGGACTTCAACGCGCTCGGCACGATCTACGAGCAGGAGACGGGCGCGGGCATCTTCGAGGCATTCAAGCGCGAGATCGCCGACCGGATCGGGATGCAGGACTTCGAGGTGGCGGACGGCTCCTACTCGTACGAGCCGGCAAAATCCGAGCATCCGGCATACCCCATCAGGATGACCGCGCGAGATCTGGCCCGGTTCGGCGTGCTCTACCAGCAGCGCGGTCGGTGGGACGGGCAGCAGGTCGTGCCACAGTCGTGGATCGACGCGAGCTGGACGACCCACTCCGTCGAGGACACCCTCTTGGGACTGGGCTACGGGATGCTGTGGGCCACGATGGCCGCCGACTCCCCGCTCGGCATCGGACCCGCGGTGTTCCACGGCGGACTGGCAGTGCACTACCTGCTCATCAAGCCGGCGGACCGGCTGGTCTTCGTCCACCGGGTGGACACCGATCACCCGTGGACCGTCACCACCGACGAGATCGGCGAGCTGTTCCGGCTGGTGCTCGCCGCGCGCCGGTGAGGCGCTGGGCGATGTGACGTTGGTGGAACACGCGCACGATGGTAGGAGGGTAAGACGGTAGGACGGTAACCTACTTCCCTACGGCTGGGGCTTTGCCGTCGGGCCGCTGTGCTCTCGTCAACCCTCGGTGCCGGCGCTGCTCACCGCCGACGCGCGTCGGCAATCCGGAACACGTAGATATACAGACCGTTGGCCTCGAGGAAGGTCTCCGTGCGCTCGAGCGCATATCCGGCCGCGCTCATGTCCGCTTCGATCTGCTCCGGTGATGTCGATCGCAGCCACTCTCCGATTGCCACCATGCCCTCGGGTTTGAGCGCCGAGCCAGCATTGCGGAGCAACGTGACCGGGTCCGAGAAATGGTGGTAGGCGGAGATGACGAAGATGAAGTCCAGCTCACCCTCGGGAAGTCTCGGGTCCGTGACATCTCCGAGAACTGACACGACGTTGGTGAGTCCCCACCGTTCGCAGCGTCGGCCCAGGTGCTTCAGGGCTGCGGCGTCGATGTCTTCAGCATAGATCTTTCCGCTCTCTCCCACACGAACCGCAAGTTGTACGACATACCGTCCACGCCCAGCGCCGATCTCCGCACCCGTCATCCCCGGCTGGATGCCGATGGCATCCATGACCTGGTCGGGTGGCTGGAGCCGATTGAGTCTGGCCTCATTGGGGCTCTCGGGAGCGAGCACGCCCGCGACGGTGCTTGTGTCCTGAGCGTACGCCGCCGCAACACCGGGTGAGAGAAGAGCGATGGCGGCGATGGCCGCCGCGGCTGGCCTGAACATGTTCCCGTGCCTCCGCTGGCGTCTGTGTTCACGTCCTCGTGCGTTGCGATGGATCACCATATGGAGGAGATAGTGGCCGACGACTACGTTTGTTCCGCCTGTCAGGGGTGCGAACCGCTCCCTCACGACCACCACGAATCCTCCCGGCGCCGGTGCCATACGGACCTCGTCGTCGCGGAGCTCCAGACGGCGAGTGTCGTTCGCATCACGGGTCCCAACGAGACGGACCGCGTGACACTGGCATCTGGTCTGGGCGTGCCGGCTGGACTTGCGGCGTCGGACAGGAATCTCTGGGTCGCCGACCAGCATGCCGGTGCCATTCTTCAAGTGGTCGCCGACGGTGAGGTGTTGTCGGATCCACGTGTGGTGGCGACAGACCTCCAGGGTCCCGAAGGCCTCGCCGTTGCAGATGATGGTGTGTTGTACGTGGTCGAGGCGGGCGTGGGACGGCTGACGAGAGTGGACGCCGCGACCGGCGAAGTGCGTCCCGTGGCGGATGGTCTGGCGCTGGGTGCGCCGGGCACTCCGGGCATGCCGCTAACGTGGATATTCAACGGCGTGGCAATTGGACCGTCCGGGGCGATCTACGTCAGCGGGGATGTCGAGAACATCATCTATCGTATCCGACCGGCACGGTGAGGCCCGGCGCGAAGCACGACCACGCACCGTTTCAGGAGTTGATGTGGCTGAAGGGCTAGCCAGCGAGGATTCTAGAAACCCAAGCCCCGAGCGTCACGCAGTGCCCGGGGCGTTCGCCCACCCCGGGAACCCGTACGTCGCGCGCCGCCATACCTGCCAGTGGTCATCAGGAAGCGATAGTCGACCATCGCGCTCCCTTTGCGCCGCCTTCCCGAAATCCGCACTTTGGCAGAGATCCTTCCCCGAGGGATGGGATGGGTGAGGTCATCGACGCTCTCAAGGCCGCACTCCACGACCGTTACACGATCGAGCGCGAGATCGGCAGCGGTGGTATGGCGACGGTCTACCTCGCCGAGGATCTCAAGCACCACCGGAAGGTGGCGATCAAGGTCCTTCGTCCCGACCTCGCCGCTACCCTCGGCCCCGAGCGGTTCCTCCGTGAGATCGAGGTAGCAGCCCAGCTCCAGCATCCGCACATCCTCCCGCTCCACGACTCGGGTGAAGCAGACGGGTTCCTGTTCTATGTGATGCCCTTCGTAGAAGGCCAGTCGCTGCGGGATAAGCTGGCCAAGGAAGGCGAGCTACCAATAGGCGAGGTGGTGCGGATTCTTCGGGATGTCGTGGACGCCCTGACCGAGGCACACGCCAACGGCGTCGTCCACCGTGACATCAAGCCCGAGAACATCCTCCTGCGCGGTCGTCACGCGCTGGTGACGGATTTCGGTGTGGCGAAGGCCGTGAGTGAGGCGACGGGCCGGGAGAAGCTTACGACTGCCGGTATCGCCCTCGGCACTCCAGCCTACATGGCCCCCGAGCAAGCCTCGGCCGATCCCCATCTCGATCACCGGGTGGACATCTATGCCGTGGGCGCAGTTGCCTACGAGCTACTCACGGGCCGCCCCGTGTTCATGGGTGCCACGCCGCAGATGACCCTGGCGGCGCATGTGACCGAAGCGCCGCAGCCGGTGTCGAAGCATCGGGAGACGGTGCCGGGGGCTCTCGAGTCAGTCGTGATGCGCTGCCTGGAGAAGAAACCGGCGGATCGGTTCCAGACCGCCGAGGAGTTGCTACCGCAGTTGGAGGCGCTGGTGACACCGAGCGGGGGAATGACGCCGACCGACACGCGGCCCCTCGCGGCGACGTTCGGTAGGCGGCGCTCGTTTGCTCCACTCGTACTGGCAACCGCCGCGGTGCTCACAGTGATCGGGCTGGTGTTGTCTCGAATGCTGACCACCGAGCCGATCAACGTCGGCACGTCCAACATCATGCCTGTCACGAGCGAACCTGGACGTCAGGGTGGTCCAGCCATCTCACCCGATGGAAGTCAGGTTGCCTTTGTGAGAACTGGGCCTTCTGCCACGAGTGCGACGGTCATCATTCGCAGTACCCTCAATGTTGCGGGTGGCGGGGAGGTGATCCCGGCACCGGAAGGGCCCAGGACTCAGGTTGCCCCCCAGTGGAGTCCGGATGGAGAGTTCATTCGCTTCCTAGAGGTTGACTCCCGTGGATCGGCTTCGTGGAAAGAGGTGGGGAAATTCGGTGGTTCGATCCGCACGGTTGATCTGCCGCAGAACGTCCGAGGGTTGGACCTGCTGGGTTGTACATGGTCATCAGACTGGTCTCAGGTGGTCTATTCCGCTGCTGACAGCATCTTCGTGTACTCGTATACGGACGAGTCGTCGACGCTAGTTGCGGCTACAGAGGTAGCCAGGGCTGCACATTGGTTCGTTTGGTCCCCTGATGGTGACAGGATCGCGTTCGTGAATGGCCTGGCGGATTGGGCGCTCGGCCTCGGCCATAGCCCGACGTCGATCTGGGTCGTGGATGCAGGTGGTGGCGAGCCCGTGCGAGTAACCAGCAACGAACACATGGATGTGAGTCCGGCGTGGCTCGACGAGGGTCATCTGCTGTTCGTCTCCAATCGTGATGGTCCGGAGGAGGTCTACGTCATCGCGATCGGATCGAACGGGCCCAAGGGAGAACCACAGAAGGTACCGGGACCAACTGATCCCCACATGATCTCCTACTCCATCACGGGACAGAAGCTCGCCTATGCGAAGCGGGTGGTGAAGCAGAACGTATTCTCTGTGCCGTTGGGGCAACGACGCCCCGTACCGATCTCGGATGCCCAACAGGTGACCTCAGGCAATCAGACGATTGAAATGCACGACGTTTCCCCTGACGGCAAGTGGATTGCCTACGACAGCGAGCTTCGGGGCAACCAGGACATCTACAAGCTGTCCTTGGAAGGGGGGAACCCCGAACGCCTAACCAACGACCCGAGAGATGAGTTCGGCCCAAGCTGGTCACCCGGTGGCACTGAGATCGCGTTCTATGCCCGTGAGGGTCCAGGAGCAACCTCGGTGATGGTCATGTCCGCAAGTGGAGGTACCCCTGAGACGCTGCGGGATCTTCCACTGGACGCCAACTTACCCGTATGGTCGCCGAGCGGCCTTGAGATAGCCTTTTCCTCGGCACAGTCGGGGCAGACAGAGGCGTGGCTGGTATCCCGAGACAGCGTTGGCGGGGGGTGGCATCGAGCAAGGCAACTGACGAACTCCGGTTGCGGGCCCGCGGGATGGACACCAGACGGGAGCGGTCTGTTGTGTTGGGCGGGTCCGGAGTTAGTGCTATTCTCCCGCGATGGTGTGCCGCTGTGGCGTCTGAATCCGGAGCCGGTAACGTTTCCTCTCCTGAGGCGGAGGGCGGCCTTCTCGCGAGACGGCTCCCACGTCTACTTCTGGGGAAGCATGGGTGCTGAGGTCCACGGCGTGTGGTCGATTCCTGTTTCGGGTGGTGAGCCCCGTCTCGTGGTCATGTCTGATGCACTGGGTCCGGTCGGGATCTCAGTCGGTCCCGACAACCTCTACATGACGGTGGGGGACTACGAGAGCGACATCTGGGTGGCGGACTTAGAGTGGTGACGGGGTCCGCCGAGGCCGAACAGCAAGTCGCCAACGATTGAGACCTCCAGCCCCGAGCGTCGCGCAGCGCCCGTGGCTTTCTTGCGATATCACAAATCTGTGGTGTGCGAAACGTGTGCGAACACGCAAAGGACGATAGGGCGGCTCGGGCTCATCATCAAATCCCGCCGTCCGGACCAAGGTAAGCAGCAGAGCCACTCGCGCGTGGACGATCATCAAATCCCGCCGTCCGGACCAAGGTAAGCAGCAGAGCCACTCGCGCGTGGACGCTTCAAATCGTATCTTTGCCCACCATGCCCGAGATCACCTCCCGGTTCTCGATGGCCCTCGCCGACCGCCATCATCGCTTCCCGCCGCTCCGCTGCCTGACGGTCGCGTGACTTCACTGGAACAGCAGCTCGATCCGCAGTTCTTCGCGCTTCAGGAGGCGCTCGCCGGCAAGTATTCCTTGGATGCCGAGCTTGGCCGGGGTGGCATGGGAGTGGTGTACCTCGCCCACGAGGTGCGGTT
>JBDGYA010000168.1:0-3423 GCA_039584325.1 Gemmatimonadota bacterium
TCCTGCGTCAGGTCCGGACGCGGCAGCCTGAGGCTGTGATCCGCCCGCCAGTCCACCACCATGTACGGCTGCTCGGCCATGTGGCACTTCACGCACAGTGCGCCGTCACTCGGCTCGCCCTGGTAGACCTGCTGATGGAAGTGGTGGTCGTAGCTGTCGTACGTATCGGCACGGTGGCATTGGGTGCAGAGGGCGTTCCCCTCTTCATGCAGCGCTAGGCTGTGCGCATCGTGGCAGTCCGCGCACTTGACGCCCATGCGGTACATCTTGCTCTGCACGAACGATCCGTAGACGTATACCTCGTCGAGAATCTGCCCGTCGGCGTGATACAGCCCCTCCCGCAGTGCGGCCGGGAGCACGTTGTCCAGCAGCTGCGGGCTCGTGTGATCGTAATCGCCCAGCTCCGTACGACGGGCGTGACAGGGTGCGCACAGCTCGACATAGTGTTCGGCCGACATGTCGCTGGTGCCGATGAGCAGGCCGAAGTTCTCGATCGCGGGACGCGCCATCTCGGGCATGTCGGCCCATTCGACGTGCCACGAGCCAGGGCCGTGGCACGCCTCGCAGCTCACGTCGATCTCCGACCACGTCGTCGAAAAGGTCTCTGTGTCGGGATCGTAGCCCTTGATGAGATTCGTCGAGTGGCACTCCGCGCACATGCCGTTCCAGTTCTGGGCGTTGCGCGTCCAGTGCAGCCAGTCACTCGCGGGGATGTCCTGATCGGGATAGAGGTCGAACCACTCGCCGCGTTCGGTGTCCCAGGCAACGCCGAGCGCCTGGAGCCGGCCGCCCGGGAAGGGGACGAGGTACTGCTGCAGCGGCTCCCAGCCGAAGGTGTGGGTGATCTCGAACTCACCCATCTCGCCGCCCGGGCCCTCGGTGAAGGCGAAGAACTTGCCGTCGCGCCGATAGAACCGGCTCGTCACGCCATCGTGCTCGAACGTCGTGTCGTCGAAGTCGCCCCGTACGGTGCTGTCGGTGGCGACGTCCATCGCATTGTCGTGGTCGGATCCCTTCCACGCCTGGTACGCCGACTCGTGGCAGTCGATGCACTGTTCGCGACCCACGAACGCGGCCACGGCCGAGTCGGTCGTACGTTCCGTACTCACCAAGCGCTGTTTGGTCAGATAGAGCGGAAAGGACAGGACGATCGCGGCGGTTGCCACGACACCCGCGGCCAGCCAGCGGGACAGCGCCTGCTCCGCTCCCGCGTCGGCCGAGGACGCCTGCCCTCGCTGACCGGTCGGCTCGTCGGGGCGGGGCTCGTCGATCGGTCTGTCGGTCACGTTCGAGTCACCTGCGTCGCCTCGAATGCCGCGCGCCGCTCGGGTGCAGCTGTGTTGACCTTCACCACGCGGTTCTCGATGCGGACCTCGAAGAGGTCGAGTGCGCGCGGCGCGGGTGGATTGACGACGTCACCGTGGACATCGAAAGCTGAGGAGTGACACGGGCACACGAACTGCCGCTCGGTCTCGACCCACGGCACCGTGCAGCCGAGGTGGGTGCACTCGCGCGAGACGGCGAGGAAGCCGCCGTCGTCGAGCCGGACGAGGTAGAACTTGCCTTGTGGAAAGGCCGTGACGGACCCGGGCTCGAAGCGATCGACCGGGCCAGCCACGACGATCATCGACTCGTCCGCCTGGACCCTCCGGGGCCGCACGAAGTCCACCACCACCCACACCACCTCGGCCACCGCCACGGCCGCGAGGCCGAGCCAGGTCTTCCAGAGAAAGGAGCGGCGCGAGGCCGTAGGGGCGGCGGTAACCTCCCCCGGATCGGGACGCGAGGGTCGCTGCGGCCCTTTGCGTGTCACAGCGTCAGTCCGCTTCCTCTTCCCTCGATCTGTCTTACGCTTTCGACTCACGTGCTACGTCCTTGCGTTCGGCTTTCGAGGGGAGCAGCGCGTCCTTTCGCGCACTGCGGTGCCGATGATCCTCAGCATCACGGTTGTCCTCAGGGCACCAACGTGCGCTCCAGAACACACCGCTCCCCTTGAACCTGACTCTCCTGCGGATACCACGCACTCGAGTGTTTCACGCTTCACGATTCACGTTTCACGTCTCCTGCACCCCCGCCGCTCGGTGCTCCCACCATCCCCTTCACTCTTCACCTTTCACTCTTCACCCAGCATCCGCCCACTGCGCTCACCGGCGCATGTCCGTCATTCTGCACTGTGCAATCTTCAACCTGCAATCGTACGCTCACCATCCCAATGCCATCCCCTCCCCCCGAAACCACACGCCGATGGCGGTCAGCACCACGAACGCCGTGCCCAGGAACACGAACGTCGTCTGCATCGTCTCGTATCGTGTGGCGGAGCGACCGTTCCGTAACCAGCGGGCGGCTACCCAGAGTGCCCCCGCAAGGAGGACTACCGGAACGACGCCATTGCTGATGGCCGCCGGCAGCCAGGGGAGGAGTGCGGGAAGATCGATCACCCACTCGTCCAGCATGACGAGGAGTGGCGTGAGCAGGAGCGCGGCTACGGCTGCTTGCCCGGCAAGTGCCCTCCCCCGGTGCGACGCGAACCAGACGCCCGAGGTGTCGTCGTCGTAGATGACGTATGGGATCGCGACGAGTGCGAGCACGCCGGCAAGGGGTAGCAGCACGACCGCGAACGTGGGGTGGAAGTGCAGGCTCATGCCGGGATTGGCGGCCTGGCCCAGCGGAGCGGCGACGAACGCTGCATAAAGGAATACGACAGCAATCAGCATCAACGCGACGACGAACTCGCGGAGTACGAGGAACGGCAGGCCGAGTACCTTCTCGGGCTGCGGGTCGATCGGCTCGCCAGGTGCGCGTGGGACGACTACCCCCTTCGCCTTCCGCACACGCCAGAAGTGGAAACCCATGAGGATCAGGATGAGGACCGGGACGACGGTCGTGTGTAGCGTGTAGAAGATGATCAGCGTCGACCGGCCGATCTCCTCCCCTCCGCGCACGGTGCGCTGTAGCCAGTCGCCGATGAGCGGCACGTACGTGAGCATGCCCGTCGAGATCGTGATCGCCCAGTACGACAGCTGGTCCCACGGGAGCAGGTATCCCGTGAAGTTGGAGGCGATCACGCACAGCAGCAGGCTCACGCCGATCACCCAGTTGAACTGCCGCGGCGGGTGGAAGCCGCCCGTGAAGAACACCCGTAACAGGTGGAGCGTCGCGACGGCGATGAGGAAGTTGGCGCTCCAGTGGTGGACACTGCGAACCAGGCCGCCGAACAGGGTGTCTTCCTGCAGCGAGAGGACGGAGCGATACGCATCCCCCGGCGCGGGCTCGTAGGCGAACATCATCAAGCCGCCCGTGCCGATCAACAGCAGCACGAGCACGAGCGACATCCCGCCCAACCCAAACGTGTGCGTATACGCCAGGCTCTTGGCCGGCACTCGCACGGGCCGGAAGTGCAGGACGAAGTTGTTGACCACCGCC
>JBDGYA010000089.1:0-9918 GCA_039584325.1 Gemmatimonadota bacterium
CTCCAGGATCTCACCGGACCGCACCACCTCGGCCATCGCCGTGTGGTCCGGGAAGAGAGGACGGTCCTCGTCGAGGTGCGGCACGTGCCGCCGAATCACCTCATGCGCGGCCCGGACCCCCGCACCCATCCGCCGGTCTCGGATGTCGAGCGCCTGGGCAGCCGCCAGGAACTCGATCCCGAGCACCCCGTACCCGTTCGCCAGGATCTGCTCGTTCTTGAGCGAGGTGTTCATCCCCATGCTGACGAAGTCCTCTTGATCCGCCGCCGCGGGGATGGACCCGGCCGCTGCCGGTGCGGCGAGCATGCGCTGCTCGACGATCAGCGTCCCCGCCGTGTACTGGCTCAGCATGAGCCCGCTGAAGAATCCCGGTCGCTCGGTGAGGAACGGCGGTAGCCCGACGGACAGAGCCGGGTTCAGCAGCCGGTTGAGCCGGCGCTCCGACAGCACACTCACCATCGTCACGGCCGTGCCCACCATCCAGCTCGATCTCGATCTGTTCGCGCGCGTACTCGACGGCATCGTGGGCCGCGCCGATCACCTGCGGGGTGGATCGCATCGAGTAGGCATCCTGCACCCGTTTGCGGCCCGCCTCGAGCGTGGCACTCCCGGCAAGGCAGCGGCGGATCGCGTCGGCGCTCCGCACCGCGCCCGGGAATCCGCGCTCCTCGTGCACCCGCCGGTCGTACGGCTTCATGTTGGCGTTCAGCGCCTCGAGCGTCATCGCGGCCGCGATCTCCGCCTGCCGCAGCCAGCGGTCGATGTCGACCAACTGGAGCGCGTTCATGCCGTTCTGGAAGTTGGACCCGTTGATCAGGCCCAGGCCGTCGCGCGCCTCGAGCACGAGGGGGGTGAGACCGGCGCGGGCGAGCGCGTCTCGCGCGGGGAGCAGCTCGGTGCCGTACCAGGCCCGCCCCTCCCCCATGGCACCCAGCGCGATCTGCGACATGGGTGCCAAGTCCCCGCTGGCACCCACCGACCCCTTGCGGCACACATAGGGCGTGACGCCGGCATTCAGCATGTCCACCAGCGCGAGCACGGCTTCGATACGCAGACCGGACCGGCCCCGGGCGTGCACGTTCACCCGCGACACCATTGCGGCGCGCACCTGCTCGGCCGGAGCGGGGGCACCGATGCCCGCGGCGTGGTTGTAGACCAGGTAGCGCTGGAAATCGCGGATCTCCTCGTCGGCCAGTCGCGTCTCGGAGAACTCCCCGATCCCGGTATTGATGCCGTACATCACCTCGCCGGCGGCGAGCTTGCGCTCCAGCATCTCGCGGCAGGCCCGGATGCGCTGCTCCGCACCGGGGTGAAGCTCGACCGCCTCCCTTTGGCGCGCCACCGCCACCACTCCCTCCACCGTGAGCTCCGAGCCCGTGAGCGTCAGCGTCATTCCGATTCCTTTCTAGTGAGCAGCCGAGTCCGAGGCAGATGGCTGTCTGAGACGATCGCGACCTCGGTCCCGTTCGACACCGGACACACTGACGGGCACCGGCTGCCGAGGTCCGTCACATCGGGAACCTGCGAGGCATCGGCGGCAAGTCGTCACCACTCCAGATCCATCACCCAGATGTCGCTCTCGGCTTCGCCGACGGACAGGTAGAGAGTGTCTTGGCTCACCGTCAGGGCCGCAAAGCCCTCCCCATTATTGCTGGGCTTTAGGGGGGTCACCGAAGGATCATCAAATACCACCAGCCTTCGCAGCTCGCCGCCCTCGGCCGGCATGGTCATGACAAAGACAGCGCCACCAGGATTGCCGAAGAAGTAGAGCGTCGACCCATCAGGAGAATAGCGCGGATGCCTGATCCACCAGAGCAAGTCATGGTCATTATCGTCGCCGCGGACAACGGCCATCCATCTACGACGGGCTTCCTCATTCGGAGTCGGGTCGAACCGTCTCTCGACTTTCCCTTCCGGAGAAAGCCACAGCAGGCTCTTGAACGCGCCGTCCCACAAATGGCTGCAGACCACGCCGCCACCACTCTTGATGCGCCGCAGATGACTGCACGCGCCATCGTACCAGTGGAACGGCTCCCCAAATCCCACTGGCATATCGAAGCCCTGTCTAGTGCTGTCACGTGATACCGCCCACACGCCAGCCCTGCCCCGCCCGCAAATCACTTTCAGGCCATCGTCAGACCAGTCACACAGCGCCGAGTGGTCTGGGATCTCCATCTCTCGGCGCTTGTTCCCCCCGTCAGCATCCATCACCCATACGTCTTCACCGCCGCTCGCGCCGCTCTTGACAAAGAGAATCTCGCGACCGTCCGGAGACCATATCGGTGAGTAGGCACCCGCGGAGTCCGCGGTCAACTGGATCTCCACTCCGTCCTCCAGCGCCATCTTGTAGATCTGGGACTCGCCTCGACGATCGACTCGATCGAACGCGATCGTATCGCCGTCAGGAGACAGATCATGGTCCATGATCTGCTGATTCCAGTTGACTGTGGTCACCCGCCGTCCCTCGGCTATCGACACCGTCCCGCTCCGGGGAATCGGGATAGCCCAAACGTCGCTCCGCACGCGGTACTTGGAGTACGCGAGTCGCGTGCCGTCTGCAGACAACGACATCGACTCTGGATCCAGGCCACCAAAACTGACCCGTTGCGGTTCTCCGGGATCGTCGGCGTCCACGACGTAAATATCGCGCGGGCCGTCGCGGTCGGACACGAACATAACGTGTCGGTTGTCGGGGAACCACACCGGACTGACGTTGCGGTGTTCCTCGTCGGTGATCCGGATCGGTTCGCCACCTGCGCCTACGACCCAAACTGCGGAAGTCCACCGAGCATCCAGGAGTGACCCTCGTCCTTCCTGGTAGGCGAGCCGCAGGCCGTCAGGCGACCACGCGAAGTTGTACAGGGGACCCTCTCTCCCCCTCACGACCGCGAAGACTTCCTCGCTCTCCTCACCCCCTTCGAGATCACCAACGACGATCTCGGCAACGTCGGGCGACGGGTTCCGCCAATACACGTGCCGCGTCCCGTCGGGGGACACAGTCGCGTTCGAGAACCCGTTTGGCCGATTCAGGATGCGGACCGCGCCTCCAAGCTTGCCGACTTCCTTGATGGCGAACATCGAGCCTCGACCTGTCCATCCCCCGAAATAGACTCGCTCTCCATCGGCACTCCATTGCGGACGGTGACCGCGTTCTGCAATCAGCCGTGGGCTCCCTCCGCCAACCCCCCGCAGGAACAGACGTGTCTCGTTAACCCGGAAGCCCGCTACATACACTATTTCACTTCCATCTGGTGAGATGGCAGGCCGGACCTCCCTACCTGGGTCAAACGTCACCTGCCGATTATTCGACGCCGTCAGCGTGAACGGCCGTGTCATCGTCCAAACTGCAACGGCTCCCACAACAAGCAGCACCGCCCCGACGACTGCGACCCCTGGAAGCTTCACGTTGCGCGGGCGCAAGGTGTACCGCGACGGGCCACCCGACTCCAACGCTGTCACGAACTCCTCCGCAGTGCGAAACCGATCCGCCGGGTTCGTGGCCAGCGCCTTCGTCAACGCCGACGCGACTGATGCCGGCACCGGCTGCTGCCGCAGAGACAGGGAGAGCGCAGCCTCCGGCAGTGTCTCCCCGACGTTCGCGGGTGGCCCGCTCTCACGGTCCGGCGGCTCGCCGGTCAGCATCTCGTACAGCACGCAGCCGAGGCTGTAGAGATCGCTGCGTGCATCCACGTCGGGACTCCCCGCCGCCTGCTCCGGACTCATGTAGGCTGGCGTCCCCGTCGCGGCCACCAACGCGGGATCGTCAACGATCTCCCCGACCGCCCGCGCCACCCCGAAGTCGCTCACCACCGCGTGATCGGCCAGCAAGAGGATATTCGCTGGCTTGACGTCCCGATGCACGATCCCCTTCCCGTGCGCATGCTCCAGCGCCTCGGCGACCTCCCGCGCGATTCGCACCGCGTGCTCGACCTCGAGCGGCCCCTCCCGCGCCAGCCGGGCCCGCAACGACTCGCCCTCCACGAACGGCATCACGTAGTACAGCAACCCGTTGGCCGCTCCGACATCGTGCAGCGGGAGAATGTTGGGATGCGCGAGTCCTGCCGCGATGTCCACCTCGTTGAGGAACCGCTCGTGCCCGATCATGGCCGCCAGCTCCGGCCGCAACACCTTGAGCGCCACCGGCCGCCCCAGCTTGAGATCGTCCGCCCGGTACACCAGCGCCATCGCCCCCGCACCCGCCACCCCAGTCACCCGGTAGCGTCCCGCAACTGCCGACGCCAACCGCTCCCGGGTCGAGCTGTGCTGCGCCGGGGCCCGGGGCACCGGCTGCACCTTCAGTCGGTGCGCCAGGGCCTCGACCTCCGGCGAAGGCTCGGCATCCAGGTCCGCTTTGAGTCGGAGCCCGTGTTGCTCCGCAACCTGGAGCGCCCCCGCACGATCCCCGGCCAACTCGAGCGCCGCGATCAGCCGCACCGTCACCCGCGTCGCGTAGGGATCCACCTCGGCAACCTGCCGCCAGCACCGCACCGCTTCCTCCGCGTCCCCCGCTGCATCGGCCTCGAACGCGATACGCTCCAGCGCTCCTGCGTACGCTCGGTGCAGCCGGCTCCGCTCCGCCTCGACCCACCGCTCGAACTCCGGGCACCCCCTGACGAAGAACCCTGAAAGAAGGTGCCCCCCGTACGCCGCCACGGCTGTCGCGTGATCCCCCGCGGCAAGCGCCGCCTCGAAAGACAGCACATCGCAGGACACCCTGGTTGGATCCACCCCGACGTCGTTGTTCCCGCGGCTGACGATCGTCTCCGAGCCGAGCGCGCGCCTGAGCCGATGCAGGCACTGGTTGAGGGAGTTGCGAGCATGCGCCTCGTCCTGCTCGGGCCAGAACAGGGCGATAAGGACATCCCGACGCTGCGGCTTCCGGGGCGCGGCCAGGACGAGGTACGCGAGCAGCCCGAGCCCCTTCGGCTGAGCAAGCACACTCTCCAGCCGATCGCCGCCCGGACCGCGCAGGTCGAGGCTACCGAGAAGGCGCAACTCGTTCACAGCTGCACCACAGGTGTGGGATCTCCCGCTCGGTTAAGTGCCAGATAAGAGCCGTGTAAGCCAGCGCGGCAAATATGGGCGCAAGAAATGGTCCTCGCCATCACAGCAACTTCATGCTTCGACCCACCCTCACCCTTCGGAGGTGTCACATGCGGTGCCTACGCCTTGCCCTGCTCCCACTCCTGCTCGTCGCCTGCACCGAGCAGGCGCCGGTCGCGCCGATCGAGGACGGACCGGCGTTCAACTTCAGCAACGGACCAGACAACCCCGGCGGTGTCTTTCGCAGTACCCTCGACGACTGGTGGTGGGTGGCATTCGGCGATGTGGATACCCACCTGTTCGCGATCTACTCGAACGATCCCGAAGGCTTCTGCGGTCCGGGTACCTCCGAGAAGCAGCCGGTCCATTTCCAAGTGGCTGCCGACGAGTGGAACGTCGTCATCCATAGCGAAGATTGGTATGCCTGGGTGTACGATGAGACAGGCGTGAATCCGTGGGCGTATCCAGGTGGCCCGTGTGCGTGGATTGCTGATACAGATCCGCTCCTGGCGAGTGGTCGTGTGCAGTTCAAGTCTGTCTGGGCCGGCAACAAGGGTGACTGGAACGCCAATGGCACCCTGGACCGGGCGGACGGGCTAGGCACCGTGCAGGCCAGACTGCGGATCAGCGAAGAGTGGAGTAGGAAGACGGGCGAGTGGCTGGGCTACACGGACTGGGTGGTCGTGCTCGGGCCGGACCCGAGGAACTGACCCTTCACCGGATCCGATTCCACGGATGGCTGCGGGAGACAAGGACGACCTCACGTCTCCGGTGCGAGTCAAGCGTACTCGTGGAGTAGCGGAGGCGCGCTCATGAGCGGTGCTCTTGCGAGATTCGCGCACGCGGGCTGAATAGCGTCGGCCACATTCGACAGATACGGAGGTGCGGCCATGCACCAGCGTCTTGCAGTTGTCACGATTCTCACACTGGTCTTTGGGGCGTGCGAGCAGGCAATGGCCCCACAGGAGCTGCTACCGGGCCCGCGGTTCTCCACGACCGGCGGCGGCTACACGGCCATCGACCTCGGACATCTCGGTGGCGACGCCTACATCACTCGCAGCCTCGGCCTTGCCATCAACGACAACGGGCAGGTGGTGGGCTGGAGCCGGACGCCGTCAGGCGCTGTGCACGCTTTCTTCTGGGACGGCACGATGCACGACCTTGGCACTCTAGGCGGCGCCGCCAGCCAAGCCGTGGCCGTCAACACCGCCGGACGGGCGGTGGGGTGGAGCACCATTTCGGGAGCCGGCTCGAGTCCCCCGTACCGCGCCTTCCTGTGGGACGGTACCATGCACAACCTCGGCACATTGGGCGGTACCTCTAGCTACGCGGTGGCCATCAACGACGCCGGACAGGTAGTAGGCGGGAGCCAGACCGCTTCGGGCCAGTGGCATGCATTCATTTGGGACGGCGCCATGCACGACCTCGGGACCCTCGGCGGCAGCGATAGCTACGCACTGGCCGTGAACCGTGCTGGGCTGGTGGTGGGCCGGAGCCGCACAGTTTCGGGCGCCTACCACCCGTTCCTGTGGGACGGCACGATGCACAACCTCGGCTCGCTCGGTGGCAACGACAGCTACGCCTACGATATCAACGACGCCGGGGTTGTGGTCGGCTTCGGTCGTACCGCCTCGAACAACTGGCACGCGTTCGTCTGGGATGGAACGGTACGGGACCTTGGCACCCTGGGTGGCGGCTACAGCTTTGCCTGGGCGATCAATGACGCGGGACAGATCGCGGGCTCCGCCCTTACCGCCTCGAGCGGAGAGCGCGCGTTCCTCTGGGATGGCACGATGCACAACCTCGGCACGCTCGGCGGTGCCTATAGCAGCCCGGGGGGCGGTTCTCTCTGGGATCTCCGGATGCCGGGCACCAAGTCGATCAACAACGCCGGACAGGTGGTCGGGCGAAGCCGCACAGCTTCAGGTGGGTACCATCCATTCCTGTGGGACGGCACCATGCACGACCTCGGCACGCTGGGCGGCGACGACAGCCGTGCCATGGCCATCAACGACGCTGGACAGGCCGTCGGCTCGAGCATGCTCGCCTCGGGTGAATCTCACGCCACGCTGTGGCGGATCCTGACACCTGTCGAGCAGGTGCAGGCCATCATCGACCTGATCGAGTCGATGAACGTGGACGTGAGCACCTCCCTCATCGCAAAGCTCAATGTCGTGACGGCGATGTTGAACGACGGGAGGACGGGTTCGGCCGTGCGTCTGCTCGACGCCTTCATTTCGCACGTGGAGGGGCTTCGCGGGAATAAGCTCACTTCCGGGCAGGCCGATCAGCTACAGGCATTGGCGCAGGCGGCCCTCGATCAGCTGAGCGCATAGCCGCAGACAGGTGGCGGGTGTGGCGGGCCCCGAGCGTCACGCGGCGCTCGGGGCTGTGCCGTGGCGAGTGCTAGAACGGTAGGCTCATGGCCCTACCTGCCTACCCTCATACCCGCCCGCCGAGTTGCCTCTGGGTTCCGGATCGCTGACAAGCCGCGTTGGTAGCGAGCGGCCCCGGGCGCTGGACCGTAACTCGCTTTCACACAACCAGTTACGGGCAACGCAGGTGCATTTCGGTTCACCGATTCGAAGCTTGAAATCGTCGCCTCGAAGCCTCAGGCGGGGGTTTCGAAGCCTCAAATCGACGTTTCGAAGCTTCAAATCGAGGGTTCGAAGCCTCGAACGAGGGTTTCGAAGCTTCAGTTTCGCGTTTCGAAGGTTCAAATCGTCGTCTCGAAGTCGCGACCTGACTTTTCGAAGGCACGAGACGCCGTTTCAAGCCCTCGATCGGTCCTTTCTAGCCTTCGAATCGCCCGTACGCAGCTCGCGTCCGCTCGTTCGCGGCTGCGAAACCGCCGTTTGAAACGCCGATCCCGCGATTCGGAGCCGTGTCCGCGCTGATCCTCACCGCGAGTCGCTGAGGTACGGCAGCGGATCCTCGATGCAGTACGCCGGATGGTCCTCCACACAGATGCTTCTGCCTCCCGTCGATCCTCCGACCTCCCCGCCCTTGTCGTATCCCGCCGGGCCTCGCGATCTTCCGTGCCGTCGATTTCTCACCTCATCGGGGCACATCGATGACTGACATTGCTCACCGCCAGACACTGCTCGCGACGCTCGTCCTGACGTTCACACTCCCATCCGTCACGCACGGACAGCACATGCCGACCCCCTCCTTCAAGGACGTGCTCGGCCTGCGCAGCGTGTCGGACCCGCAAATCGCCCCCGACGGGAGTGCCATCGCCTATGTCGAGCGATCGGCAGACTGGGATGCCAATCGCTACGACCGCGAGATCTGGATCGCCCGACCCGGGGCCGAGCCGTTTCAGCTCACGCGCACGGCCGACGGCAGCAGCACGTCACCGCAGTGGTCGCCCGCGGGCTCCCTGCTCGCGTTCCTCGCCGAGCGGGAGGAGGCGACGCAGATCCACCTCATCAGTGCCTCCGGCGGCGAGGCCTGGTCGCTGACGGACGTCGACGGCGGTGTCAGCGACTTTCGCTGGGCGCCCGACGGGTCGCGCATCGCCTTCACGGCCCGGGATCCGGTCTCGAAGACCAGCGAGGCGCGCGAAGAGCGCTACGGTGAGTTCGCCGTCGAGGATGCCGATTTCCGCATGACGCACCTGTGGGTGATCGATGTGGCGCAAGAATCGGAACCGCGGCGCCTGACGGGTGGCGACGCGTTCACGGTCGGGTCCTTCGCCTGGGCGCCGAGCGGAGCGCTCGTTGCGTTCTCGCACCGGCCCGACCCGCTGACCAACTCATGGCGCCTGGCCGATCTCTCACTCGTCTCGACGGATTCGGGCACAGTGCGTCCGCTCGTGAGCCAGCCGGGGAGCGACGGTGACCCGTTCTGGTCACCCGACGGCGCATGGGTGCTGTTCTCGGCAGGGATGCAGGACACGGCTGGCTACCGGAATACCGCGCTCGCCAGGGTGCCGGTCGAGGGAGGAGCCATTGACGTGCTCACCCCTGACTTCGACGAGAATCCCGATCCGGTGGCCTGGACCACCCGTGGCATCTGGTTCCTGGCGAGTCACCGCACCGAGCGCTGGCTGTATCATCTCGATCCCGAGTCCGGAGCGATCAGCAAGCAACTCACGGAACCGGCCATGATCTGGACCGTCGACTTCTCGACCGACGGGTCCACCATGGCAATCGCCGCCCGGACCGCCAGTGGCCTCTCAGAGATCTATCGCAGCCCGGTGCAGCGACCAGACCCGCGGCAAGTGACCAGTGCGTCGGCACAGATCGCCGATTGGCCGCTAGGCTCCAGCGAGGTGATCGAGTGGCAGAGCCGGGACGGGCAGCCGATCGAAGGGGTGCTCATGAAGCCGCCGGGCCATGACCCGTCCCTGCGCTATCCACTGTTCGTCGTGATCCACGGTGGACCGACCGGCACCTCCCGCCGGGCGCCCGTGTACAGCGGCGTCTACCCGGTCAACGCGTGGCTCGCCAAAGGGGCGGTGGTGCTCATGCCGAACTACCGCGGCTCCGCTGGCTACGGCGAGGCGTTCCGCTCACTGAACGTGCGCAACCTCGGCGTCGGTGACGCGTGGGACGTGCTGTCGGGCGTGGATTACCTGATCGAGCACGGTGTCGTCGATCCGGATCGCATGGGTGCCATGGGCTGGAGTCAGGGCGGATACATCTCCGCCTTTCTGACGACCACCACCGACCGCTTCGCCGCGATCTCGGTGGGCGCGGGGATCTCCAACTGGATGACGTACTACGTGAACACGGACATCCACTCCTTCACCCGCACCTACCTCAAGGCAACGCCGTGGGAAGACCCGGAGATCTATGCCAAGACGTCTCCGATGACCCACATCCGCAACGCCAGGACACCCACCTTGATCCAACACGGCGAGTTCGACCG
>JBDGYA010000169.1:0-2628 GCA_039584325.1 Gemmatimonadota bacterium
CGCATGGGGCGACGCTGCGCGAGCACGGAGATGGTCTGACACCGAGCATCCATAGTCTTGGTGCTGTACTGCTCTTAGCGTTGAGAACAAGGACCGTGGACACCCACGATGACCAGGTGCTGTTTGCGGGTGTGGACTATGCTTCCGATCGTGCGCCCGGCGATCCCGCACCCGGAACCCGAAGCTGGCACAATCCCGACTACTACAGCGCCATCCTCCTGTTCGGACAGCTGCGATTCCAGCACGAGGAAGGCGGTGTTGTGTCGAACTCATGGGGCCGTGTCTTCTCCCCGCTCCTCGACGATCCGTTGACCTACCGCACCAACGCGCTCGGTCCGGACAACTATGTCGAATTCAAGCTAGACGCTGCCGGACGTATGACGTCATACGCCCACGTGAGTCGCGGGCATTCCCTTGATTTCACGTTCGAGCCAGCCCTGCCTCATCGCCTGAAGGCCAAAGATGGAACAAGCGTTCGCTTCAATGCGTCCTTCGATAATCGCCGGCGACTGATGACCGGAGACGTCAGTATCCGGCACGACGCGCCTGCTCTCGTGGTTCTGCACTGGGTGCCTGACGAACCCGAATGGGCGCTAGGCCGTGATTTCTGGTCTGTGATCAGGTTTCGTGAGTCAGGATACGAGCTGACATTCACGGGCGACCGACCTGAGCTGCTCCAAGGCCAGCGGTGACGCAGACTCTGCGCTCTTCGGGTTGTTCCTGCACGTTGAGCGGGGATTCTCGGGGCGGCAGGTGCAACCGGTGCACGTGATCCTCGGCAAACGCAAGCACACCTGGCGCCAGTTCGTGCTGCCGTACGACCGAGGCGCGGTGACCGCGTGCGACGCGATGGCCGCTCCCGCCGGCGCCGAGCGGGACCGCGCGATCGATGCATGGTGTACGTCGGTGTGGCAGATCTTCGGCGAGAGCCACGGACGGGTCATCTGGACGTTGCAGCACCACGGCATCGTCTGAGGGTGAGCCGATGCGGATGGGGTCGGGACATGCCAGTACCACTGGAGGTGACGACATGGTTCGTGTGAATGGCCGGGCACTGCGACGCGCTGCGATAGTGGTATTCGGGGCTGTGGTCCTGGCGTCGCAGGCACGCGGACAGGACACCACGCTGGCGGCCGACGTGAGGGCGCGCGAGATCGCGTTCGCGAAGACGATGGCCGATCGGGACCTGGACGCCTTCGCGTCGTTCATCTCTCCCGAAGCGATCTTCTTCAACGGCAACGTGCCGCTGAAGGGACGAGACGCGATCGTCGCTGCGTGGGCGCGGTTCTTCGAGGGTGAGACCGCCCCGTTCTCATGGCATCCCGACGTCGTCGCAGTCCTCGAGTCCGGCACCTTGGCGTTGAGTTTCGGTCCGGTGCGGGCGGCTTCCGGCGAAGAGGTAGGTCGCTTCAACTCGATTTGGCGCAAGGACGAGGACGGCCAGTGGAGGGTCGTGTTCGACAAGGGCTCATAGCGGGATCTACTTTCTTTCGCAAGGGACAGGCACGCCATGGACATGCCACAACCGTCGCCGGGACATCGGAAGCTGCAGCTGCTGGTGGGGCGCTGGGAAGGGGACGAGAACATGTACGCCTCGCAGTGGGATCCCACGGGCGGTACGGCGTTCGGCAGAACGACCAGTCGCTGGGGCTTGGGTGGGTTTGCGCTCATCAGCGACTATGAGCAGGAGCGGGACGGGACGATCACCTTCTCGGGCCACGGGGTCTACACCTACGACGTCAGATTAGAGCAGTACTCACTGTTTTGGGTGGACTCGATGGGCTCACCTCCCGAAGTGTTCGTGGGTGGTTTCACCGGCGACGTGCTGACGCTGAGTC
Organism: Gemmatimonadota bacterium; assembly: GCA_039584325.1. GTDB lineage: Bacteria > Gemmatimonadota > Gemmatimonadetes > Gemmatimonadales > GWC2-71-9 > JAOTVV01. The sequence goes on from JBDGYA010000169.1 coordinate 1,839, forward strand.
ATGCCGGTCCGCCCATGCACGTGCGCCTGACGTGGGACTTCACGGAGCCCGGGGTGTTGGCGTCGTCCATGGAGATGTCGGACGACGGTGTCACCTGGAACAAGCTGTTCGATGCCGAGTATCGGCGCGTGTGAGCATCGGGAGGGCTCGTACGGCGCGGGTCGCCTGTTGTCTTTGCGACCGACGAGTACGTCTTCACGAGCACCATGGGGCGCCTGGCCCATGCGCCCGCTGCCGAGGTGGTGCGTGCCACCCGGATCCGCGTGAGCCATGACCTTCACCATCGCCACCTACAACGTCCTGGCCACCGGCTACGTGCAGCGGGAGCGGTATCCCCACACGCCACTCGAGCTGCTCCGCGATGCTCGTCGCAAGCCGGCGCTCGCCGAGTATATCGCGGCGCTCGAGGCGGACATCTACTGCTTGCAGGAGGTCGAGCGCGACGCCTTCGCCCTCGTTCGGGCGCGGCTCGAGGTGCTGGGGTACGGCGGCACGCTTGCCATGAACGGTGGCCAGCGGCCGGATGGGTGCGCTGCGTTCTTCCGCACCGACCGGGTCAAGCTTTTCGAGGAACGTCGGCTCGAGTACGATGACGGCGATGGCGGACGTCCGAGCGGCTACGTCGCCCAACTACTGCTGTTTGCCATCGAGGGGCGGACGTTGCACGTGGCCAATACCCACCTCATGTGGGACGCCCCGTACGCACCGGCCGAGGCTCGCAGGGGGCTGCGACAGGTGCAGGCGCTCCTCGCCGAGCGGGACCGGCGGCAGGAGCGCATCCCGTGGATCA
>JBDGYA010000090.1:0-9393 GCA_039584325.1 Gemmatimonadota bacterium
AGCGATCTGTTCGAGTCCGATGTATTCGTCGTTGAGCGCTTGGCTCAAGAAGTGTTGGCCGGAGTGGAGCCGGAACGTGCCCGCGCTGGAGACGCGTCGGACTTCGCAATGGCCAGGGTACTTGGGAGGGGTGATCCGATCGGGATAGGGGCGTGGTGAGGGCGTCCAGCGTGAAGCTGGCGTCTCGTCATCGAGGGCTTCGTGGGGCCGCAGCTCGTAGGGGGTTGTGCAGAGTTCAGCGTAGCACCGGAGAAGATTCTCGTCGCCGGAGTGAGTCTCGGTGGCATGGGAGCATGGTTCCTGGCGGCCCAACATCCAGATCTGTTCAGTGCTGCCGTTCCGGTCGCCGCCATTCCGATCCTGGATCGGCCCGCGCCTGGCAGCGATCTAGATTCCCTGTTGGATCGCTTTCAGGTGCAGGGCGCGGCGCCGGGGAACCGCTTGGTACAGCTACCGGTCTTGGTATTGCACAGTCGACAGGATCAGGCGATCCCGTTCGCCGGCGTGGCAAGGGCAGTCGAGGCACTGCGCGCCGCTGGTGCACCTGTCGAGCTTGTTGTGATCGAAGGGGCGAGTCACAACGACATGCCCCGCTATGTCGCTGCCCTGAAGTCGGCGTCATCCTGGATTCGCACCCTGTGGAGTACACCGTGAGGAGCGCGTTTGGATCCGCGGTGCAAGGCGCCACCTAGCGCGCGCATGGACCCGACGAGCATGTGTGTCTCAGAGGAAGATGAGGAGTGATGCACCCGCTGAAGATCCGAGTACCTTCAGTTTGCGGTCTGGCCAGCGAGCAACGCGTTCGCAGGCAAGGCGCTGACCGTTGGACGGACCCCTCAGGCGAGTGATGACCCGTGGCGACATCGACCTCCTTTAGGATTGCAGCGATACAGGCGTCATCGGTGTTCCTCGACCGGGACGCGAGCATTGACAAGGCTTGTGATCTGATCCGGGAGGCGGCAGAAGGAGGAGCGACGCTCGCGGTATTTCCAGAGGCCTTCGTGCCGTGCTTTCCCGTTTGGGTGTGGTTCATCCCGTCAGGTCGGACACACCCATTGCGAGCGTTGTATAGCGAGCTCCATCGCCATGCGATCACGATCCCTGGTCCAGAGACGAAGCGTCTTGGCGAGGCCGCGGCGGACTGCGGCATGACCGTCGTAATTGGCGTGAATGAAAGGAACTCCGAGGCAAGCAACTCGACCCTCTACGATACCATCCTCTACATCGGCTCGGACGGGGAGGTACTGGGGAAGCATCGCAAGCTGATTCCCACAACGGGGGAGCGACTGGTCTGGGGGCAGGGGGCTGAGGCCGGTCTCGAAGTGTTCGACCTTCCCTTCGGTCGACTCAGCGGACTGCTCTGCTGGGAGAACTACATGCCGCTGGCGCGCTATGCCTTGGTGGCGGGAGGTGAGCAGATCCATGCTGCTCCGACCTGGGACCGGGGTGAGCCTTGGATTTCCTCCATGCGGCACGTGGCCAAGGAGGGTCGATGTTTTGTGGTCGGCGCCTGCCAAGCGTTCCACAAGGAGGACATTCCGGACTCCCTCGAGTTCAAGAACGAGTACCTCGGTGATGTCGAGGGTTGGATCAATCCGGGGCTCAGCGTGATCGTGGATCCGGACGGAAAGATCGTGGCGGGACCCTTGGATTCGGCGGAAGGAATTCTCTACGCCGACGTCGAGCCGCATCAGTTGGTCGGGCCTCGTTGGCAACTCGACGCCGCTGGCCACTACGCACGGCCGGACCTCTTTGAGCTCACGGTTCGGCGGGGTCCGAGGCCTTTCTTACGCGTGGTGGATGGACCGGAAGACGAGGGTGACCGGGGGTCCGTCTAGCAAGGGTTTGCTGCCGGCAGGGTCGCCTGTGGGGGTCGGCCTGTTGCTCCCGCAGCAGAAACCCACAACCGTTAGCCTGCGGAGGAGCGGATTGGAGGTACCCACCCGCCTAGTCATCCTGCCGCTCGCGACTGTTGTGGGCGCTTGCGGACCGGTAGGGCAGGGGCTCGTACCCCACCAAGTGCTGGAGAGCTACGAGCGGGTGCCCGGCGTCCTGAGGATCGGGACCGAACCGAGCCGGGCAATTCCGCTGACCGAGCGGGGGCACACGCTGATTCTTCCTAAGGGCTCTGCTCGGGGCATCGTCGTGTTCATCGATCCTCGACGTTTCCCGTCTGAAGCGCTCGAAGTCCGACCGGGCGAGTTCGAGCACGAGGCGCTACGTCGGAGTGTTGCCGTCCTTCACATCACGACGGGCAATCCCCTCGATTTCCTGTTCGAGGACCGGGACGTCGACGACCTGGCGCGCCGGATCGGTGGCATCCTGCAGACGAATGGTCTTGGAGATACACCGGTTTTTCTCGCGGGGCTATCGCTGGGCGGGACGCGTGCCCTTCGACTCGCGGAGTTTCTGGAGGCGAACGGGGCCCCATATGGTCTACGAGCCACCGCTGTGACGATCGTTGACGCTCCGCTTGACATGGTGCGGCTCTGGGCGGCGGAACGACGAGCTGCCACGGTCGGCTTCCATCCAGCGGCCCAGGACGAGGGTCGTTGGGTTACGTACCTCCTCGAAACGCACCTTGGTGGTAGTCCACATGAGCATCGCGAGGAGTATGTCCGATACTCGCCGTTCGTGTTCGGGGAGGAAGGCGGCGGCAACGCCGTTCACCTTCGCGACATCGCGGTTCGGGCCTACCACGAGCCCGACGTCGACTGGTGGATCGAGAATCGCCGCAAGAGCTACTACGACATGAACTCACTCGATCTGGCCGCGTTGGTGAACGAGTTGCTCCTTTCGGGCAACAGCCGAGCGTCGCTAGTGACGACGCACGGGCGGAGGAAAGGATACAGCGAGAGGACGTCGCCGCATACATGGTCGATCGTAGATAATGCAGAACTCGTCGATTGGTTTCTCAGGCAGGTTCAGCGATGACCCGTCCGCAGGCTAACACGCGCTTGCTGCTGACGTGGCTTTGCCGCCAGGGTCCGTGCCTCGCACCGTGTAAGCTGATGTGTCCGCGCAGCAGAAGCGCGAACCGTCAGGTGGACATAGAGCCAGGCTCGCTTCGCGACGACGGCTGCGACGCAATTCAAGGGGAAGTCTGTGATTGATCGACGGGTAGCGCTTCTTCGCGGGATCAATGTCGGCAAGGCGAAGCGCATCGCGATGGCGGACCTTCGGACGCTCTTCGAAGGCCTTGGGTATAGCGACGTGCGGACACTGCTGAACAGCGGAAACGTCGTGTTCACGGTGGTCAAGAAGCGTGGTGGCGACGTTGGTGCTCGGATCGAGAAGGCGATCGCGGATCAGCTTGGCGTCGCGACAAGGGTGACGGTCCTCATGGAAGAAGAGGTGGCTGAGGCAGTCCGCGACAATCCGTTGAGCTCCGTCGCGGACAACCCTTCTCGCCTGCTGCTTATGGTCCTCCGAGACTCGAAGGCCGTGGCGCAGTTAAGGCCGCTCCTCAAGGAACGCTGGACACCGGAGGCTTTGGCGCTTGGGAAGCGCGTCGCCTACCTTTGGTGCGCGAACGGCATCATCGACAGCCGTCTCGGGGCTACGGCGAACCGCATCGCCGGGGACGCAGGGACAGCACGAAACCTGGCCACGATGGCGAAGCTGCTGGCCTTGATCGAAGGGCCGTAGAACCGTGAGGACTGCAGGGCGACGACGCTCAATGCAACGTCTGACCACGTTACTGCTCGGCTTGGCGCTCGCTGAATGTAGCCGGTTGCCGTCGACAGGCCAGCGAAGACCGACGGATGCGGAGGAACAGGTTGCCGCAGGCACTGTCAGACTTCGTCGGTGAGCCGGACTCCGTTGGAGTCCTTCGACTCCATGGGAGACTTCAGGCGCGGACTGCGCAATGCTCTGACTCTGCGGCTTGGACGGCAGCCATCGATGGCTTGGCAGCGACCGGACTCGCTATCCGACTCTCGTCGGCAGCTACTGGCGACCGAACTGGCCTGCCCGGCCGCTGCACGAAGCGCCGCGCGTACCAGGCTGGCGAGTGCAGTTGGCTGACACCCCAAGCGAGCAGTCACCCGACGCCCGGGCCATACGCTCGCCGGCCCACCCTCTCGGAGGATACCATGACTGCCAGCTCGAACCGCAGAGACTTCGTCAAGGCGCTGGCCCTCGGTGCGGCCGCCCTCTCCCCCTCGGCGAAGGTCTACGCTCACACACAAGGTGCGAACGACCGCCTCGGTATCGGGTTCATCGGCATGGGGCGGATGGCCCGGGGACATCTCGAGAACTTGCTGGGAGAGCCGGACGTCGAGGTGCGGGCCCTGTGCGACGTGTATGCGCCCAACCTCCGCTGGGCGGCGGCGACCGCACCCGGCGCGAGGACGCACACCGACTTCCGCGAGGTCCTGGATCGGAACGACATCGACGCCGTCGTGGTCGGTACGCCCGACCACTGGCACGCGCTCCAGTCGGTCATGGCATGCGATGCGGGCAAGGACGTCTACGTCGAGAAGCCTTCCTCGGTCGCGATCGGTGAAGGCCGGCAGATGGTCGCAGCCGCACGCCGCAACGACCGGATCGTTCAGGTTGGGACCCAGCAGCGGTCGGCGCCGCATTTCAAGTACGCGGTGCAGCTCGTGCGCGGCGGCACCCTCGGCGCGGTCACGTTCGTCCGGACCTGGAACTTCGGGAACCAGGTACCCGACGGCATCGGGAATCCGCCCGACGGCACGCCGCCCGATGGCCTGGACTGGGACATGTGGCTCGGTCCTGCTCCCTCCGTTCCGTACAACGAGAATCGCTTCGGCGTCGTGCTGGACGAGAACCTCGAGTATCAGCGCTGGTCGAGCTTCCGCTGGTTCTGGGACTACGCGGGCGGCATGATGACGGACTGGGGAGTGCACCTGCTCGACATCGTCCAATGGGCCATGGGCACGGATGCCCCGGACGTGGTGAGCACCCATGGTGGCAAACTCGTGTTGGAGGACAACCGCCAGACTCCCGATACCCTCCAGGCCACATTCCGCTACCCCGACTTCGTGTGCACGTACGAAAACCGGGAGTGTAACGGCCGCCCGATCGACGGGCATGGCTACGGCATCTCGTTTCACGGCACCGACGCCACGATGGTGCTCGACCGCAGTGGTTTCCAGATCATCCCTGAAGGGGAAGACCAGGGTGTTCCCATGCAGGCGCAGTCGCTCCCTGGAAGCCACGCGAGTCACATGCGGAACTTCCTGGACTGCGTCAAGAGCCGCCAACAGCCGGTGAGCGACATGGAGATCGGCCACCGCTCGACCAGCACCGCGATACTGGGCAACATCTCATACCGCACCGGTCGCCAGCTCACCTGGGACCGGGAGGCAGAGACAATCGTCGGGGACGCGGAGGCGGCGGAGATGCTCGACCTCGCCTATCGGGCGCCGTGGGAGCTGTAAGGACATCTCTGGGCCGTGACGCGTGCGGCCTGACCCGCGCGCGGGCCGGCCGAGCGCTGAGGCTTTAGAGGAAGGCTGAAGGTCCATGCAGATGGCGTTGATACGAGGTCACTCACTGAGACACATGCTTGGCTAGCGAGGCGCTGGCCGGTAGTGCGTTGACCGTTCGACAGCTGCTGGGAAAGGGAGCACGGGCTTGAACAGGCGTGATCCGAAGCTGACCGCTCTGATGTTCAACGACTGCATCAACGCACGAGACCTCGAGGGACTGGCTGCGCTGATGACAGAGGACCACGTCTTCGTCGATCGCAATGACGATCGGCATGAGGGCAAGGACTATATGAGCAACGGCTGGCAAAGCTTTTTCGGTGAATTCCCGGAATATCGGAACACCTTCTTGAGGATCCAGTCCGTAGATGATCTCGTAGTCGTGCTTGGCTACGCCGAATGGACTGCTGGGGGCGAGCGCGACCACGTGATTTGGACGGCCACGATTCGGGATGATCTCGTGGCCGAGTGGCGGGTGCTAGAGGATACCGAAGCCAACAGGGGGCTGTTCGGCCTGACGTAGCTGCTGCCGCAGCGGCCTATCACACGCTTGGTCTGCCGGGCGCTGAGGGAATTGCGTTCCAGAATGCCGCCGCATCGTTGCCGACAGAGAAGCGAACGATGGTTGTCGACAGCGGGCGAGGCGCCCGCAGCTCACGCGCTGACCGGTAGGCGGAAGTTCGCTGTCACCATTGGACGGACATGGTTCGATGAGACGTGTCAGGTTCTTGCTGCTTCCGCCAGTTGGCAGCCACGAGACGCCCACAGAGGGCACAGTCGCAGATCTCCTAGACGCAATCCCCTACCTCCTCGTGACCCGCATCGTGCCTCCCCTGGCGGTGCTGAACGAGGTCCTGGCCACGGGCGAGGTCGACGCCGGCATGAGTGGCGGCTGTCGATGGGAGCCCTTCTCACTGACCCCTGCGGACTTCAACGACCTCGTGGCTTCGCTCGCGGCGCGACAGGGAGACACCGAGGCCCGGTATGTCGAACCACCTGCGTGGGTCCGCACCTACGAGGAATGGCGGCACTGGACCGTCGAGTTCTGTTACGCGATACCGGCAAAACGCAATCTCGAGTTCTCCCGTCAGCTCAGTCGGCTCGAACGTGAGCAGCAGGCGGCAGACGCCCAGGGCGATGTAGACCGGGCCGCAGCACTCCTTTCCCGGATCACGGACCTATCCCTGGAGCACTCCGACTGGATCCGTCGACACCGGAAGCCCCACGTCTGGGAGCGGGAATCGTGAAGCCGTCCAACGAGCAGGGGAGGTAGAGAAGGTACGTCGAGGTAGGCGATCATCGCTCGCCTTGCCGCTCCTCCACCAGCAGCCCCACGATGTCTTCGTCGAGTGGCAAGCGTCGCGGCAGCCGCAGGTCGTGCAGGAGACCTCGGGACGGACGCACGCGAAAAGGTGCGTCGGTACTCAGCGGCACGATGCACGCGATGGCTGTATCGCGATCGAGTACCGTGATGGTTTCGCCCCGCCATACGCGGCCGAGATACGCGCTCAGCCGCGCCTTCAGCTCTGCGACCGGACCCTCGTGCTCCCTACTCGTTTCATGACCATATGATGACTGATCGTGGTCATTATCCCAGGTCCCTTTCCCGCAGCGTCCGCTCGGGGAACGCAGGCCGGCGTCGCAGGTCGGCAGCGTGGAATCGTGCGATCGTGGGATCGTGGTGTCGAAGGAATGGAGTCTCTCGTCGGCGCTCCCCTCCTCTGTGGTTCCGACCGCCCCACCGTTTCACGCTTCACGCTTCCTAACTGCGCCTGCCGCCAAACCATCACTCGGTCCTCTACGCCAGCGGCCGATCCAGACTGCGGTATTGCACGGCCTCGCCCACGTGCGGCGGCAGGATGCGTGCGCTCGTGTCCAGGTCGGCGATGGTTCGCGCGATCTTGAGCACACGGTGATACGCGCGCGCCGACAGGCGCAGCCGCACGATCGCCGTCTTGAGTAGGGCGTCGGCGCGCTCCGTTACCCGGCAGTGCCGCCGGAGGTGGTCGGGGCGCATGTGGGCGTTGGCGTAGATCCCATCGTTGCCGGCAAACCGCGCGAGCTGCACGTCGCGCGCGTTGTTCACCCGTTCCCGCACCGTGGCACTCGGCTCGCCGCTGCGCTCCACCGACAGGTCCTTGTACGGCACCGCCGGCACGTGCACGTGCAGGTCGATACGGTCGAGCAGCGGACCTGACAGCCGGCTGACGTATCGCTGGACCCCGACTGCTCCGCAGGTACAGGCGCGATCACGGCACCCGAACCAGCCGCAGGGACACGGGTTCATCGCCGCGGCAAGCATGAAGCGGGCGGGATAGCACAGCGACGTCGACGCGCGCGCGATGGTGACGGAACCGTCCTCCAGCGGCTGTCGCAGGACCTCGAGCACGTTCTTGCGGAACTCGGGCAGCTCGTCGAGAAACAGCACACCGCTGTGCGCCAGGCTCACTTCTCCCGGTCTGGGATACGAGCCACCCCCGATCATGCCCGCATCGCTGATCGTGTGATGCGGTGCGCGAAACGGTCGGACCGTCACCAGCGAGCTCCCCGGAGGCAGCAACCCCGCCACACTGTGGACCTTGGTAGTCTCGAGTGCCTCGTCCACCGTCAACTGCGGCAGGATGCCGGGTATCCGACGCGCCAACATGGTCTTGCCGGAACCCGGCGGGCCGATCATCAGCAGGTTGTGCGATCCGGCCGCCGCGATCTCGAGCGCGCGCTTGGCCTGCTCCTGACCGCGCACCTCCGCCAGATCGAGGTCCGATCTGGGCCCGCCGCGCAAGCGACCTCCGCGGCCACCGGCCGGCGCGGCCGCAAGTGGCCCATCCGCCGAGAAGAACGCCGTGACCTCGCCCAGCGTGGCGGCGCCGAGGACGGCGATCCCGTCCACGACGCCGGCCTCGGCGAGGTTATGCACGGGCACGACGACGCCGGTGAGCCCAGCCCGCTTCGCCGCCAGCGCGATGGGCAGCGTGCCGCGGACCGGGCGGACATCACCTTCGAGACCGAGTTCGCCGATGATCAGATAGTCAGCGACGCTGCGCGGTTGGGCGGATGAGTCACAGGGCGGTTGACCGGGCGAGCGGGCCGGTGGGTGGTTTGCGCCCGCGAGATCAGGGGACGCCTCCACCCCGCTGGCCGTACCGTTCAACTGTCCGGTGGCGCACAGGATTCCCAGGGCGATGGGAAGATCGAACGCCGAGCCTTCCTTCCGGATGTCCGCCGGGGCCAGATTGACGGTTATTCGCCGCAACGGCAGCTCGAAGCCGGAGTTCACCAGCGCGGCGCCAACGCGTTCCCTGCCTTCCTTGACGGCGCCCTGCGGCAGGCCGACCGTCGTGAAGGAGGGCAGCCCTGTGGCGATGTCCGTCTCGACATCGACCAGATAGGCATCGATGCCGAGAACCGCGGCGGACCGGATGCGGGCGAGCATAGCGGACGGTACCGCGGCCGCGCGGTAGGGTGGTAGGCGAAGTGTTGCGGGGGGTGAGCAGAGTGTTGCGCACACGGTTACCTGCCTGGTGTTCATCATGATCTTGATCACCAACACGGTGATCTACATCCCGCTGTAGGTGAGGAACGCCGGCGCGTCCTCGATCTCGATTCACCACGACAACGGAGTCAGCCTGCATGCGTCATCAGTGGTTCGTCCTCGGCACGGTCCCGCCCACCGATCTCGTGAAGACCCGGCTGCAGCTACACCGCGCGGTCCAGGTTCCCGCCGCTGTGGGAGAGGCCTTGGTACCTCCGCGGCCTGATCACTCGCATTCGAGCCTGTCCTGGGTGGTGGCAGACAGCGGCATGCTGCTCAGCGAAGCCGCCGGGGGCGCCTGTCCGGTGCGGGCCGGACTGTGGCCGGGCGCGCAGCGTCTGGTCGTCGTGCGAGGCGAGCCGAGCGAGGTCGCCGCCGAGTTCCGTCTGCCCGGCGAGACCATCG
>JBDGYA010000091.1:0-9315 GCA_039584325.1 Gemmatimonadota bacterium
CCAGTGGATGGGGGAGACCGCGTTCATGTACCGCGGCTTTTCCTGGCAGCAGGAATTCCACTGGAAGCGCGTCGAGGACCAGGTGAACACCACCACCACGACGCTGATCGGGAACTACGCGCAGCTCGGCTACTTCCTGCACGAGGCCGTCTCGGCGATCCCGACCCAGCTCGAGCTGGCCGTGCGGCACGCGTTCTACAATCCCGACACCGGCGTGGCGAATGATCTCCAGCAGGAATTGTCGTTCGCGGCCAACTGGTTCTTCCGCGGGCACCTGAACAAGCTCACCGCCGAGGTCTCGCTCTTCGCCTTCGACGAAGGCGTCACTGGCCGGGAGGACGGATGGCGCTTCCGGCTGCAGTGGGACATCTCGATGTGATACTCGGCGGAATGGCCGGATAGGAGGCAACTGGATCGATTGCCGGGGTAGCCTCCTCGAGCTGAGGGTCTCCTTCGCGCGCTGCTGAGCGCCGGGCGAGATCCGTCGAGCCGCTGGTGTCCCCGCTCAGAGGCGCGCTGGCGGAGACCCTCAGCTCCTCGTCGGTGCACTGCACGAGCAGCCGGCTGGACCTACCACCCTCCTGATGCCTCCTGTCCGCCCATCCGTCCATCCGTCTACCGATACGCCCGTCCCAAGTTCTGCACGTTCCGCCGCATCACGCTCAGGTAGTCCCCCGCGTTCGGCACGTTGCCGCACTGATCGAACACGATCGGCTCCACGCCCAGCGTTCGAAGCCTGGCGGCTGTCTCCGCCAGCGGCTCGTCCTCCCACAGCATCCACTGCGCCGGGTGATCCGCCAGCAGCGCCTCGAAGGTTTGCCACTGCTCGGCCGATGGCGTTTCGTCGGGCTCCCACTGCACGGCGTGCAGTTCGAGATCGTAGCGCGCCGCGAGGTACTGGTAGACGGGGTGGGAGCCGAGCAGCACCTTGTCCGGATCCTGTGCGGCGATCTCCGCGATCTCTTGATCGAGTGCGATCAGGTCAGCTTCGAGCGATTGGAGGCCGGCCTCGAATGCTTCCTCGTCTTCCGGCCATTGGGCGACGAACGCGTCGGCGATCGAGCGGGCGTGCTCGACCGCGAGCGTGGGATCGAGCCACGTCGTGAAGGCCGTCCCCTCGTGCGAGTGCTCGCCGCCGAGGCCGTGGGAGTGCGTGACTGCCTCATCCAACTGGATGTAGCGGTCTTCGAACCCGGCCGAGGTATTCACCAGACGGGACTCGGGAAGGGTCACGACCGCCAGCCACTTGGCGTACGTCGCACCGTTGAGCAAGATGACATCCGCTTCCTGAAACCCTGCGAGCGCCGCGGCGTCGGGCGTCCAGAATGCGGGATCCACGTCGGCCGGGCCTGGAAACTCGACCTGCACGAGATCCCCGCCAATCCGCTGGGCGGAGTATTGCAGTGGATAGTTCACGGTGTAGACCGTGGGCACGTCGGTCTCGGACTCGCCGGTTGACTGGCGAGCCTCCCCGCCGCCGCAGGCGAGGAGGAATGCTGGAACCACGAGAATGTTCGTTCGACGCATCAGACGCTCGGTGTGAGACATTGGCGATTGGCGATCAGCGATTGGCGATTGGCAATCTGCAATCTGGGGAAGCGTAAGGAATTCTGTTGAAGTTTCAGGCGAATCGGCTCGGTTTTCCCTCTGAAGGACGGAGGTGGCCGCGTCCGTCGGTCCGTGGACAGCTCCTTGTTGTCCGTCGACATCAGCCAGGCGTCGGTGGACATGAGCCTATTGTCCGTGGACATCAGCCCATTGTCCGTCGACATCAGCCCATTGTCTGTCGACATCGCCCCCTTGTCCGTGGACATCAGCCCATTGTCCGTCGACATCGGCCCATTGTCCGTGGACATCAGCCCATTGTTCGTGGACATCAGCGACTTGTCCGTCGACATCGGCCCATTGTCCGTCGACACCGGCCAGATGTCCGCGGCCCCACGCCCACTGTACTCGGCCGATCGGCCGTTGGAGAATGCCACGTGTACGCACACGGCCGACGGTGGCCTGCGACAGCTATCCCATCAACAGGATTTCTTCACCCATCGCCACTCTGCACTCTGCACTCTGCACTCTTCAGAATATCACCGCTCTGATCGCCGCCGATCCGAAGCGGCTGGTTATGACGGTGAGACCGCCGGCGAGCACCACACCTGCCACGAGCACCACGACGACCTCCGAGACCATCACCCACCCGATGCTGGCGCGTGAGCCGCCGATCTTGCGCATCGTCTCGATCTCACGGCGCCGGAGCCTGAGCGACAGCATGAACACGAGGATGGCCGTCGCGAGGGTCGAGATCCCCACGACGACCACCGCGGCGATCACGAAGGTCTGCACGGTGAGCACCGTGTCCAGCAGCTCGTCGATGACCGCGGTGGGCTCGATGATTTGCACTGGGTCGTCGGGCGAGGAGTAGCGGCCGCGTAGAATCGTTCCGGCGCGCTGATCGGGCGGCACCGCGATCACCGCGGTGACCGGGTACTCGCCCTGGTCACCGTGAAAGTGGAACTCCCCCAGGTTGTCGGCGGTGATCTCCTGATACTGCACCACCGAGGCGTTGCCTACCACGTTCGTGCTGTCGCGCCGCAGCACCTGGGCCGTGGCCTCCTGGGTGCTCAGGTCCACGTGTCCGTGCACCAATCCTTCTATCACCCACGCCGTCTTGAGATCCACGAAGATCGCGAGGTCGTCTGGACTGTCGGAGAACTCGAGCACGCCCCGCACGTGCATCCGCAGCGGATAAACACCGGCGAGATCGAATACACTCTCCGGTGAGGAGATCACCTTGTCTCCAGCTTCTACGCCGAGCGCCTCCGCCACGCGGGCGCCCAATACACAGTCGCCCAGCATCGTGAGCCCGGAGCCGGCCGCGACACGAAGCCCGCGGAAGTCGAAGTACTCGAGCGTGGTGCCGACGATGGGATGGCCCTGCGCCTCGAACCGAGCATAGAGGGGAACTGCCAGCGCGAGGCCCGACGTATCGACCCGGATGGTCTGCGTGTAGCGCATCGTCTCGGGAACGTCGCCCTCGAAGTACAGACTGTTGAGTGCCAGCTCGAGTGGGCTCCCCTTGGCGCCGACCAGCAGCGGTGTCGCGGCCGCTCTCGCCGTGAGTTGCTCCTCGCTCTGGCGAACCAGCACGCGCAGCCCCACCGGGAGGAACACGATCAAGGTGATCGACGTGACGAGGATCGCCGTCTTCACCTTGTGGTAGGCCAGGTAGCGCCACGCGAGGTACAGGGCGTCGGTCATGCTCTTGCCCCGCCGCGTTCCCGCTCGTGGAACTTCCGGAAATCCACGCTCGTGTTGAAGCGCCCCACCAGATCGTGGTCGTGCGTGACGGTCACGAGCGTGGCACCGGTGCGGGCGGCGTACTCGAACAGGATGTCGAGCACACGGCCCTTGTTGTTGGGGTCGAGGTTCCCGGTCGGCTCGTCCGCCAGCAGCAGGGTTGGCTCCGGCAGCAGGGCCCGACACACCGCCACCCGCTGCTTCTCACCCTGGGAGAGCCTGGTGGCGTAGCGGTTCAGCTTGTCGCCGATGTCCACGCTCGCCGCGAGCTGCACGGCGCGCTCCCGGACCGCCTCGTCGAGTTGCATCGCCGGGTTGATGCGGTAGGGCAGGAGGATGTTGTCGAGCACGGTGAGGTACTCGAGCAGCTCGAACTCCTGGAACACCAGGCCGATGTTGCGGATGCGGAAGCTCCGGCGAGCGCCGTCGTCGAGGGCGGTCAACTCGACGCCCTTCGTAACGATCCGGCCGGCGCGCGGCAGCGCAATGCCGGCGATCAGGTTCAGGAGGGTCGTCTTGCCCGACCCACTCGGACCGATGAACGCGACGGTCGTGCCCGCCTGGATGGTGAGCTCCGGAATCTCCAGGAAGAAGTCGCCTTCGGCGTAGCGGAACTCCAGGTTATCGACCGTGATCACGTCGGTGTGGTTTCCCTTTGGGCTTGGGTTCAAGACGCGGGAAATATCCACCGGCCGGATGGTAGGAGCCAGGGCCGGCACGGTGTTGCTACGAGATGCAGGGAATTGGGTTGGTGAATCCCGAGCCGACTCCGAGGTTCAGGGACGCCACCGTAGCCAGAAGTCCGTTGACATGTGTCACACATGCATGCATGTTGGCCACATGTCGAAGATGATTCAGATCCGAAACGTGCCCGATTGGCTGCACCGCAAGCTCAAGGCACGGGCGGCGGCGGAGGGAATGAGCCTGTCCGACTATCTCATCCGGGAGCTGACGCGGGAGGCCGAGCGACCCACGGTTGCGGAGTTCCGGGAGATGCTGGCGTCGCTCGAGCCGGTGGAGCCCAGCATTCCTCCGGCTGAGCTGATCCGGGAGGAGCGCGATCGCAGGTGATTGTGATCGATGCATCGGTGGTCATCGAGGTGCTCCTCCGCACGCCGGCAGGTCGGAGCGTCGAAGATCGGCTCTTCGCAATGCGAGAGTCGCTTCACGCACCCCATCTCATCGACGTCGAAGTGGTGCAGGTGCTACGCCGACTCGCTGCAGTTCGGGGAGGCGTCGGAGGTCGGTGGGACGAACGGCTTTCGGCTATGGCGCGTTTTCCGGTGACTCGGTATAGGCACGATCTGTTGCTGGCTCGCATCTGGGAGCTACGCCACAACCTCTCGGCGTACAGCGCTGCCTACGTGGCACTCGCCGAGGTGCTGGGGGTACCACTGGTCACGCGTGACAGACATTTAGCCAGGGCACGGGGACACCGGGCGAAGGTCGAGGTGGTGTAGGTCGCGCACCACGCACGAGCGCTACAAGACCGGACCCGAAGTGGTTAGATTTGTGTCCCCTGAAGCACGCAGGACGAGAGGGATAGCAGTGGCCGTACCGATGCCGGTGGTCGATTGGTCGACCCCATCTCCCAGACGCATCCGCGAGCTGCACCGAGAAATCCGCGCGCTTGCCACCGCGCGTGATGCCGTGATTCTCGCCCACAACTATCAGCGCGCCGAAGTGCAGGACGTGGCGGACTACGTGGGTGACTCGTTGGGTTTGTCCCGTCAAGCTGCGGCAACCGATGCCGGCGTGATCGTTTTTGCGGGCGTGCACTTCATGGCCGAGACGGCGGCGATCCTCTCCCCCGACAAGCGTGTGCTGCTGCCGAACCTCGAGGCCGGCTGCTCGCTGGCGGACACGATCACCGCGGAGGATGTGCGCCGCTGGCGTGCGGAGTTCCCCGAGCACGTGGTGGTCGGGTATGTGAACACCTCCGCGGAGGTCAAGGCGGAGCTCGACTACTGCTGTACCAGTGGGAACGTGCTGGAGGTGATCGACGCGATTCCGGAGGAGAGGAGCATTCTATTCCTCCCTGATTTCTTCCTCGGCGCCCACATCAAACGTGAGCGTCCGCACCGCGACGTCGAGATCTGGATGGGTGAGTGCCACGTGCACAAGGCCATCCACGCCCGGACCATCAACGCCAAGCGCAGCGCGTATCCCGATGCCGAGGTCCTGGTGCACCCCGAGTGTGGCTGTGCCGGGCAGCTCATCTATGGCATCGGGCTCGGCGACGTGGACCACGACGGTGTGCACATTGCCTCCACGGAAGGGATGATCCGCGCGGCAAAGTCGGGGGCAGCCCGTCGCTACATCGTGGCGACGGAAGTGGGCATCCTGCACCGGATGCAGCAGATCGCGCCCGACAAGGACTTCGTCGCCGCCGATCCCGAGGCCGTGTGTCACTTCATGAAGACGATCACGCTCGAAGACGTGCGGGATGCGTTACGGGACGACCAGCACCTCGTCACCGTCCCCGACGACATCGCGCGACGGGCGCGGGCCGCCATCGACCGAATGGTGGCACTCGGCTGACGGTCGCCGACCCGTCGCGGTGACCGTGCTCGATCCCGCGGCACTCCACGCCGACGCGCGCCGCCTCGCTCGCCAGGCGCTCGACGAGGACGGCTCCACCGACATCACCACGGACGTGACCGGAGCCGCGAGGAGCGGCGAGGGCGTCATCCGGAGTCGGGAGGATGTCGTCGTCGCGGGCTTCGCGTATGCGTCTGCCGTCCTCGAACTCGGCGAATGTGCCGTCACGTGGGCGGCAGCGGAAGGCGCGTCGGTGGCGACCGGCGCGTCGATCGGAACCGTGCGCGGTGAAGCAGCGGTGCTGCTCAGGATCGAGCGGCCGCTCCTGAACATGCTGCAACGCGCGTGCGGCATCGCCACGGCAACGCGGCGCTACGTCGATGCCGTGGCCGGCACACCCTGCCGCATCCTCCACACGCGAAAGACGGCGCCGGGGTTGCGCCTGTTCGACGTCGCGGCGGTGTTGGCCGGCGGGGGTCATCTCCACCGCATTGGGCTCGACCGCGTGGTGATGCTCAAGGACAACCACTGGGCGCTGCTGCGTGCGGAGGGGCGTGCGCTCGAGTTGGTCGTTCAGGACGCCAGGCAGCGGGGTGCACTGGCTGTGCAGGTCGAGGTGGAATCGTCCGAGCAGGTGGAGGCGGCATGTGGTGCCGGTGCCGACCGGCTGTTGGTGGACAACAGGTCACCCGAGGAGTTCCGCGCGCTCGCCTCGCTCGCTCGCTCGCGGTCACCCGGCATCGAGATCGAGGCAACCGGCGGTATCACGCTCGACACGGTGCGCGCGTACGCCGAGGCCGGTGCCGACTTCGTATCGATCGGGGCGCTCACCCACAGCGCGGGTGCCGCGGACCTGACGCTCGAGATGTGAAACAGCCCGCGGGTACCCCGCCCGTTGCAGGGCTTGCGGCGGGGTAGGGCGGTCCCGCAGCCGTTTCCCACCGGACGGACAACACCCGAACGATGACACACGCGGTATTGAGGTTCGCCGATTATCGCCACGTGTAGCAGATTGCCTGGGCCGTTAGCTCCCTCGTGTGATGCATTGATGTACAATCCTTGACATCGTGATGTCTTCGATGCAGCATGCTGTTATGAGAACGACACTTACGCTCGACGGAGACGTGGCGGCAAAGGTGAAGGCGGAGATGCGCCGGACGGGGAAGAGCCTCAAGGCCACGGTGAACGAACTGCTTCGAGTGGGGCTTACGCGGAGCCGGACGGGGGCACGTCCTGATCCGTTTCGCGTGGTTGCTCGGGATCTCGGAGCGCTGAAGCCCGGACTCCAGTTGGACGACATCGCCGAGTTGCTCGAGCGCACCGAAGGGCCGCTCCATCGATGATCGTGGTCGATGCGAGTGTCCTGCTGTACGCCTATCACCCCCGAGCGGCGCAGCACGACCGCTGTCGCTCCTGGATCGAGGAGGCCTTCTCCGGTCTCGCGCCGGTGTGGCTGACCTGGACAACCGTGCTGGCGTTCATCAGGATCGCCACGAGTAGCAGGGTCTTCGAGGCACCGCTCGCGATCGCGGAGGCGGAGGCGATCGTTTCTGCGTGGTTCGCCGCACCGGCCGTGGGTCTGCTCGCACCCGGTGATCGATACTGGGATATTCTGCGCGAGCTGCTACAGTCGGCTCAGGTCGTTGGGCCACTGGTCATGGATGCGGCGCTCGCTGCCCTGGCAGTCGAGCACGGTGCGACGCTGTGCACGACGGATAGGGACTTCGCGCGGTTCCCCGGGTTGCGACTGGTGGACCCGACCGGGGGGTGACGGCCGGGTTTCTACGAGCGCCCCGTCTGCTCGAGGCCGAAGACGACGCGCCGCTCATCCTTCAGCGTGCAATCCGCGGTAGCGTCAGCGCTCCAGTCGCAGCGCACAAACGGAATCGCCCCTCTGCACGCTGATATCCGGGTACCAGACGAGCGTGACGGTAGCCCCGCCGAAGCCGGACGTGAAGCGAGCCTGTTCCGATTCGCATCCCGGCAGCCGCAGTTCGGCGGTGTGGTCACCCTCCTCCACGGGAAAACCGCTGACAGTGCGATTGCCGTGCCGCTCCAAGACACCAACCATCTCGCCGTCGATCACGACCTCCGCACCGGAGAGGACTTCTGGGTCCATTCCGAACTGGATCAGGACGACGTACTCCGGGCCTCCCGCACAGCTTCTCCACAGGATGACGACGATCGCCACCGCCACCACTGCGGCAACGCGCCAGAGCAACCCACGTCGATGATCGTCGAGCACAGCGGCTCTCCGAGGCTAAGTTACGGTGAGTGTCTCCCTCACCAGGCGGCGCACTGTGGATATAGATAACGGGTTTCGCGGCAGCCTTGGGCGAGCGACGGCAGCCCTGGTCTTCACGACGGTCGTTGCGGCAGCGTGTTCGGCACCCAGGATACCGGGATATCAGGTGCAGGACGTGCCAGGGGGCTTCCTCTTCACCGCCAACGCGAGTGACGGCGGGAGTGTCTTCCCGGACCGGGACGTCCTCAGCCGGGGCGTCTGGTTGGGAGATATCGAGACATTCGAGCCCCAGAGTGAGATCTACGTGACGCGGTACTCGGGCAACGTTACCATCGACGAATGCGAGGCCGCTCGAGATGTCCAGGCCGGCCGGTATGGAAACCCCTCCAGTATCGACTACGGCCGGGTGGCGACGGTCACGATCGACGGACGGGCGGCCTTCGCCTGGATGGAGACCCGATACGATGAGAACGGCGCCGTCCGCTCACTGGATTACACGGCGGTCATCCCGTACGACACAGTGAGCTACGCGGTCGAGTTCAACACCTCAGCGGCGCATCGCCTCCATCCGGATTCTCTCACACGGGTGGTACACAGCTGGAGACGTGGCGAGACCGAAGTACACTGGAATGTCATCCTTGTGGTAGCCGTCGGCTTGGCTGGCCTGGCCGGGCTCCTTATGTACTGGGGCCGCCGATAACCCCGGGGTGGTCGCCCTCCCGCCGCTCTCAGCAGAAGAAGGCGGCGGGTGCCACGTCACACGGACAGCCACAGACGGTGCACGCGCGGCGGCGGGAAATCATCAGAACGGAACGCGCTGAGGCGGTGCTCCGGGTCGCAACTCGTGGATCCGACCGTCGGGTGACGGCTGGCCTCGACTATTCCCCCTCCTGCTCGAAGCCGAAGACGACGCGCCAGTGTTCCTTCATCGATACGACCGTCCAGCCACGCTCGGCCGCCTCGTCGAGCCCCTTGTCCAACCGACCGATGTGCGACTCCCGATCATACGCCCACTCGCGCTCGGCGTCGTCATGATGGATGTAGACCATGAGCTGCGCGCCGGGCCCCGCAGCCGTGTACTGGAGCATCGCGAGGTCGCCGTCCGAGTTGCCGAAGGCCGCGATCGGTCGCCGGCCGATGATCCGGGCGATGCCGACCGGCTTGCCTTCCTTGTCGTCGATGAAGTCGATGCCCGGCTGCTTCACGAGTACCGGCCCATCGTCCCGCATCTCGAA
>JBDGYA010000092.1:0-9284 GCA_039584325.1 Gemmatimonadota bacterium
CGCGGCCCACATGCTGGACTCCCCGCAGCCGGTCTTGAAGCTGCGACCAGAGACTTCACCGGAGATGGCCGCACTCGTGGACCGCTGCCTGATGAAGGAGGCCTACACTCGGCCCACCGCTGCCCAAGTCGCACACGCCATGCTGCCCTCCTTCGAGGCAGCCCTGGCATGGCCGCCTCCGGGGCTGCGCGCCTTGCAGGGGCGGGCACGCCGGCTCGCCGGGATCGCGCTGGTATCGGGTGTGGGCGCTCTCTTCTTGGCGATCCTGCTGGCGTTTCCACCTGAGGTCGTTCGGATCGAGGGCGTGTGGTGGGAGCGGTTCGGGCCCCAGGCCGGTTCGCAGCTGGGTCTCGAGAGCGGTACCGCGGCAGAGACGGCACCATGGTGGTGGTGGCTGGGACCGATCGCAGCATTAGTAACGGTCGGAGGGGGACTGCTCTGGATGCTCATCGCTGGGCTTCGCGCGCGCACCGCGCTCGCGAAGGCGAGGGCGCTCGGCTGGCGGTGGGATACGCTCTTCGACGTGTTGGCCGATAGCGATGGCCGCAGCGGCCTGCTGACGACCGGAACGAGAGAATGCGCCGCGTTGGACGCCTCCCGGCGACGGGCAATCCTCCAGTTGCGGCGATGGCGCATGGCTGCACTCCTCGTCACTGGCGCTTGGGCGACGGTCACCCTGGGGCTTTGGGCCGTCCTGATCGTCGTCGGTGCCATACCGCTCCCGGGAGCGGCGCCGCTGATGAACACCTCGCTCGCCACCGTGTTCGGGAGCCCGGTCGTACTTGGAGTGGCGGCTTGGATGGCCGCCACCGTGCGGGAGTGGAGGTTGCTGCGATCAGCCGCAGCCGCTCGAGTGCATACGGGAAGTACCGCCATCCCGGTCTTCCATGCGAGCCGGTCGGATGTCACCAAGTGGTACGAAACACTCCCCGGCGACGTCGAGCCGTCACCGATTCGCAATCGTGCGCCCCGCAGCGTGGTCCGGAGCCTGGAATTGGGATCAGTGCTCGTGACACTGCTCCTCCTCTTGGCGCTCACGTTGGTCGTGGCCAGCGTCCGTGTGGCCGGACGTGCCGTCGAATCCCTGGGACGCGAGACAGTGGAACTCGTGGCTGCACTCGAGCGTGTGTCTGGTGACGATCCGCTCGGGTCGGCGCGACAGGCCTGGTCGGAATACCTGCCACCTCAGGCTGGGACCGATGATAGTGTCACGCGTGCCTGGCTTGGTGCACTCTCCGGCGACAGCGGCGTCGTACCGTATACTGCTTCGCCAACGACGCTCGCACGCTCGGCCACGGGGTACCGGATCACACAACTCGTGGGCAAGGCGAGCCGGGGGCTTGATGACGACACGCGACAGCTCTACCGAATGGTGAGTGATCACCCGCGGACCGAGGTGATGCGCCGGCTGGCGCGCGCGTCCGTGATCGATGTCGTGGGTGCACCGCTGGACCGTCCGCTTTCGGATTATGCTTCGATCGGTGAGCTTCCGCGGCTTGACTACCAGTACCTTCGCGACGCCGTCGCCGCGAACGCACTCGCGGCAGTGCGCAGCATGGCAGCGGGAGATCTCACCACCGCCGCCACACGACTGGGCGAGAACGCCGCGTTCGCGGAGCACTTTCTCCGGTCTCCGATCATCAATGACAGTCATTGGGGTGCCGGCGTCCTGCGCGAGTTCGCGTTGCTACCGCTGGCGGCCATCGAACAGGGGCGGGGGAACGTGGACCAAGCGACGGCACTGCGTCAGGCGGCGAACCGTATCATGCCGACCGTGTTCCTGTGGGAGTCGGAGCATGCAGGACTCGCCGCGAATCCGCTGGCACTCGAGGAGTTTCACCGTGCGGTAACCGTCCGGCAATTGCTGCCGATCCATCGCTTCGCGGGCTTGGCTGGCGCTTGGCGAGGATACTGCGCCAATGCGCGTGAGATTCTCGCCGGTGTGAGCACATCACGCACGGAGGCCGTCAATGCCGCAGCGGCGGATATGTACGACGTGCCTCAGGCTAGAGCACTTGCTGAGCTGAGCCGGCGGGCGTGGACAACTGAGACTGCTGCGGCTGCCGCGGTCCCGTCATCGCTCGGGCCCATGGGGCGGCTGCTGCCGGTGCAGATCCTCAACCGAATCAGCTACTGCAGCAGCTGGCTCGAGACCCTTTGACGCGCGTGCGCAGGCGCGCTCTACGCGCTCATGACCGAGGAGGAGCCCATGGCAGTCCGGAGTCGCGTGCGAATCGTGCTGATCTCCGTCGGACTCTTGTGCGGCACGAGCGGCATCGCCGCGGCCCAGGCGCAAGAGGGAGAGCAGGATCTGCCGGCGGTGAGCCTTCGCGAGACCGCGGTGACGCTGGCCCGCTCAGGCGTGGCTCATCAAGACGCCCGCCTAGTGTTGGGTGCGGCGTTGCTCACGATCACCGCTGAAGGAGCGACGCCGGGCATCGAGTTGGTCAAGGGTGATCTCTGGGCACCGGTTGGCGAGCGTGAGTCGCTACGGGACTTCAGCGCAGCAGCGCTGTTACGGCTGGCCTCACGGATCGCCGTCGATCAAGGTGATGCCGTAGTTGCACGGGCGGCAGCCGAGCTCACGGGCCGACCTGCGTTGCCGCTGGTCGACACTGTACCACCGGTGCTGGGCGTCCGCGACACGGCCCTGGCCGCGGTGTTGCATCGGGCTGCTGCTGCGCTCGTCAGTGTGAGGGGCGCCGTTGGCGGTCCGATCTGGAAGGATGGCTTCGTCCAGGAGGGTGGCGAAGCCGAGTACCGCGTTTCCTTTGAGGGCAGCTACCTCCCTAACGCGATCGTCATTCTCCCCAGCCACCGAGAGGCGCAGCTCGAGTGCTCGCTCTATGAAGGGGACCGGCTCGACCAAAGCGTCCGCAGCACGGATGGCAGGTGCACCCTCCGCTGGAAGCAGCGGCACCAGGGGCAGGTGACATTGAGAATCCGCAACGAGGGCACGGGGACGTATTACACGCTGACCAGCAACTGACCGCCTCGACGATCGTCTCGTGTTGCGGTCGCCTCTAGTGCCCCACCGGCAAGTTGCCCCGCCGAGCGGGAGATGCTCTGGGTTCGCAGGCACGAATATGAGCATGATCTGGCGCGTTCACGAACGACAGACAGCTTGGTCTTCCGATCCCGCACTCTCCCACCTTTGCGCAACGCTGCCCACACACAGCGCATCTCCATTCGGTATCATACAAGCATCCCCGACGTTTTCGACTCGCGATTGACGGAGGCAGAATAGTGATGCACAGATACTCGGCCGCTTCCCTCGGTGCGCTCGTCTTCCTTGCTGGGGCAGTGGCACCCGCCGTACCCGCCCAGCAGGCAGGTGCGCAGGGGTACGACGACGAATCCGTCATGCCCTCGGGTGTCGTCGGCGAGCGGATCGTCAGCCTGATTGCCACGTTCAATTCGGGGGACCCGGCCGAGGTCGAGCGGTTTCTCACGGAAGAGTGCACCGCCGCATTCCGGGACTTCGCGCCGCTGGAACAGCACCTCGAGGTGTTCCTGTCCACGCGGCGCCAGTGGGGGGACGTGACATTCCACAGCATCCGCATCTACGATCCGCCGCGCGAAGACGAGACCGTCGTCATCCTCAAGGACGGCAACTTCGGCGCGTGGCGCGCCTTCGTGCTGTGGTTCGACGACGCGCAGGGGCAGCGGATCTCGGGCATCCGCGTGAACGACGCCCGGACACCCTCCAACGTGAGCGAGCCGGCGCTCACGCAGCCGGGGCTCATCGATGAGGTCGCCGCCCTACTGGAGCGCGCCTGTGCGCAGGACATCTTTTCGGGAACGGTCTTGGTGGCCCATGGGGAGGACGTGCTCTTCACCCACGCCTGCGGCGAGGCCAGCAAGCGGTTTCACGTGGCGAACGATCTCGCGACGAAGTTCAACCTCGGCTCGATGAACAAGATGTTCACCTCCACCGCCGTCATGCAGCTGGTGGAACGGGGCCTCGTCTCGGTGGAGGATCCGATCTCGAAGTACATCGACGAGTCTTGGCTGCCGCGGGAGGTGACGGACAGCATCACCGTGCACCACCTGCTCAGCCATACCTCGGGGCTCGGCAGCTACTTCAACGACACGTACTGGAACAGCTCGCGCGCGCTGTACCGCGCACTCGACGACTACAAGCCGCTCATTCGAGACGAACGGCCGAGCTTCGAGCCGGGTACCGGCTGGCGCTACAGCAACACCGGGATGTTTCTGCTCGGCGTGGTGATCGAGAGCGCCACAGGGCAGGACTACTTCGACTACATCCGGGAGCACATCTATCAGCCCGCCGGTATGGAGCACTCGGACAGCTACGAGATGGACGCTCCGGTCGAGAATCTCGCCATCGGCTACGACCCGGCGCCGAGCTCTCCGTGGAAGCACGAGAACAATCTCTTCAAGCACGTCGTCAAGGGAGGACCCGCCGGCGGTGGGTTCTCCACCGTGGGTGATCTGCACCGCTTTGCCTTGGCACTCCTCTCCGGCGCGCTCGTTTCAGAGGAGTCGCGTGCGCTCCTGTGGACGGACCACGTGGGCGAGGGCTACGGCTACGGGTTCGGGATCGAGCAGGGTCCGAACGGGAAGGTCGTAGGTCACGGCGGTGGGTTCCCGGGCATCAACTCCAATCTCGACATCCTGCTCGACCGCGGGTACATCGTCGCTGTGATGTCCAACTACGGCCGGGCGGCGAGCCCGATCGCAAACCGGATCACATCGTTGATTGCGCGGGTACCGAGGGAAGAGGAGTAGCGGTCAGGCTCGGCTCCGAGCGGCCATGCTCTGCAAGCGGTGCAGCAGTGCCACCAGCACCAGTGTGTCCCGCTCGCAGTAGGCGAGGAGATCGCGCCGCAGGTCCGCACGCTCCCCACCCTCGAACGCTGACGGCTGAAGGAGATGCCGAGCGAGTAACGCGCTCGCGCTGTTGCCGTCCGCGACCTCCAGGTCGTCGTATCCCAGTCCGGGTAGCAAGGCCGGCACCACGGCCTTGAGACTGAAGCTGCCCAGGAAGTCGGGGTGGTACACGTGATCCCGCACCACCGGATGGAGGTCGACCAGGCGCGTCGTGATCTCCTCGAGCTCGTCGGCCAGGTGCGGTAGCGCTTCGGCCAGCTCGGTGATACGGGCCCGCTCGAAGCTCGACCAGTAGGCGACGACGCGCGCAGCGTCGCGGCATGCCTCGATCAGCGCGCGCGCCAGCGGCTCGCGGGGATCCGCTGACGACTCCGCCAGCCATTCCCGATGGGTAAGCGTTCCGTCCTCGGCGAGATGGTGACAGCTGAACTGCACCGGGAGCTGCTGCCACGGCCAACACCCCTCCCAGATCGGAATCGCCAACCGGATCGTCTCGAAATCGAGAAACGCCAATGGAGGCACGAAGGGTTCAAGTGCCGCGCCGAGCTTCGCGCCGATGACGGTGTGCCCGTGAGTGACTGCCCGTGCTTGCCGCTGCGCGATCTTCGGAATCTTGGCGTCGATCGGAAGGTCGTGAATGGAGTGCACACCGTGCTGCATCAACTCGTACGCTCTGCGCAGGCCTATGCGGGCCAGGCTCAACACGTGGTCCTTGGTCCGCTCGGGCCAGCAGCGGTCATGGTAGGGGCAGCCATCCATATCGAAGCACTGCGGACCGAATGGCAGAGCAGGGTGGGGACGATCGAGCACCTCCCGCTGCTCGGCTATTTCCGTGGGGATCCCGGGGAGCACCTCGTCGACCAGCGCGGTGACGTCGGCGCGGACGAACAGGTCGGTGAGGTCCGGATGCCGGCAGTCGCCGTTCACATGCATGAGCTCGGCACGGCGCACCGGAACACCGGCGCGCTGCAGGACGTAGCTCTGGATCGCCACGTCGGGGATGTGTTCGTCCCTGACCCCCGTCGATGACTTGACCTCGATCAGGTTGAATCCGCCGTCGGTCCGCTCGAGGATGTCCACCTCGACAAACACGTCGTCAGCCAGGAAGCTCGCGTTGTAGATCGCCGGCGCCTCGGACGCGAGAGCACGCTCGGTCTGCGTCACCCGATCCTCGAGTGGCGCGAGTCGCGAGATGGTCACGCCGCCCGGCACGTAGTCGCGGGCCGCCTCACCGACCTGCCGGCCCTGTTCCATCTGATGGAGTCGCCCGAGGGTGGGGACGCGCTCTGGGGCGTCGGACTCGTGCACGTTCCACCAGAGCAGGTTGGGGCACTGCCACCCGGCGACGAAGGACGACTTGGTGAGGTGATGTGGCATGCCGAGGGACCTTGGTGGACCGCACACCAGGATTGGCGCGGCTCAGTGAACCAGTCGTGAAATCGGCATGAACGCAGAGGGTCGGCTCATGAACCACCCGCGGGCCCAGCTTCCCCAATCTGGAGCGAGAAGCTCGTAATATGTTGTCAATGAAACGCTTGCGACGAAGTCCCGTGCGTCGCATGATGCAGAGGTAGATGTGGAGCCCCGTGTCGGTGGCCGCTCTAGCCCCGCCGCCCGACAGACGTCACCCTGTGACGCCCGCCCGACGACGCGACCATCGACCACCGACCGGATCGCGTCCTTCGCAAGCCTCTGCAGAACCAAGGCCCCACCCTATGTCGTGAGGGGGCAGCGATGACGGAGCAGTCGAGACGCACGTTCGTCAGTTCGATCTCCTCGGCCGCGGTCGTGAGCCTGGGATCGAGCGCGACCGGGGTCATTGCCGGATGCCGGCAGCGGGCCCGCGCGGAGTCGGGCGTCGATCCCGATTTCGAGCCGGGCTATCTCGCGCTGCATCGGAGCGGGGAACTCGAGCGACGCGGACAAGCACTCTGGGAAGGCATGCGGAGCTGTACACTCTGCCCTCGGGAGTGTGGTGCCGCGCGGTTCGAGGGAGAGGAGGGGTTCTGTGGTGGGACCTCCTGGTTGGAAGTGGCCTCGTATCACCCGCATTTCGGAGAGGAACAGCCGCTGGTCGGCCAGGGGGGGTCCGGAACCGTCTTCTTCAGTAACTGCAATCTGCGCTGTGTCTTCTGCATCAATTGGGAGATCAGTCAGGGGGGAGTAGGCCAAGCGAGGAGTCTCGAGAATCTCGCCGAGATGATGTTGGACCTTCAGAGGATGGGCTGCCACAACATCAACATCGTCACCCCGACCCACTACTCGCCGCACATCGTCCTGGCACTCGACATGGCCGCCGCCGCCGGATTGCGACTCCCCCTGGTGTACAACACCAACGGCTGGGAGCGGGTGGGCATCCTGGAGCTGCTCGACGGCGTCGTGGACATCTATCTGCCAGACTTCAAGTACGCGGAAGGCGCAATGGCATCCAAGTACTCCTCAGGCGCGGACTCGTATCCCGATGTTACGAAGGCCGCCCTGCTCGAGATGCACCGCCAGGTCGGTGTCGCGAAGCCGGCGCCCGATGGACTGATGTACCGCGGCCTGATGATCCGGCACCTCGTGATGCCGAACAACGTGGGCGGCAGCAAGGCCGTCGTCGGCTGGATCGCGGAGCACCTGCCGAAGGACACGTACGTCAACATCATGTCGCAGTACCGGCCGATGTACAAAGCGACGGACTACCCTCTAATCTCCCGCCGCCTCCGCCGCAGCGAGTACAACGAGGTCGTCGACTACGCCAAGGGGGTGGGGCTCACCAACCTCGAGATCCAAGGAATGCCGTGGTTGTGACGGGTCGCTGACGGTCGGCGGATCCGTCTATCCGTCCATCCGTCTATCCGCCCATCCGCCCCTCCGCCACATCCCGCATCGCGCGCAGCACCGTTTCCTCCGACACCGCCGGCGCCCCTCCCTGGGCGAGGCTCGCCATGCCGCCGGC
Organism: Gemmatimonadota bacterium; assembly: GCA_039584325.1. Classification (GTDB taxonomy): domain Bacteria; phylum Gemmatimonadota; class Gemmatimonadetes; order Gemmatimonadales; family GWC2-71-9; genus JAOTVV01. Next base: position 7,796 of record JBDGYA010000092.1, read on the forward strand.
GCGACCGCCCAGCGAGTGAGCCGCGCGGCTCAGAATGTCCGCAGCATCGAGGTGGGGCAGGTCGTCGCTGCGCTGGCACACCAGCCGCACGCCCTTGGCATCGCCGACCGCCAGCAGTGCCAGCGTGCGGGATCGCGAGCACGCGTGCGCGGCGATCGCTCGGGCCTGGTCGAACGTGCGATCCGCGAAGTACGCCACCACTCGCCGCACGCCGTCCACTTCCGCCGTCTCTCTCCACAGCCGCTCCGCCTCGAGAGCCATCAGCGCGTTCTCGGCAGCCCGTGCGGCCCGGCTCGCTTCCTTGGCGTCGCTGCGCAGACGGCCGACCGCGTCGACGAGCTGGCCGGGATGCACGGACAGGTCGGCGCTCGCCTCCTGCACGGTACGCAACACTCGCTGATAGTCCGCGAGGGCGCGACCGCCGCACAGAAAGCCGACCCGGATGCCGCCCTTGTAGCGCTCGAGACGCGTGATCTTGAGCACTCCCACCGCACCGGTGCGCTGCACGTGCGTGCCGCCGCACGCCGCGGCCTCGTAGCCCTTGATCCAGATCACGCGGATGGTGCCGCGCACCTTGGGCGGCCGGCGGAGCGGCATGGTGTGGATGTCCGCCTCGTCCACCACGTGAACCTCGACCGGACGGTTCTCCCAGATCACCCGGTTGACGTCCGCCTCGACTCGGAAGGCCGATTCCCAATCGAGCTCCGGGACGTTCAGGTCGATGGTACTGTCTTCACTTCCGAGGTGAAAGCTTACCGTGGGCGCTGCGAGGAGGTGGACGAACCCGGCGGACAGGAGGTGCTGCCCGGTGTGCTGCTGCATGTGGTCGAAGCGGCGTTCCCAGTCGATCACCCCGCGGACCTCGTCGCCGTCCGGAACCCGCTCCAGCAGATGCGCCACCGCGCCGTCGTCGTCCTCCCAGACGTCGAGCACGGCGATCTCGTCAAGCGTGCCCGTGTCGTGTGGCTGTCCGCCGGAGGTTGGGTAGAACGCCGTGCGGTCCAGCACCACCACCGGCCCGCGCTCGCCCGGCGTACGCTTCACGACGCGCGCCGTGAATTCCCGCAGTGACGAGTCAGCGTGGTAGAGCCGTTCGGTCATGGTGCCGGCAGGATAACTCCGAGGGGCGATGGAAGCGGCGGAATGTCCAATATCCAGTGGGGGAATCACCAATGTCCAGGTCGGGGCGGATCGACGGATGGACGGTCCGCCGCTACGCGGGCAGCACCCGGTCCGTGCGGCTGCGGAGGGCTGGATTGGGACACCCCCTTGGCGTACGTGCCGTTACGCGCTTCGGGCCTCGTTTCAGACGCGCCGACTCACGCTTCAGGCGGCCTGCCTCACGCTTCAGGCGGCCTGCCTCACGCTTCAGGCGGCCTGCCTCACGCTTCAGGGAGCCTGCCTCACGCTTCAGGGAGCCTGCCTCACGCTTCAGGGAGCCTGCCTCACGCTTCAGGGAGCCTGCCTCACGCTTCAGGGAGCCTGCCTC
>JBDGYA010000170.1:0-2807 GCA_039584325.1 Gemmatimonadota bacterium
TGCGCTCGGTCCGGCCGAGCTGGTGGGACCCGAGGGCAGCGACACCCGGGCCGTCCTGGCTCGACCCAAGCTGCTCGGCCTCCTCGCGTTCCTCACCGTCGGTGCAGGCCGCGGTTTCCAGCGTCGGGACTCCCTCATCGGGGTCTTCTGGGCGGAGCTGGATCAGGCGCGGGCGCGCAGCGCCGTGCGGCAGTCGCTCTACCGCCTGCGTCTGTTCCTGGGCGAAGGGGTGGTGGAGACGCGGGGAGACGATGAGGTCGCGGTGTCGGAAACCGAGTTCCGGTCCGACGTCCGAGCATTCGAGGACGCGCTCCAGCGAGGCGAGCGGGAGACGGCGCTGGAGCTCTACCGGGGTGACCTGCTCGCGGGGTTCTACGTACCGGATGCCCCGGAGTTCGAGCGCTGGATCGACGAGCGGCGCAAGCAGCTCAGGCAACTCGCGACGACGGCGGCGTGGGAGCTGGCGGATCAGGAGGCGGCGCGGAGGATGACCACGGTTGCTCCGACGGGTCATCAAGCTGTTGGACCGCCTGGGTGATCGGGCGGGGGCGGTGCGCGAGTACGAGACCTTCGCCAGGCGGCTGGCGGACGAGCTGGAGCTGGAGCCGTCACCGGAGACCGAAGCGCTGGTGGAGAGCGTTCGGGCGCGCAGCGACGTGGTCCGGGCGGAAGCCCTAGCGTCGGCACCGGAGATCCCTGAGGTCCCGGTCGATTCGCCGGTGCGGTCTCCCCACCCGACTACTCCGGAGCCGAGCTTCGCCCGCGCGTTGGCCGACCGGTATCGACTCGAGAAAGAGATTGGGGCCGGCGGGATGGCCACCGTGTACCTGGCGCGCGATCTCAAGCATGAGCGGGATGTGGCGGTGAAGCTGATGCATCCCGACCTGGCCGCACACATGGGGCCGGAGCGCTTTCTGCACGAGATCAAGATCGCGGCCAACCTCACCCACCCCCACATCGTGCCGGTGTACGACTCCGGCTCCGCCGACGGGCGGCTGTACTACGTCATGCCGTACATCGACGGCGAATCGTTGCGCGACCGGCTCGAGCGTGAAGGGCAGCTGCCGCTCGGTGACGCACTCGCCATCACCCGCGACGTCGGCGAGGCGTTGGCGCACGCCCACAGCCACGGCGTCGTGCATCGGGACATCAAGCCCGAGAACATCCTCTTGTCGGGCGACCACGCGCTGGTTGCGGACTTCGGGATCGCCCGGGCCGTGTCGGTCGCGAGTGAGCATCGGCTGACCAGGACGGGGTTGGTCCTCGGGACGCCGCTGTACATGAGTCCGGAGCAAACTGCGGGGAGTAGCGAGGTCGACAGCCGGAGCGATGTGTACAGTCTCGGGTGCGTGCTGTACGAGATGCTCGGCGGAGAGCCGCCGTTCACGGGGCCGACGGCCGATGGCATCGCGCGTCAGCATGTGCACAGTGTCCCGCGTCCCATCACTGACCTCCGGGCGACCGTACCCGACACCGTATCGGCCGCCATCGCGCAGGCTCTGGCGAAGACGCCGGCCGACCGCTTCAGCTCCGCAGCACGCTTCGTCGATGTGCTGGCGGGTGAGGCCGGTGACCGAGCCTGGCCGTTCCGCGTGCGCCGCAGGACCGCCGTGCTCATCGCCGTTCCGGCATCGCTCATCGCGATCGCGGCTCTCATCATCGGATTGAGCCGAGATCCGCCCAACCCGGCACCCGCCTTGGACCGGAACCGGGTTGTGGTAGTGCCGCTCGAGAACCGAACGGGCGATACGGCCTTGGCCGTGCTGGGGAGTCTGGCGGCCGACTGGATCGCGCGGGGCCTGCAGGAGATCGACGTGATCGAGGTCGTGCCCACGGCCACCGCGGTCAATCCCGGCCCTGACGTCGCCAGTGTCGCCGAATCGTCCGACGCGGGGACCGCCCGGGCGGCCGGTATGGCGACCCGGGCTGGAACCGTTGTCGCCGGATCCTACTATCGCCGGGCGGACTCGCTGGAGTTCCAGACGCAGGTGATCGATGCGGAACAGGAGCGCCTCCTGCGCGCGGTGGCGCCGGTCACTGTCCCGGTCGGCGCATCGGGGTCGGCCCTGGACGCGCTGCGCCGCCGCGTGGTCACGACGGTCGCCGCGGCGCTCGATCAGCGGCTCCTCCGCTCGACCGCCGCCAGCCGGCCGCCGTCGTTGGAGGCGTACCGCGCGTACCTCGAAGGGCATCGCGCTTTCTACCATGGTGTGCCTCTACGCATGCGCGAGGCACTCGAGCACATGTATCAGGCGGTGGCACTGGACTCCGCGTTTGCCGATCCGCGGTTCTTCATCGTCATGGCCCACTACAACCTGGGAGAGCGGAGTGCGGCCGATTCAAACGCACAGCTGCTGCTTCCCTACCGGTCGCAATTCAGTCCGTACCAGCGCGCCTTTCTCGACTGGCTGAGCGCGGGGCTCCGTGGGGATCGTGCCGCGGCGCTCCAGGCCGCGCGCGAGCGAGGCTCGGCGATCGATGTCGCGGTCGAGGCACTGAGGTCGAACCGCCCGCACGAGAGCATTGAAATACTGTCGGGAATCGACAGTCTCTCGACGTTCTACTTCCAGTGGCAGACGCTCATGGAAGCGCTGCACATGGTAGGAGACTACGCGAGCGAGCTGAACCAGACGCGACGCGCGCGCGAGGCATACCCCGATCGGTTGATGATGCTCCGCAACGAGCTGCGCGCGCTGGCGGCACTCGGCAGGCTCGACGAAGTGGAACGTGGATTCGGCGAGAGTCTCCTGCTGCCGCGGGAGGGGGCGGTGACCGCAGGGGGTGTCATGGGAGAGGTCGCGGCGGAG
>JBDGYA010000093.1:0-13653 GCA_039584325.1 Gemmatimonadota bacterium
GTCGAGGACGTGCTACGATTCTAGGCCTCTTGACAGCCGTATTCCTGAGTGAGGATCGCATGAAGAGACATTTCTTTGGAGCCGTCGGGGCGCTCGCCATCATCGCGCTGCTCGCCAGCTGCCAGTCGGATCCCACGTCGTCCCTCCGGGGAGGGGTCGACCGCGTGGTGATCTCGCGCAGCTACGTCGAGCTCGACGTCGGTGAGACCATCCGGCTCAATGCCAAAGCGTACGACGAGCAGGGCAACGTCGTGGGGACGCTGCCGGAGGTTTCCGGCGACGACGCCAACGTCGCGACGGTCACGCCACCAGACCCGGACACGTCAGGCGATCCGTTGCCGCAGACCGACTTCGTGGTCACGGCCGTGGCCGACGGCAGTTTGCAGGTGGTCGCGACGGCAGGCGGGGTCTCCTCGGACCCGCTCGACGTCGTGGTCTTTCCGACCCAGTTCAATGGGAGCGTGGTGCTGGACGCCGCCGGGGCGGTCGACCTCCTGACGCTCAGCGCGACGACGAACGTCAAGTTCGATCCCGACGCCAGCGTGGTGCTGGTGGACGAGTCGCCGACCGTGCTGCTGTCGCGGACGGCGGAGGAGATACAGGTGGCGGTGATCAGCGCGAGTCCGCTGACCGGGGCGCTCGTCACGGTTGAGGACCTCGTGTTCCAGCCGCCGCACGGCACGTACGGGCTCTCGTCGCTGGATGCGCCGGCCGGTGTCGACATCCGCACCACCCTGTTCGACGGCGCGGTCTCCGTCGATGCCTCCGGCCAAGCCGATGAGATCACGCTCTCCGCGAGCGCCAACTTCGAGTTCGCGGCCGACGCCGCGGTGCTGGTCGACGGCGACCCGACGTTCCTGGTCTCCAGCTCCGCCACCCAGCTCGTGGTGGCCGGGGCCAACATCGATGCGGTGAGCGGGGGATCGGTGACCATCCAGAATGCGCTGTTCCTCGGGCAGTTCGATGTGGCGTCCGTCGTTGCAGCCTCGACCGTGAATCTGGAGGCGTTCGACAACAGCTTCACGACGGGGTCGCTGGGCACCGCGCCCGACATCACGGCCGGTCCGTTCCCCCTGGTGTACTACGCACTGTCCAGCGCGGCAGAGCCGGACCAGCTCGTGCAGTTCAACTCCGCGAGCGATCTCGACGTCACGGTGACCGCGCTGTGGCTCACCAGCGCCGACGTAGACATCTACTGGGTGAATCCCGGAGGGTCGATCTACGCGTGCGGTGGCGGGTGCGGCAGCGGAAACCCCGAGGTGTCCAACCACACCGTTCCGGCCGGTACGCAGGATTTCCTCGACATGGCGTTGTATGATGGCGACGACAGCATCGTGCGCGTCGTGGTAGAAACGCCGTAGCAGTCGGGCAATGGTACGAGCGCGGGCCGGGTATCCGTCAGCGGATGCCCGGCCCGTTTGCGTCGTGCCGCGGGCGGATCGGAGCGGACCGACCAGCGCTGCACGGAGATCGGGGCCGCCGGTGGGCTATCGCAGGGACGAGTACAGCGAGCCGATCCGCTGTGCGCGAAACACATAGGCACCGTCGATACCCTCGAGCTCCCAGGCGCGGTTGCCCGCCTCGTCCACCTCCACCACACGTCCGGCACGCCCGAAGGATACGAGCCCGTGCCCGTTGGCCAGATACTGCGAGCTGCCCCCCACGGGCGTGTAGGTCGTGGGGGCGTCCCGGAAGTCCATGACCAGCAGTGCCGTGCGGGTTGTGGGATTGAGCAGATATCGCACGAGCCGGCTGGGTGCGCCGAGCCCGTTGTCGAGGAGCTGGATCTGTCCGGGCCCGGCCGGCCGCACGCCATGCTGACGCTCGAAGGAGCCCTTGGTGTCGTCCAGGATCGTGAACTCGTTCCTGAGCCCGCCGAACCGCCACAGCACGGCACCCGTCACCCCATCCACCTTCGTCACCTCGTTCAAGCTTCGGAACGACAGCAACAGGTCGCCGTCTGTATCGCGCGCGATGCCGTTGCCATGCGTGAAGTTGACGTTAGGGCCAATCCGCTCTGCCTGGTCTAGATCGGTGATGTCGAAGTGATCGAAGGCATGCCATTCGAACAACAGGGACCCGGTCACCGCGAGGTGCTGCACGACAGTGGCTGTCACGCGCGCGGTGTCCACGCCGCCGAGCGCGGACAGGTCCATCTGCCGGGTCTCGTTGCAGAGCATCCACGCGCTACCGTCTTCCTCGATGAGCAGATCGTGAAAGCGCGTGTCGTAGCCGGCGCAACTCAGTCCGTCCACCTCCTCGCCCAGCTCGTCCAGCACGTGGAAGGCCAAAGCGGGGTCGTCGAGGCCCAGCACCGTATAGCGTCCATCCGCATGCGCCTGGAACGAGTTCAGGGTGCCGTTGGGGAAATAGCGGTACCAAACGACCCTCCCGGCATTGTCGACGATCACGGGGCCGTCCGGGAAGGAAAGCGCCAGCAGCCCCGGAGTCGTATCGGAGCCGAGGGTCCCGATCGTGGGAATCCAGTTAGGGAGCGAGCCGGACCTGAACTCCGCCGTGTCGACCGAGGAGGCGAGGGAATCACCCAGCCACAGGCTCACCTCGATGCTGTAGTCGGCGGCGGTATCGAGTCCCAGGACAGGCACCCGAACCACCGTGTCGCCATCGAAGCGGTAGAGCGGCGACGTCGTGGGAGCCACACCGCCCCGCCAGAACCGGACGAACGCGCTGTCGGCGAGCCGGGCGTGGACGACCGCCACGGCGCTGATCGTATTGTGTGGGTTCGGCTCGACGTCGACGCTGAGGTACTCTGGTGTCGGATCAGGCTCTGGATCGGGGTCCGGGTCCGTCGGATTATCGGTGCAGGCGAACAGGGCCAGCACAGTCGCGCTCCAGCCCAGAGCGACGCGATACAGGGAACGGCGAAACACCTCTGATCCTCCTCGCGAACTGAGGGCCGCGGGGCGCGGTTCTATCAGACGGCCGGCTCAGCACTGGCCGCGGCGCGCGCGCCGGCGGTCACCCACACCAGATACACCAGTGCGATCCACACGGCCGTTCCGAGCGCGGCGTGCACCCCGCGGAGGACGGCCGGCAGATAGGCCAGCACCATGGCAGCTCCGGCGACGACCTGCGCCGAGGCCAGGATGAAGACCACCCACCCGGCAGCCAGGGCACGCCCGGGAGCGCCGCGGCTGCGCATGCCTACAGCCACCCCCAGGAGATGGAAGAAGAGGGCGTACGCGAGCAGCCTGTGCGTCCAGTGGATATGTGCGAGGCCCCCCTCGCCCGACGTGGGCCAGATCTGCCCGTTGCACAGGGGGAAACCCAGGCAGCTGCTGAAGGCCCCCGTGGTGGCCGTCATGCCGCCCATGAGGACGACGAGGGCGCTCAGGACTAAGGCGGCCACGATGCCGCCGCGGCCCCTCTCCAGGGCTTCGGGGCGGGCCGTGAGACCACCCAGTACCCCGGCTCGGAGGCCGAGCACCACGAGCGTAGCCAGGAGGCCGAGCCCCGTGCCCAGGTGCAGCACCACCGTGTGGGACGGCAGCTCGAGCTTCACCGCCAGGGCGCCAAGCAGGGACTGTAAGACTAGCAGCCCCAGCGCGAGGAGCGCCGGCCGGACCGTCCCCCCGCGCCCTGATGCCCCCGGTTCGTTCCGGCTGGCGAGCGTCACCAGCACGACGGCTAAGACGAGCAGCCCCAGCCCCATCACAGCCAGGCGGTGGCCGAACTCGATCACCACCTCCGCGCTGTCGAGCGTCGGAATGATCTGGCCATTGCACGTGGGCCAGTCGTCCCCGCACCCCATGCCCGAGCCGGTGATCCGCACGATGAAGCCGATCACGATCACCGCGTAGGCGAAGCCCGCAGTGACGAACGAAAGAAGGCGCAGCGACTTCATGGGACGAAAGCTAGCCAGGGGGCGGATGGGCGGATAGACGGATGGACGGATGGACGGATGGACGAATGGAATGTCGAATATCCACTGGGGGAATAACGAGTATCGAAGGATGCAATGGTTCAACCGCTGAACCGCTCAATCCCCGTGTCACCGCCGGCCGGCCCGCTTCACGTTTCACGCTTCACGTCCTCCAGCGTCCCGTCAATGTTCCCGCCCCTCCGCCGTCTACAGCACTGCCCCGAACACCAAGAACAGCACCACTGCCGCGACGCCGGCCGAGATCGCATAAGGCATCTGGGTCCGCACGTGGTCGATGTGGTCGGTCGCCGAGGCCATCGAGGCGACGATGGTGGTGTCGGAGATTGGGGAGCAGTGGTCTCCGAAGATCCCGCCACCGAGTGCGGCGGCGACGGCGAGCGCCGGATGGAGCGCGAGGACGTCACGCAATGAAACAGGCGAGCACGAAGATCACCGCGGGGACCGTGGCGGTCGGCAGGGTTGCCTGGGCGGCCTGCGCCACGAACACGCCGGTTCCGAGCGCACGGGTCGTGGCGCCAATGGCAAAGGCCAGCGACAGGACGATGACCAGCGGCACCAGTCCCTGGATACCCTTGATGATCTCCTGGGTGGACTCCTCGATCGTCAGCACGCCCTGCAGCCGGTAGGACACCACGGCCAGCAGCACCCCGGCGATGACGCCCCACAGCACCGCTGCCGATCCGCTTCCCGCTGAGAGGTCGCCGTTGCCGGTCAGCCACAGCACGATCGGAACGACGCCGACCATGGTCGCGATTGGCAGGATCATGTTGATCGCCCGCCGGGGCACCCCCTCCTTGGCGCGTTCGCCCGACACGTCCTCGGCGACCATCGGTTTGGCGCCGTCCCGGAGGAGCTTGCCCTCTTCGGTCACGCGGCGCTCCGCTTCGCGCATCGGTCCCAGATTCCATCCGGTGAGGATGACGACCAGCGCCAGGCCAAGCGCCAGCACGCTGTAGAAGTTGAGCGGGACGGCAGCGAGGAGGATCGTGGCGGGCCGTTCAACCCCCTGGGCAGCCAGGAGGGCCGCCACGTACGCCCCCCACGCATTGAGGGGCAGAATGCTGCCGACCAGGATGCACTTCGGTGAACACGTGGCGTCGATGATGTAGCTCAGCTTCTCGCGGGAGATGCGAAACTTGTCGGCCAAGGGCCGCGCGATCGAGCCCGACACCAGCAGCCCGAAGTTGGATTCCAGGAACACCGCCATGCTGACCCCGGCGGTGAGGAGCCCGACCGACCGCTTGGAGCGGGCGATCCCGAGTCCCTCGATGCGGGCAACGAAGCCCTCCATGCCACCGGAGGCCTGGGTCAGCGTGATCATCGAGCCGATCAACACCGAGAAGAGGAGGACCCGGGCGTTGTCCGCGTCGGTGACGGCGGCGATGTACGTGTCGACGGAGCCGATCAGGCCGGCCAGGGGATTCCATCCGTGCATGATGGTCCAGCCCAGGAGGACGAACAAGGCCAGCGACAGGTAGACCTGCTTGGTCTTGATCGCGAGCCCGATCGCCACGATCGGTGGGAGGATGGAGAGCCAGCCATAGGATTCCATGCGTGCCTGGGCTCCGGGTGGATGGTGGGTCGAACGGTAGCGGAGGATGCGGTGCCTGCCAAGGAGGCGGGGAGCCTACCGTCCTACGTGGGTGCCTTCCGCAGCAGATAGAGCCCCAGGAGCGCGAAGACGATGTTGGGCAGCCAGGCCGCCAGCGCGGGAGGGATGATGCCGCCGGAGCCGAAGGTGCGGGAGAGCTGGACCAGGACCAAGAACACGATGGCCGTGCCGAGACTGATCGCCACGCCGAAGGCGTTGCCCGTCCGAGGTGCGGACACGACGAGTGGTGCGGCGAAGATGGCGATAATGATGCAGGTGAAGGGAACGGCGATCTTGAGCGCCAGGTCCACTCGGAGTCGGCGTCCGTCGCCGCCCGAGCGTTCCAGGGCGTCGACGTAGCGGCTCAACTCCGCGTATCCCATTTCCTCCGGCCGCTTCGGCTCGGCCAGGAGATCCAGCGGCTGCTCCACGAGGCTGTTCATGCGCAGGGAGTCGAACGCCATGACCACCTGGCGATCCGTGCCGGACAGCACGCGGAACCGGCCGCGTTTGAGGGTCCAGCCCGTGGTACTGTCGTAGTCCGCCTGCTCGGCGAGAACGCCCAGGGTGGGGTACTCGACGCCGGTGCCCTCGCGCTCCAGCACGACGTCGCGCATGAACTGACGCAGCACGTTGAGCTCGCGGATGACGTAGACCCAGCCCTCTTCCGCGCGGTAGACGAAGTTGTACCGCACGCTGCTGTGCGAGCGCTGCTCCAGCTCGCCCAGCGACTCGAGCTGGCGGCGGGTGGCAGGCGGGGCCATCTCGCCCACGGCGAGCCCGATGAGCGAGGCAATGAAGGCGGCCATGAGCACCGGGAGGATCACGCGGTGGGCGCTGCGGCCCGATGCCTTGGCGGCCGTCAGCTCGGAGTGGCGCGAGAAGTTGCCTATCGCGAAGACGGTGGCGAACAGCACGGCCGCCGGCAGGATGCGGAACACCCGCTCGGGCACGCTGAACACGTATCCCATGGCGATGGCCTGCCACGTGAGATCGCGCACGAGGTATCGGTCCAGCTTCTCGGCCAGCTCGATCAGCATCACCACGAACGGCAGGCCGAGGGCGGCCACCAGGAAGATGCGGATCCACTCCCGGAGCAGGTACCGGTCGAGGATGCTCGTCATTGGCGGGCTCTCGCCCGGCTGAGCCGCCGCCGCCGATGCCGCGGTACCGCACCGGAGCGCCGCTCCAGGAAGAGGCCCGTGACACCGAGTGCGGCCATCAGGATGTTGGTGCCCCACATCGCCAGGAAGGGGGACACGATGAGCTTGTTGGCGAGCGATTCGCCGCCGATCAGTCCGACATAGTAGATCGCGAACACGATCATCCCCGCGCCGAGGACGAGGCCCAGACCGCCGCGCGGAAACCGCAGGGCCAGCGGCACTCCCACGAGCACGAACACGATGCACGCGGCGGGGATGGCGTACTTCTTCTGCAGCTCCACCGCGTAGTTGGCCGACCGGACGCGCGAGCTGTGGGCGCGGTCACGGAAGGCGCGAACCTCGGAGGCGCGGGCGGGGCGGAACTGGCGGGGACGCACCGTCTGACGCCCGGGCTCGTCGAGTTCGCGCGCCACCTCGGGCCGGTCCAGCCGGACCGGTTCCTGTGCCTCGAGCTCCTCGGTCTTGAAGATTCCTCCGACCCAGCCGAGGGCTTGGCAGTACAGCCCCGGGCCCGGATCCGGCACGGCGGTCGTGTCCTCCGCGATGGGTGGCAGGCCGACGAGGGACCGCAGGGAGTTGTGCTCCGCCGCGTCCGCCTTGCGCTCGTGGCGTGCCTGCTCTTGACGGGACTCCCGGACGGTCTCGTCCAGCTCGCACACGCCCAGCTCCCGGTCGCCGCGGAAGGCTTCCTCGCGCCTGGTGAACTCGCTGCCGACTCCGCGCACCAGCACGATCTGCCGCTCGAACTCCGTCTGCTGGAACACCCGCGGGTCGTCGCTGTCATACTCATGGATGGCGCCGGTGTACAGCGTGAGAGCGAGATCCTCCTCGTTCGGGGCGAAGGCGACGTAACCCGAGTCGGCGTAGATGATCCGCTTCCGCTGCGCCTGCTCGAGGCTGTAGATGGTGACGTCGCGCATCCGGTAGGTCGCCTGGTCGATCTGCGCCGCCCGGAGCGCAAGCTTGTTCCGCTTCACCTCGTTGATGATGTGCTCCTTGAGCGAGAACGTCGGCTTGGTCCGATAGATGCTCGTCATGAGGTTCCGGAGCCGGTGGTTCGTGCGCGGCAAGATCTGGTCACCGAACAGGAACGAGACGAGGGCCACGACGGTCGCGGCGAGCAGGAGCGGGCGCATGAGCCTGCCGATGGAGACCCCGCCGGCCCGCATCGCCGTCAGCTCGTGATCGCCCGCCATCCGGCTGATGGTGAACAACACTGCAACCAGGACGGACATGGAGAGGGTCATAGCTATGAGGAAAGGGATCGTGAGGGCGAAGAACTCGACGATCACGATAGTCGGCAGTCCTTTCCCCAACAGATCGCCCAGCCGCTTGGCGATCTGGCGCAGCAACTCGAAGCTCGTGAGCGCGGACACCGCGAACACGAACGGCAGCAAGTGCTGGCGAAGCAGGTATCGTGGAAGGATCTTCATACGCCGCGTTTGTCACTAGATTCTAACGACTCGTAGCGGCGATGGCATCAGCGACGCTCACCGCACACCAGGTGTACCCCGCGGATCTCTTGAGAGTGCCCCGTTCTTCCGCCGTGTTCTCTCTCGTCGGCCTCGTGCTGTTCGCGGCGCTGGCCGCTGGGCAGGAGCCCGCAGCGGAGCCCGTGGCCGACTCGGTCCAGGCCCTCGCGCCGGAGGGCCCCAGGTTCCGGATCTACAGGGAGCCACCGGCGGGGTTCACCCTGCGACTGCCGCCAAGCTTTCAGGCCGGGGGCCGGTACGGGCCCCGCACGACGCCGCTCCTGGCCGGCCGGAGGTGGCAGGACGAAATCCGCGATCGGACAGAGGTGTCTCGCGCCGCACGCGTGCAGTCGCGGCTCCTGCTGGCACTCGGTCTCGAGGCGCAGCCTCCGGAGCGCCGCCGCCGCCGCCTCGCCGACGTCCCACGGCCGGAAGACCTGGTCGAAGAGGCCGACCCGCTACGACCCGAGCAGCAGGCCATCCGCCGGGCGGTGGCACAGTATGCCGATCTGGGCATCGACCTCAGCGCCCGGCTCGAGATCCGGTTCGACGATCTCCGCAATGCCCGCTGCTCGGCGGGCGATTTCAACGACCCGACGCTGGGCTGTCAGGGCGGCTTTCCAACCCCGTCATTCAACGAGGAGTTCCGGGTCCGTGCCGGTGGCATCGTGGGGGACCGGGTGCACGTGAACGTGGACTTCGACTCGGAGCGGGAGTTCAGCGCGAACAACAACATCAACGTCTACTATCAGGGCCTCGAAGACGAGATCCTGCGGCGCATCGAGGTCGGGAACGTGACGTTCCGGGCACCCGCGTCCCGGTTCATCACGGCGGCCGTTCCCACGAACTCCTTCGGAGTCCAGGCCGAAGCCCAGCTCGGTGCGTTCGAGTTCGGCGGCATCGTTGCTCAGCAGAAGGGTTCCGCGATTCGTACCCGTGAGTTCACCGTCGGCGAGTCGACGACCCTCCCGATCGACGTCGAGTCGCGCGACCTGGACTTCGAGCAGGCGCGGTTCTTCTTCATCGTCAATCCGCAGGGCTTCCCGGGCTATCCGGCGATCGACGTGCTGAACATCGGCCGCGACACGCTGCCGCCGGACCTGCAAGTGGCCGAGGCGCGCGTCTACCGTCTGCGCGCGCAGGGTGGGCAGGTGGTCGGCAACGCCAACCTCGGTGGTATCGACGCGGTCGCTACGCGGGACGACAGCCCGCAGCGGGTGGGGCCATTTACCTGGGAACTGCTCGTCGAGGGCCAGGACTACTACCTGGATCCTTCCGCTGCCTGGTTCGCTATGGGCACCCGGCTCGGGGCCGACGACTTCCTCGCCGTCTCCTACATCACCGTGGGGGGCGACACGGTCGGCACGTTCCCGGCCGTGAACGGCACGGGTGACACGCTGCGGCTCATCCACGAGCCGCGGCGCGCACCGGACGTGCCGACCTACTTCCACGAGATGCGCAATGTCTACCGCGTCGCCGGCCAGGACATCGACCGACTGTCGCTGGAGCTCACGCTCCGTGTCGGGACCTCGGAGACTCCGCTGACTCAACAGGGGACGTACCTCTCGCTGCTCGGACTCGCGATTTCGACGGATCCGTCGACCCTGGACGAATTCAACCGCGTCTTTCCCAGAGCGCGTGACCCGGGCAATGGCGCGCCGCTGCGCAATCTTTTCTTGGTGTTCCCGCACCTGCAGCCGTTTGCCGACAGCACGCGCCTGCAGGAGGGGGAGCGCAATGACTCACTGTACCGCACGCCAGGCTACCTCATCCGGACGCAGGGGCCCGCACCGCGATTCAACCTCGAGTTCGGATACGAGGCGACGGGCGCCGGCAGCCGCTCGACCCTGAGCCTGGGCACGATTCAGGTTCGGACCGGCAGTGAGCGACTCTACCTCGGCGAGCGGCTCCTGGTGCGCGGCCAGGACTACGAGATCGACTATGGGCTGGGCCAGGTGACGTTCCTCAGCCCCGATGCGCTGTTCAGCGGCGTCGCGCGCATCCGGGCCCAATTCGAGGAGAACCAGTTCTTCGACGAGGCACCCAAGACGCTGTTCGGCCTCTCGACCGTGTACGACCTCGGGAGGTCGGGGTACATCAGCGCGCTTGGCATCTTTCAGCAGGAACGCACGCTGAACACTCGGCCGACGCTCGGCTTCGAGCCCGAGGCCGGGTTCATCGGAGGCGTCAGCACCGACCTGGCATTTCGGGCCGATGCCCTCACCCGCGCTCTCGACGCCCTGCCGCTGATCAACACTTCCGTACCGTCGCAGCTCCAAATCAACGGGGAAGTCGCCTTCTCGGCACCCAATTCGAACCGCACCGGTGCGGCGTACATCGAGGACTTCGAGAGCGAGGCCGCCTTCGCCATCACGCTCACCGAGCGGCTGTTCCAAACCGGCAGCCGGCCCGCGTCGGGCTTGGGGCTGCCACTCACGCACCTCGGGCCGAGCGGCGAATTCGAGGAGGATGACGCGGTACCGCTCGTGTGGCAGAATCTCGTGCTGAGCGGCTCGGGCGCGCTGCAGTTCCGCCCCCAGGACATCGACTCGACGATCACGCTCGTCGGTCAGGGCGTCACCGTCGAGACGCTGCTCTGGCTCACGCTGAAGCCCGATACGGTTGGCGGCCTTCCCGATCCCGTGACCGGAAGGCCTCGTTGGACGCTGCCCCACACGCCCGGCCCGCGCTGGCGCAGCATCACGCAACCGCTCGGGGGTGGGTCCGGCCTCGGCATCGATCTCTCCCGCGTGGAGTTCCTCGAGTTCTGGGTGCTCGAGGACGCGCAGCGACAGGCTCGCGAGCAGGAGGCGTTCCTCGTCTTCGATTTCGGAACCGTGTTCGAGGATGCCGTGGCCTTCGCCCCGACGGCGTTCGCCACGAGCGGGATCGACACTACCTTCACCGGCTTCCAGTTCGTGGGGACCGGCCGCCTCGACACCGAGAAGGACTCGGTCACCAACGTGTTCAATGCACAGGTCGACGACACCGGGATACTCGGAGACCGCCCCGACAGCATCCTGAACGAGACCACCGGAGAGGTCGTCGACACGCTTCCGCTGTGCGACCTGAGGGGCCTGAGCGGCCTCGCCGCCTTCCCGCTCGGTGACCAGGCGGCCCGATGCTCGCGCGGCAACGGATTTGTGGATACCGAGGACCTCGACGGCGACAACCGGCTGGATGTGCAGGTCGGAACGCTCGATGAGTCGTCCGTGCGGTTCGTGTTCCCCGTCGGAGGCGATGACTACTTCGTCCGCGACGGGGAGAGCCTGCTGGACGGCGCCGGTCGCACGCTGACGTGGCGGCTGTATCGGATCCCCTTCCGCGTGGACACGATCCAGATCGGACAGCCCAATCTGCGGCAGGTCGAGGCCATGCGTCTCACCATGGTGACCCCCGACCAGGGTGGCGCGGATCTCGAGAAGGAGATCTGGCTTGCCCTCGCCCGCATGCGGCTCGTGGGTGCCCCGTGGCTCAAGCGTGCGGAGCGACCGCTTACGGGCATTGCCGGCACCGAGGCCGTTCCGCGCGGCGAGGTCATCGCATCGATCGTGACGACGGAGAATGCAGACCTCGGCTACACGCCCCCGCCCGGTGTGTCGGACCTCCCTCCGTCGGTCGACGTGGGGCTCGGTGTGGGACAGGTGCAGATCAACGAGAAGTCGCTGCGGCTCCTCGCCAGCGAGGTCGCGGCCGGGGAGCGTGCCGAGGCGTTCATCCGGTTCACGACCGAGGCGGATCGCAACTTTCTCAACTACCGGCAACTCAACGTGTGGGCGCGCGGGCGCGGGGCGGGCTGGAACGAGAACGATCTCGAGTTCTACATCAAGGTCGGCCGTGACGAGCGCAACTTCTATCTCTATCGGGCGCCCGCCCGGACCGACACGTGGGAACCGGAGGTGCGCATCGATCTCGAGCGCTGGCTCGTGCTTCGCGCGGAGGTGGAGTCGCGGTGGCTGCAGGGGGAGCCGCCCTCGGGAGCGGCGGCCTGCGGCGGCGACACGACCGCGTACGTGGCGTGCGACGGCCCGTATCTGGTGCACGTGCGGGATCCGGCCACGTCGCCGCCCAACCTCGCCGCCGTATCCGAAGTGGCGGTGGGTCTGTTCCGCACGCAAGAGACCGTCCCGGTCGACATCGCGGAGCTGTGGGTCGACGACATCCGGCTGGTGGGTGTCAACGACGCGCCGGGCGTCGCGGCGGCGCTCGATGTCCGTTTGACGGCGGCCGACGTCGCCGATGTCAACGTGGCCCTGCTCAGACGGGACGACAAGTTCCGGCAACTGGGAGAGGACCCGTCCTACGTGACCGATGCCTCCACCCGGGTCGGGGCGTTGTTCCGGGTCGACAAGCTGCTCCCGGAGTCCTGGGGCCTGGCCGTCCCCTTCACGTTCCAGTACCGCCGCACGAGCGCCGACCCGTTCTACGTCAACCGGACGGATGTGCGGGCCCGGGAGTTGGAGAACCTCCGAAAACCGGGTGGCTCGGCGACGTCCTTTTCCATCGCCCTGCGCCGCGTGCGCCGCGGCAGCGACTTCTTCACGCGGGCGTTCGTCGATCCGTGGGCGATCACCGCCAACAAGGAGAGCGCCGAGAACGTCACGTCGCTCTCGGCCGTCGCGAGCGAGAACCGCCGCCTTCAGCTGAGTTACGGCAGTGCGCCCGGTGCGCGGACCACGGCTGGAGCGCCTGGCTTTGTAGTGGGGCTGGTGAATGCCCTACCGGACTGGATTGCGGAGAGCGAGTTCGGACGCGCGCTCCGTTCGTCGCGGCTGCGCTGGAATCCCGCCCAATGGCGCTTCAGCTCCTCGCTGAGCTACTCTTCGGCGGAGCGGTTCGTGTATCGCGTGCCGGTTGAGCTCGCGGGCGACACGGCCCTCCGGCCACTGCCCTCCCTGTCCCACCTGTGGCGCAATCAGGCGGGGGTCGAGCTGCGGCCCTTCAACAGCCTCACCCTGTCGGCCGACTACTCGAGCACGCGCGACCTCCAGGACTACGGTGACTCGACCGTCGTCGGACGGCTGCTGCAGTTCGAGAACCGCTCGCTGTTCGGCAAGAACGTCGGTCTGGTCCACCGCGTTCAACTTCAACCGGAACCCCAACCGTCAGGACCCGGTCCGCGTGGAGGGTGACACGGCGGGAGCGTTTCGTGTTCCGGAGAGCATCGGGAACTCCAGGCGGCAGGAGTTGGGTGCCACGGTCGATCTCGCTCGGCTCGGTGCGGGGATCGCGGGGGACTCGGGCCTCGTCGCCGGCATCTTCCGTGTCTTCCTCCCGGCGGACCTCTCGCGAACACGCGAGCTGAACTCCGCGTACGACCGCGTGCCGTTCGACGCGGACGTCGGCTACCAGCTCGGCTGGGGTGGTATAGGCGATTTTCGGTCTCAGAACGGATTGCCGGCAACCTCCGCAGGTGAGATCAAGACGACCCTCGCGTCGGGCGGCCTCCGGTTGCCGCTGTCCATTCAGGTCCGGCTGAGCTACCGCAACCGCACGGCCTTCATCTGGCAGCGTCGCGGCGAA
>JBDGYA010000094.1:0-9296 GCA_039584325.1 Gemmatimonadota bacterium
TACGGCATGACGTAGAACAGGAGCCCCTCGGCCTCGCCGGAATCCAACAGCGGCAGGATGTGGGGGTGATTGAGCCGGGCGGTGAGCTCGATCTCCCGCAGGAAGCGCTCGGGCCCCAACGCCGCGGCCAACTCCGGCCGCAGCACCTTGATCGCGACCGGGCGGTGATGCTTCAGGTCTTCGGCGAGATAGACCGTCGCCATCCCACCGCTGCCGATCTCCCGCTCGATCGTGTAGCGGTCGGCGAGGGCCTGCGCGAGGCGTTCCAGCAGATCGGTCATGCGGCATGACCTTGGCTGGCTCTGGCCTACAATAGGGGCCGAGCAGTCAGCGGGCTAGAGGCTGCGAGAGAGAAATAGGTGAGTGGACGAAAGGGCAGGCGAGCCATGAACCATCTGGCGGCGTCGTTGAGATCACACTGCAACGAGCCGGCAGGCAGCTGCCTCCCGGCTCGTTTGGCGTAGCGAAACGCTGCTAATGAGTCTTAGCAAGTGCCATCTACATACGACCTGCGCATCTGCCAGACAAGAGGGTGTGGTGCGGTGGTGCCGGCGGTGGGACTCGTTGCGCAGCAGATCGAGCACGGGCGAAGCCCGAGCGCAGATCCACCCACAAGGGCTTGCGCCCGGAGGCTTGCTAAGACTCCTCGTTTGCCAGCTGCACCACGCCGGCACCACTCACTCAGTCAGCGAACCACGGGAGACGTCGAGCATGTCCTGCTGCCGGACGTCTTCCGGCGGCCGGCGCCGGGATGCACGTTTGCTCGATGCGCCACCCACCGCAGCGGAAGTTTCCGGAACGGCCGGACGAGCCGAACGCCGGACGGCCGAAGGACACCGACAGCGCCGTGCGCCTCTACAAGCTCCGAGCCGCTTTGTACGGGATCCCTGGCGGCGTGGCCCTGGGCATGGGCCTGGGATGGAAGCTCGGGGCGCTCGCCGGCCTGATCGGGCTCGTGCTGGGGTGGGTGACCGCCTACTTCGTCATCATGGGGCTCGTGGAAGGTGCCGGCCGGGCCGCGCAGACCGTCTACGCGCCGAGCGGCGCATCCACTCCCGCGCACCGCGAGTACTCCCGGGCGCAGGCACTCCGCGCCGCTGGGGATTACGTCGAGGCCGTGGAGGCCTACGAGGCGTTCGTCGTGGAATTCCCGGAAGAGCCGGAACCGTACCTCCAGATCGCGTGGATCCTGCGGGACGATCTCCACGCGTACGGTGAGGCGGCCCGGTGGCTGCGGCGCGCCCGGCTCGACGCACAGCTGACCCTCGGCCAGGATATCCTGGTGGCGCAGGAGCTGATCGAGCTGTACCGCCACAAGCTCGACGAGCCGCAGCGGGCGATGCCCGAGCTGGCTCGCCTTGCGGACCTCGTTCCCGGGACGCCGCAGGGCGAGGGCGCGAGACAGGAATTGGCCGAGCTCCGCGCGAGCATGTGGGGGGATCAGGGCGACGCAGAGCCCTGATGGCGGAGGCCGGGAGGCCACCGACTCGGTTACGCCAAAGTCAGCAGCCCATGCGCCTGGTGCATTTGGTACGGAATGTCGATCCCGTACGGACAAGCCCCAGCACAGGGCGCCGCACAGTGGTGGCACGCTGCGGCCGTCGGACTCTGGAGAGCCGCATACCGCGTCATGGCGTACTTCTCGCGCCCCTGCCCAGTGTAGTAGTACACGTAGCGCATGATCGTGCTGACCGGCACACTGTCCGGACAGTCTGACGCACACTCAGAACACCCGTGGCGACAGTACTGATCATTCAACGACAGACCGAACGCGTCCAGCATTCCCTCTTCGACAGGCGTGAGTTCCGTACCGGAGAGCGCGACGACTCTGTCGATTTGGTCAAAATCGGCAAAGGTCACGCACACCGTGTGCATTTCGGGGTCCTGAATGGCCCAGTGGATGCTGCCGAGTCGGAGTTGGTCCTCGGTCTGCACGCCGTAGCGCTCGACGAAGGTGCGCGTGCGCTCGTACACATCCTCTTGACGTTGCACGTTGCTCTCGACAGCAGCCAGCGCCTCCTCGCGACTGCTCCCTCGTTCCATCAACCAATCGAGATACTGCACCTGCTCATCGCTAAGGTTGTCGGGATCGAATGGCTCGTGGTGGAGGATTCCCGGAGCCGTCTTCATCGCTGCCGTGCCGACGTTGTGGGCTTTGCACGTTGCGAGGATTCGATCAGTCTCGTCGTGATTCAAGAAGTTGTACACCATCAGCGCGATGTCGAAACGGCCGTCTTCGGCAGCGGCGCACAGCATATCGGTCATGCTGTCTCCCCATTCCGGCGGGGCGCTGTGGTGGGAAACACCAGTGAACCGAACACGCCCCTCGGCCTTCAGACGAGCCGTGGCCGAGTGGTAGCCAGTGTAGTCCAATGCTCCGAGTGTCCTCGGCTGGTACAGGGAGTAGGCGTCCACGTAATCGGTCCGGAGGCGCTCGAGACTACCGCGGACACGACCTATGATCTCTTCCTCTGTGGGGAGCGTCTCGTCAGCATCGCCCCTTTCGAACGGGAGACCCTTGCAGGAAATGAAGATCTTCTCCCGGTCAAGGTGTGGCATCGCTTCCCCGAGCGCGCTCTCCGCCGCGCCGTTCGCATAGAACTCCCCCGTGTCGAAGTAGTTGACACCCATGTCATAGGCTTGGCGCACCAGCGCGGATTCTGACAGATCGCCAGTCCCCATGCTGATGTCGGAGACCTGCCAACCGGTTCGGCCGAGCGTGCGGTAGCGTTTGACGCGGGTTTGCCCCTGCACCGGTGCCGGGAACAAGGCGGGCGCGGCCCTGGCACCGGCGGGTTCTGCACCGACTCCCAACATCGCCCCTCCAGCCACCGCGGTACTGCCAGCCCTGACGAAATTCCTGCGGGAGATCTCCCCACGCTCGCACTCTGATTGAGGATTCTCGCTCATCTTCTATCTCCGTAGCTCCGAACCGCAGCACCGGTGGGTGTGGTTCCATGCATCCCGCTTCCAGCGGAGGACTCGTCAGTCTTCGTCATCGGGCTCGGAGAGCAGTACCCGCAAGGTCCTGGAAAACGCGGCTGGGATGACCGATACGTGCTCCTCGTCCGGGAAAGAATGCGCCTTGAGGTACAAACCCGGATAGCCTCTCGACTCCAGCGCTGCTTTGAGGCGGTCGAACGCCATCATGAACGGGCCGCCCTCCTGACCGCCGACTGCCAGAAACACCCTGGCCGGCAGGTCGCCGTGCGTCGCCGCGTACGTCCGCTCGTCATCGAGAACGGTCCAGTCGTCCCAGAATACGGCGGGACTCAGAATCCCGAAGCCAGAGAACAGCCCTGGGTGAGTAAACATCACCCAGGTGGCGAACAGCCCACCTGCTGACTGTCCGACGAGCACCCGCTCGGCCGGATCCACCCGATATGCTGACTCGATGAACGGGATGAGCTCGTCCTCGAGGAAACGAAGAAATGCCGGTCCGCCACCTGAAGTGGGCACCACAGTCCGCATCCACGGTGGCATGGAGTCTTGTGGCACGAGCGTCGGCGTGAAGTCCCGCGCACGATTGAACGTGTAATCGGAGAACTCCCCCTCGTGGGAAATTCCAACCAGAATGGACGGTCGGATCAGGCCCGCGCGTACCTGCCAGCGGTACGCCTGAGCGAGTATCCCAAACTCGTCCCAGGCGTCGAGCAGGTAGACGACCGGGTAGCGAACCTCAGAGGCGTCGTAGCCCTCGGGAAGGTTCACGAAAAGCAGATACTCCATTCCCTCCACAGCATCGGCCTCCAGCCGCCGCACCTCCGTATTCATGAGCGCGACCGGCGGATAGTCACCGGCGGGAACGCGCTCCTGAGCCGCGACGTTGGTGATCAACACCAGGCCCGCGCACCCAAGTGCCATTGCCTGGCGCACAACGTTCATCGCCAGCAACTGGATTCTCATCGACATGTCCTCCCCTCCGGAACGAGGTGTCCAGGTCGGCGTCAGCTCACACGCGGTGGTCGAACGACCTCGTCGTCGGGCGGGCGTCGTACTGCGGCGTCAGTCGGGCGGCGGAGGCAGTGAGGCCACCGACGGGAAGATTCTTCTCTCCAATGTGTCACGGGAGTGTGAGGGTGCAAGCTTCTAATGCGAGTGTTGGGCTTCGGATTCGGCGTCCCGCGCGATGGTCTGTGGGAGTTGTCAGTTAACAGTTGTCAGTCTTCGGGACTGCCGGTGGCCGAAGGCTGACAGCTGATGCCATCACCGATAACTGAAGACCGACAACTGATAACTGACGCGGAAACGCGGGGTCGGTGGAAAACCGTTCCCGCGCGCAGCGGAGGGCGGGGGACTCGAACCCCCAAGGGATTGCTCCCGGCGGTTTTCAAGTTCTTGGCGAGTCTTGTCTTTTCGTTGCTTTCCTTAGCAAATCGTTGCAGTAGCGGGCGGTTGGACGCCGGCCCTTTTTCATTCCTTTGCATCTCTTTGCATCTGTTGGCAGCGAAACCTTCCCAAGAACCTTCCCAAAACCCGAAAGCCGGCAGGGGAGTCATTCGTTGACCGCCAGTGTAAGGTGGTGCGGTTGGCAGTTGGGGTGCCGGGGTGGGGTTGTGACCAGCAGACCAAGTCACAGATCGCCAGGCCTATACGCGACCGTTCCACTTCGGTTGTGGTGGGTCTAAGACTCTTGCGTTTGGACTGATCGCGCTCCACTGTGGGCGAACGTCGACAAGACCATTCCCGTCGATGGCCGACCCGTCATCCCCGGTGGAAGGATTGGCACGATGGCTCGCCTTGTCGCTCTGGTGTCGCTTTCCCTCACGTTGCTGGCACAGGACTCAACTGCTCCCGAGTGGCGCTGGCTCCACCCGCTTCCCCAAGGCAACGAGCTCTATGCCGCTACAGTGTTGAGCGATGAGGTCGCGCTCGCAGTGGGAGACGCCGGCAGCGTTGTCCGCACCACAGACGGCGGACAGCGCTGGTCCGTATCGTGGGTCGGGCGTCCGGTGCCGCTCCATGCACTCGTGTTTGCGACGACCGCTGCGGGGATCGCAGCCGGTGACTCCGGTGCGGTCTACCTCACAGAAAACGGTGGGGTGACGTGGTCGGCCGTCGCCAGCAGCACCAACGCGGACCTACGTGGCGCGGCCGTCGCTGGGGCAGGTGCCGCGGTGATCGTGGGTGAGGGCGGCACAGTGCTCCGAAGCGAGGATGGGGGTGTGTCGTGGGTGACCGTGACTACCCCGACCGCGCGCGATCTCAAGGGCGTGTGCTTCGCCGATCACGCCGGCGTCGCGGTTGGCGACCGGGGGACCATCCTGCGCAGCACAGACCGTGGCGCGAGTTGGGACGCCGTCTCGAGTGGCACGCGCCGGACACTGCGCGGGGTCGCCTGCCGGGAGGAAACGATGATCGCGCTCGGCGGAGACGCACGGTTCTTTGGGATTAGCCCTGTCATGCTCCGCAGCACGGACGGGGGCACGACGTGGGAATCGGTCGAGCCTGGCGCGGACAGACGTCTCTACAGCGTGTCGTTCACCGGGCCCGACCACGCGATCGCGGTGGGAGAGACTGGGACCACGCTCGAGTCGCACGACGGCGGTGCGACGTGGACGGCACTCGACGCGGTGGTGTCGTCCTGGCTTGCCTCTGTTTCGTTCGCCGGGGAGACCGGTCTCGCGGTGGGAGCCGACGCCACACTACTCGTGACGCGAGATCGCGGCTCGGAGTGGGACGGGGCCACCCAGGGAGGGTTTTCCGGACTCTTTCAGATTCGCTTTCCGCGCTCCCGAGAAGGAATCGCGCTTGGCCGCGATGGCTACACGCTGGTGACGGATGACGGGGGCGACACCTGGCACCGCCCGGACAACGCGCCGGAAGGGCACGTGTTCGGCGCTGCGTTCGCCGATCCGGCCCACGGATGGGCCGTGGGAGAGGGGTTCTCGCATACGACGGACGGAGGACGCACCTGGCACGCGCAAGAGAAGCCCGGCGTGCGGACCTGGACGTACGGAGTTGCGTTTCACGATCTCGACGTGGGCGTAGCGGTCGGGCTCTGGGGGATCATTCACCGGACGGAGAATGGCGGCGAAGACTGGGTTCTGGTGACGTCTCCCACAGTGAACGCGCTCTTCCGCGCTGCGTTTCTCGATGCGTCGACGGTCATCGCCGTGGGTGGGGGTGGTATGGTCGTGCGGTCGACCGATGCGGGACGCACGTGGACCATCGTGGAGAGCGGCACGTGCCGGCGACTCTATGGGCTGCATTTCCTCAACGAGCGTCATGGATGGACCACCGGGAACTCCGGCGTGCTACTGGAGACGAGAGATGGAGGCCTCACATGGACGCGGGTCGACACGGGAGGGGAAGACTTGCTGCGTGTCGTCTACTTCGTCGATGAGAACCGTGGAATCCTAGGCGGCCTTCGCGGTGCGGTGCTGGTCACAATCGATGGTGGAGTGACGTGGACGCGGTATCAAGCGCCCACGCTCGAGCCCATCAACGACGCCCACATCACCAATGACGGGCGCATCTTCCTGGCGGGGGCTAGGGGCACACTGCTCGAGATCGTTCCGAACGGCGATAGGCTGTTTGAGGCACTCGCCGGGGCCACTGAATGACGGCCGGAAGCGACAACCAGTTCTTCGGCCCCACCAAGCCGGGGGAGCGGATCGAGGTCCTGGACGTCATCCGCGGCTACTCGCTCTGGGGCGTCCTGCTCATCAACATGATGAATTTCGGCGCGCTCGTGGACGGGCTCTGGATCGATGCAGGAAACGAGTTCGCATATTGGGCGAAGAATTTCTTTTTCGAGCAGAAGTCGTGGCGCCTCTTCACGTTCATGTTCGGGCTCGGTTTCGCCGTGCAGATGGGCCGCGCCGAGGAGAAGGGCGTCCCTTTCGTCCGGGTCTACTTGCGCCGGCTATTCGTCCTGCTCGTGATCGGCAGGCTCCACATGTTCGTCTACGGCAGCATACTCGACGTGTATGCCTGGCTGGGCTTGGCACTGATCCTCTTTCGGAAGGCTTCTCCAAGGACCCTTCTCGTGTGCGCCATCTTGTTCATGATGGTGTTTCCGGCCGATCAGTATCTGTCACGAGTCCACCAGGAGCACGCGCCGCCGGATCCGGCAACGGCCACAGAAGCGCGACAGCAGAGCTTACTCGTCCAAGCGGCGAACACCGATCATCTCGAGGCGGCTCGCCGGATACGCGCTCACGGGTCTGTGTTCGATTTTCTGGCCATGAGGAGCGAAGGCATCGTGCGAGGCGCGTTGCCCTCGTTCCAGTTGGAGGCCTATCGTCACGCCGAATCGATGCTCGCCATGTTCCCCCTGTTCCTGCTGGGCCTCTACATCGGCAAACGGAAGATCCTACACAATCTCGAAAAGCATCGGGGGTTCGTGCGGAGGGTCTTGTGGTGGGGCCTTGGCCTGGGGCTGGCGGCATCGCTTTCCGGCTGGCTCGTACCGGACGACCAAGTGCATCCCGCCATTGCTCTTGCAGCGGACGCAGTGTGGGTGTTTGGCGCATCGGCACTCTCGCTTTTCTATGCGGCGCTCATCATCGAAGTGTTCAGGCATCCGTGGGGACGCCGTTTACTCACACCGCTCGCAGCCGTCGGGCGGACCGCGCTTACGAACTACGTGATGCAGACGATTCTCTTCGCGATCGTCTTTCAGGGATTCGGCTTTGGTGGATTCTTGCGGCTTGGCCCTGCGCCGATCTTCGGGATCGCGCTGATCATTTACCTGCTCTTGATCCTACTCAGCGTGGTGTGGCTCAGGTACTTCCGGTTCGGACCACTCGAATGGGTGTGGCGGTCGGCGACCTACCTGAAGTTCCAACCCCTGCGGCGTCGGGCAACGCCCGTTGGGGGTGCTGTCGCGGCTTGAGCGGCGGGACGCGAGTCTCGTCGAGGTACAAACCGGCGGAGAACCCAAGAGCCTCGGTCTGGCGGACGCAGCAGGAGCTGACGTACCGATGCGGCCCGGGGCGGGGGAGTCGACGGGACGCGCACGCGAAGTGGAAGACCTTCCCCAAAACCTTCCCAAAAATGCGCCCTACAGAAAACGGAAAAGGCCGCAAACCCCACGGAGGGCCGGGGACTCGACGCAGTCAGCGAGAGTCGCCCCGCAGGGGGCGGCCCGAGATGCGCGCGAGCACGCGGGCCAACGCGACAACGCGGGGCCGGCAAAGCCGACCCCGCGTGGAGCGGAGGGCCGGGGACTCGAACCCCGAAGGGCTTGCGCCCGGCGGTTTTCAAGACCGCTGCCTTACCAGTTAGGTCTAGCCCTCCCGAACTCACAAGATAACTGGAGCCAACGAGTTGCCCAACGGTACCCAACGACGGTGGGTGCATGAAGGATCGCGCTCGGGAGGATATACTTACTTGCAGACTCGAAGCCTCGTGCGAGTCGCTTCTTTCAACGAACGTTTTCGCTCAACCGCCCTGATTCCGACGGTGGGTAGGTCGTGATGGCTCGCGTCGGTGTCTGGGGCTTTCCTGGAGGACTGCAGATGAGACGCACTGGTCTTATCGCGATGGCCATACTCCTCGCGGCGTGCACCACGACCCCCGAACGGCCTTACGGCCAGGCCCTCTATACCTCGTTCGACGACCGCGTCAACGACCTGCTGGCTCAGATGACGCTGGACGAGAAGGTCGGCCAGATGACGCAGCCCGACCAGGAATTCTTGGAAGACGTGGACCACGTGCGCGAATACATGGTGGGATCGCTCTTAAGTGGCGGCGGCTCGGATCCGGCGACCAACAGCTTCGAGGACTGGCGGGCCCTGTACGAAATGTACCAGTCAAAGGCCCTCGAAACACGGTTGGGCATTCCGCTCTTGTACGGCGTCGACGCCGTGCACGGGCACTCGAACGTCATCGGTGCCGTGGTGTTTCCGCACAACATCGGTCTCGGGGCAACGCGCAACGCCGAGCTGGTGGAGGAGATCGCCCGCATCACGGCCAAGGAAGTGAAGGCCACGGGGATCAACTGGAACTTCTCTCCGAGCGTGTCGGTGCCCCAAGACGATCGCTGGGGCCGCACCTACGAGGGGTTCGCCGAGGAGCCGGCCCTGGTCGCGGAGCTGGGGGCGGCTGCCGTGCGAGGGCTGCAGGGGAGTGATCTCAGCGATGCGAGCCGAGTCGTTGCGTGCGCCAAGCACTTGGCGGGCGACGGCGGGACGGTCATCAACACGGGAGTCACAACGCCGGACGGGAGGACGTTCCCGTTCGACCGCGGGGACGTGCCGCTGACGGAGGAAGAGCTCCGGCGCATCCACATGGAGGGGTACGTCACGGCGATCGCGGCAGGCGTGGGCACGATCATGCCCTCATACAGT
>JBDGYA010000171.1:0-4005 GCA_039584325.1 Gemmatimonadota bacterium
GATTTCCCAGAACCGAAGCCGACATCGCGGCGCTCGCGGTGCTGGTGACGGACGGGCTCGAGCAGGCGGCGCAGGATTTTCCGGCGCCGCCGGTGCCCGCCGAAGAGCTGAAGGTGAAGCTCGGCACCTTCCACACCGCCAGCGCCGCGGCGGTCGCCGCGGAGACGACCGCCCGGGAACAGCACGCCGCCAAGGACGAGGCGCTGGAGGACCTGGTGGACAGCCTGAAGGCGAATCTCAAGTACGCCGAGTTCGCCGTGCGGGAGGAGCCCGAGAAGCTGAGCCGGCTGGGGTGGAGCACGCGTCGCGATGGGACCCCGCTGCCGCCGCCGGGCGAGACCCGGGACATCACCGTCGTCTCGGAAGGTGACACCTGGGCCATCCTGCGGTGGAAGCCCCCCGCCGACGGCGGCGCGCCCTCGTTCTACCGGATCCAGCGCCGTCAGGAAGGCGCGCCCTGGGAGGACGCCGGCACCACGACCGCCACCGAGCAGCTCATGAGCAATCAGCCGCGCGGAGTGCAGCTGCACTACCGCGTGCTCGCGGTCAACAAGGCGGGCGACGGCGCGCCGAGCGCCACCGTCACGCTCGTGCTGTAGCGGGAAGCAGATGCGGGACACCGCGCGTACGGTCGGGAGACCGCCGTGGAACCGCCATATCCACGGTGGGCCGAGGGCGGGCTTCGGCCCCGGGTTCGAGTCCCGGCGCGCGGTCTGTGCTGGTGCAGATTGGCGATTGGCGATCTGCGATTGGCGATTGGGGATCGGCGGTTGGTCACGCGCCCTGGTCAGAACCGGGTGGGGAACTGTGAACGCCCAACACGAGCTGCCGAGCGGGGGTCCGGGAGGGCACGTCAGTGCGGTGCCCGGTCTCCGAGCTTCCCCTCCACCGGCACTGCAGTGGCCGGACGGAACCCCGCTCGGCGCTGCAGACGCTCCGGTATGAGAGGGGCGGCCGTGGGCGCGGGAGTGCAGATTGGTGATTGGCAATTGCGATTGGCGATTGCCGAGCGGGAACTCCTGACGTCTTCATCGTCCATCCGTCCGCCCATCCGTCCATATTCGGGCACGGCCATGACCGGCCCAGGAGGAACCAGCATGGACGCAGCACTCTCCCAGCCCGAGCCGGAACCCCGCGCACCGTCGCGCGGCTCGACGACTCCGTGCTCGCGCTGCAGGAGGCGCTCGGCGGGCGCTACGCGCTGGAGCGCGAGCTGGGCAAGGGCGGCATGGGCATCGTGTACCTGGCATGGGAGACGGCACTCGACCGTCTCGTGGCTCTCAAGATCCTGCCGCCGGCCGTGGCCACGCCTGCGCGGCGCGAGCGGTTCCTCAGGGAGGCGCGCATCGCCGCCCGCTTGAGGCACGACCACATCATGCCGATCCACGCGGTGGACGAGGCCGGCCCCTTCGCCTACTACGCCATGGATTACATCCCTGGCGAGACGCTGGCGCACCGCATCATCGCCGAGGGGGCGCTCCCCGTCGGCGAGGTGACGCGCATCCTCCACGACGCGGCGCGCGCGGTGGCGTACGCGCACGAGCGGGGCGTCGTGCATCGGGATTTGAAGCCCCAGAACATCCTGCTCGAGCGCGACAGCGGCCGCGCCTGGGTCGCCGACTTCGGGCTCGCGCGGGTCATGCGCGACGGCCCGCGTGCCGGCGGGGGTGCGGGCCGGCGGGGGAGTTTCACCAACGCGGCGGATGGCAGGGAACGCACGCTCGCCGTCAGTCGGGATACCGATACGCTCGTGATCGCGGCGGTGCCACACGTGGAATGGACGCAAGTCCGGTACGACGACTGCGACGCCGTCGTCCTCGCGCAACAGGTGTTCGCGCCGAGTATCGAGTGGACTGCGTCCGGCGAACGCATTCTGGCCAACACGGAGCCGGGCTGGGTGATCGATGTCTACCGCGATACCGCCCTCGTGCGGAGCCTGCGCCGCGCCGTCGAGCCAGTGCCTGCCATAGCCGAGCTGGCCGCTCTGGAGTTTCGCAATGACGCGACGGCCGGTCCCTGCGAGATGACCACAGAGCGACTGGTGTCCAAGGTGGGCTTCGGAGACCTCGTGCCAGCCGTCCGTGACATTCTCGCCGCGCCCGACGGCACCATCTGGGTGCGTCGCAATCCCCGTGTCGAGTCCTTGGGGACGTTCGACGTCCTCTCCCCCGAACGCGAGTACGCCGGCACGGCGACCGACGTCCCCGCACCGATCGCGTTCATGCCTGACGGCGACGTGGTGGGGGTCGAGCGGGACGAACTGGACGTGGAACGAGTGGTCGTGTACGAGGTGGTGCGATGACCGAACCCCGAGTCGCTCACGCACCGGGGTGCAATATCCAATAGCCAAACACCCAATGGGGGAACGTCCAAGGAGCGATCGTCTTGGTCTGGAAGTACCGGTCGAGGCTCAGCAGCAGGGAGGGTGACGCAAGCCCCAGTACGCCCGGCGGCTCGCATCAACCCACCCCGCCGCCCTCCTCGACTCCTCGCGCGCGGTGCACGGCACGCCAGGCGTCACGCTCGATCGCGTAGAGCGACAGGCGGTGGCCTCGCAGGGTCACCTCCCCCTCACGACGCTCGCCCAGCCGCTCGGCCAGACGAATCGAGCGGTGGTTGTCCGGGTCGATCAGGCTGATCACGCGGCGCCACTCGAGCGTATCGAACGCATGCGCGAGTGCGGCTCGCGCGGCCTCCAGCGCGAAGCCACGGCCCCAGTACGGACGGGCGAGCGTCCACGCCAGCTCGCGATCGGGCCACCCCTCGGGAAAGTAGAGGCCGACACGGCCCACCAGTGCGCCGGTCGCCTGCTCCTCCACCGCCCAGATGCCGAACCCGCGGAGCTGCCAGTGGCCCATGAACATCGCCATCTGCCGCCAGGCATCCTCCCGGCTGAGCACGGAGCGGGCCCCAATGTAGCGCACGACTTCCGGGTCGGCACACATGGCGGCGTAGGCATCGAGATCGTCGTCTCGAAACGGCCGCAGCACCAGCCGTTCGGTTTCGAGCGTGAGCCCTGGCGGAGTAGGTCCCGGGTTCATCATACCTTCCCGACGTTCAGCGCTTAACCACGGTCCTCACGACCACCGTCTCGACGTCGAACTCGTCGCGCTCGACCAATAGCAGGGAGTCACCGCGTCCGCTCATCGGCCGGCTGCCCGCCGGCAGCTCGAGCGTCGCTACGGCGCGCCGCGCGTTCGGATCGACGATTACCCACATCACCACTGACTCGCCGAACCTCGGGAATCGCTCGACCCACAGGAACTCGCCCACGACGACCAGGTCCCGCACCGTTGGAGCCGTCTCTGGCGGCTCGATGCCGTCGAACGCGTCGCGGATCCGGCTCGCCGTCGCGGCGTCACCCGCACGGTCCAGCAGCGCGTCGCGATACCGGGTGATCTCCCGTCGGTCGAACGCGCGCTCCTCGAGCGGCAGTTGGAACGCAGCGACCTCACGTCCGTCCATCGGATCCAGGAAGCGCATCCGAGCCGAGTGCAGCGGGACGGTCACGATCGCCCCACCGGCGACGGCGTACGACGTCGCGCCGAAGAACGGCGTGCGGTAGGTCGTGGTCTTGCCACGCTCTCCGAAGAAGTAGAGATACCTATGGGGACCGCGCCCGAGCACCTGCGGTTCCGGCTCGGAGAGGGTGTGGCGCAGGAGATCGGCCTGATCGACGAACAGACCTCGCGCATCCGCCGGCGTGCGCCCGATCGACGTCAGCAGGAACTCCGTGGAGGAGAAGGCCCCCTGCACGGTCGGCGGTGCGTCGCCGTAGCTCAGATAGCGCCACGATCGCGGTGTGTCCTCGGTCGCATACCAGTGCGTGAACCTGAGGGCGACCTGGTCGTAGACGGCAATCGTATCGCCGAACACGAACAGGTGGCTCAGCGCCCTGAACTCACCAGGCCCGTCTCCTTCTCGGCCAAGGGAGCGACGCAGCTGTCCCGACGGACTGTAGACGGCGACCCGTGCGTTCCCGGCATCGGCCACGGCGATGGAGCC
>JBDGYA010000004.1:0-153920 GCA_039584325.1 Gemmatimonadota bacterium
GCACGGGCGACTCTTCGCGGCCATGGAGCAGCTGGACGACGCGCGTTTGGACGAACCCATCGTCCCGGGGTTCACCACGGTCTACCTGCAGCTCCACGGTACGGTCCAGCACGACTTGTATCACGGCGGCCAGATCATGCTGCTGGCGCGTGCCGCGCGGGGAGAGTCCCATGGGTCGTAAGGCGCCGCGTCGGCGGCTGCGCGTGATCGCTCGACGCAGCGACATCGGCGAGCACGTCGAAGTGCTCGCATCGGCTGGATACCGACTGGAGGTCGGCCCCGCCGACCAGCACACGCTGCGAGCGCTCGCCGCCGACCCACCGGCCGCCGTCGTGATCGACCTGTCGCGTCAGCCCTCGCTCGGGCGCGACATCGGTGTCGCCCTGCGGCACACCAAGCGCACCCGCCACATCCCGCTGGTCTTCGGCGGCGGCGCGCCGGACAAGGTCGCACGCGTCAAGGAGGTCCTGCCGGACGCGACGTACGCCGACTGGTCCAACGTCCGGTCGGCGCTGCGCACGGCCATGCGGCGGATCGGCGAAGACCTTCACGTTCCCGCCTCGAACCTCGCCGGCTACTCCGGCACTCCGCTGCCCCGCAAGCTGGGCATCAAGCAGCAGAGCATCGTCGTGCTGGTGGCGGCGCGCGGGATCTCACGATGTGGTTCGTCACCGCGGGGCGGGAGCTGGAGCAACGGATCGATGCCATGGCCGCGCAGGTGAGGGACGGCGGCCTGTGGATCGCCTGGCCCAAGCAGGCTTCGGGCGTGCCGAGCGACGTTACCCAGAACGACGTCCGGCGGATCGGGCTGGCACACGGCCTGGTGGACTACAAGATCTGCGCGATCGACGCGACCTGGTCGGGGCTCAAGTTCGCGACGCGGAAGTGAGCGGAAGGTGTCTGACGGTGCCGGTCAGGTTGCGTCATCGATGAGGCCGAAAGTATGGGCTGGGCCGATGAGGGGTGGGGGACTAGGACGCCAACACGGGCGGGCGCCCGGCGCGCCCCCGCCCGCCGGTGGTCACGGCGTTTTCAGCGGCTGAAGGCGCCGTCCGAGCGCGCGCCCGTGTAACGCGTCCGTCGTTCCCCCACCCCTCATCAGCCCAACTCATCCAGCCGAAGTGACGTTAGAACTTCACCACCAGCGCGAGGCTGAAGAAGCTGTCGAGCTTCTGCAGGGGAACCTGTACATCTACCCCGGCCGGCGTTCCGTCGGTGGCGAACAGCGGCACGTCGGTGAGCGCAGGATCGTTACGCCACAACAGCCGCAACGACGGCTTGAGCGCGAGCTTGGAGCTGATCGCGACCGACAGCGCGTTCGTGAAGTCCATGCGGAAGTCCGCCTTGCTGTCCGGAGCATCCGACTCCTCGGAGAACATCCAGTCGCCGATGAGTACACTGGTGAACTCCGTATTGCGCGTGGCCTTCCACAGGAGGTCGTACTGGGCCCGGATGCCCGGGAAGTTGGACTTGAGAAACGGGTTCTGGACGACGTCGGACTGGAACGTGTACGTCACACCATAGTCCGTCTTGAACTTCACGCGGTCGTTGTCTGCCCAGGTGTTCCCGGCGCCGATCACGGCGAGTGTCCGGCTGTCGATGCCGGCGAAGGTGTTGCGCAGCCAGTCCACACCGCCGAACGTGAAGAACCGTGGGCTGATCGAGTAGTCGAACCGGCCGCGCGCGTAGAACGCTTCGGCGGTCTTCTCCCGGTTCTCCTCCGTCTGGATGGTGAAGTTGTCTTCCGTCCCGACGGCCGTGCGGGTCACCCTGGTGGTCTGGGATCGCACGCCACCGCCCTCCGCCGTGAACTCCATCCGCTCCCACACGTGACGGAGTGTGGCACCGAGACCGAAGGTACTCGTCTGCGCATTGCCCGCCGTCCAGACAGCCGTGAGCTCCATGTCGAGGAACCAGCCGAGCTCTCGCT
This sequence comes from Gemmatimonadota bacterium, assembly GCA_039584325.1. GTDB lineage: Bacteria > Gemmatimonadota > Gemmatimonadetes > Gemmatimonadales > GWC2-71-9 > JAOTVV01. The sequence continues at coordinate 1,931 of JBDGYA010000004.1, forward strand.
CGTCCTGGGCCTCGGCTGGGCTGGCCCACATACCGAGCGCGCTGACACATCCAATAAGGACCACGCTCCTGCGCCACATCCGCTGCATCGCCCTGCCTCCTCTGAGATCTTGAAACGCATCGCCGACCGAGGTGGCCTCGTCGGTGATTGGACCGCGGGAATTTAGAGACCGTGCCGCGCTCCTCCAAGGGTCCAGAACGTGGCGCCGCAGACAGGATGGACGTAGCTTCGCCCCGGACAGACCGGCCCATATTGGGGTCGCACCGACTTCGAGGAGCCCGTATGCCAGCCTACATCATCGTCGACGTCGACGTCACGGATCCCGTGCGCTACGAGGACTACAAGCGCATGGCGCACGACACGGTTCTCGCCCACGGCGGCCGCTACGTCGTTCGGGGCGGCCCGGCCGAACGGTTGGAGGGAAGCTGGGAACCGCACCGGATCGTCGTCCTGGAGTTTCCGAGCGTGGAGCGCGCCAAGGAATGGTGGTCGTCGGAGGAGTACCGTCCCGCCAAGGCCCTCCGGGCGGAGACCGCGAGGAGCGAGATGATTCTGGTCGAGGGGGTGTAGCGGGCGTCGCCGTCGGCAGTCGAATAGCGGAACAACCGCGCGGCACCGTCGCGGGCGTCAGTGAGCGGACGCCTGGGTTGGGAGGTTTGCCATGCCGAGCGAACTGCAGGCCGCGGAGGTGTCGCGCGGTTGTTCCGCTCGTGAGCTCCAGGTTGCGCCACAAGGCCTCCCCGCCGGATTCGTGGAACTCTAGCCCGGTTCACGCGGTACAGGGTCGGACCAACCATCGGGATGCGAGCAACGGAGTGACCATGGGCGACGACAACCTGGGAACCGCGACCCTGGCCGGCGGCTGCTTTTGGTGCCTCGAGGCCGCCTACCAGCAACTCGAGGGCGTCGAGCGCGTGCAGTCCGGGTACACGGGGGGCACCGTGCCAAATCCGACGTACGAGCAGGTCTGTGCCGGTGCGACCGGCCACGCGGAGGTCGTACAGATCACGTTCGACCCAGCGGTCATCACCTATCGCGATCTGCTGGATGTGTTCTTCACGATACACGACCCGACGCAGCTCAATCGCCAGGGGAACGACGTCGGCACGCAGTATCGTTCCGCCGTCTTCTACCACACCGACTCCCAGCGGGCAACGGCTAAGGGAGCCATTGCGGACGTCGTGGCCGCCGGACTCTGGGATGGTGACGTGGTGACGGAGGTGGTCCCGCTCGAGACGTTCTACCCGGCCGAGGCGTACCACGACGACTACTTCGTGCGGAACCCGAGCCAGCCGTACTGTCAGTCCGTCGTTGCTCCGAAGGTCGCGAAGGTGCGCAGCCAGTTCTTCGGCAGGCTGCGTCGATCCTGATCGGCATCCCCGAGTGAATCGATCGGGAGGCGACGTGCGCCGCAACGGGGAGGCGCGCTATCTTCGAAGGAGTGATGGAGTCGCCTCGCTCGCTCCACGCGCCACCGAGGTGAGGGAGAAAGGAGGGATGTCATGGCAACCGCGATCCGACGGGTCGACTATTTCTACGCCGCCATCCAGGACGAGCCCGGTGAGGGCTACAGGATTCTGGCCCAGCTCGCCGAGTTGGGCGTGAACCTGCTGGCTTTCGTCGCCGTGCCGGTGGGCCCGATGCGCACGCAGATCACCCTGTTCCCCGATGACACGCACAAGCTCAAGCAGGCCGCGACTCAAGCGGGATTGACACTGGACGGCCCGCACCGGGCACTGCTCGTGCAGGGGGACGATCATCTCGGTGCGCTCGCGGGCATTCACGAGAAGCTCGCCGACGCCAAGGTCAACATCTACGCCTCGAACGCCGTGGCGGACGGGAAGGGGAATTACGGGTACGTGCTCTACGTGCGACCGGAGAAGTACGACCGGGCAGCGGCGGCATTGGGCCTCTGAGCGCCACCATCGCTTCTCGAACCGCCGGGGGCGGGCACCACAGTGTCTGCCCCCGTCGATCGTCCGGCGTCCGGCGCCGTGCCGGACCACCTCCGGCAACGTCCACGCCGGGCGTCTCCACTGGTGCAACGGGTAACGACAGCGGACCGTGAGGATCCAATGATCGACGGGTACCGCGAGATCGACTTCGGTGACTGGCGCGTGCGGGTGATCGGGATTGCCGCGCTGGCGGTGGCGGGCGCCCTCGTCTGGGCGCTCGGCGGGGCCGTCCAACGCCACGTCGCGGAGTTGCAGGCGGCGGCAGCTACGAACCCGGAGGCTGCGGCGCGGCGCGCGGCTGCTTCGCTGCGCGCGCTGCTCTCGATTCTCACCGCCGGCAACGTTGCCGTTGCCGCCTACCTCGCATGGCTCGGCATCCGAGTGGTCGCGAGCGACCGGCTCCCGCCGCCCGGTTCCTGGATCATCAAGGGACGCGCCGTCTACACGGGCAAGTTCGCCGGGCGCATCGGCCGCCTGTTTATCGTCCTGGCGGTCCTGCTCGTCGGCGCGAGCTTTGCCCTCTTCTGGATCGGTTGGCGACTCACAGCGGTCTAGAAATCGGATACCTCGTTGACGATCTTCCGAAACGCCGCCGTGTCGGCCGTGAGGCGCACGTAGTCCTCCGGTTCGTAGGCCCGCCCCATGGGAACACCGGGGCTTCGATACTTCATGGGACTCGGGAACCGGGCCGGCGCGTGCGCGTGCAGCTCGGCGGCGCCTGTCGCCCGCGCGATGTCCCCGGCGTTGTCGGGGGTGATCTCACCGCCGACCATGACGACGAGCCGCCCTCCCGCGCGCTCGATCAGCGTGCGCAGCAACGGCAGACTCTCGACCGCTCGCGGCCGCTGGCCGGAGGTGAGCAGCCGTGGTACCCCGAGTCCCATGAGCACGTCGAGCGCCTCCACCGGGTCGCGCGTGACATCGAAGGCACGGTGAAAGGTCACGGGAAGCGGATGCGCGACGTCGAGCAGGCGTGCGGTGCGATCGCGGTCGATGGTTCCGTCCGGCTGCAGCAGGCCCAGCACCACCCCTGCCGCACCAAGTTGCTTCGCGGCCTCGATATCCCGCCACATGATCGCGAACTCCAGCTCGGTGTAGACGAAATCGCCGCCCCGCGGACGGATCATCACGAACACGGGGATCCCGAGCCGCTCCACCGCGAGCTGGATCGTCCCCGCGCTCGGTGTGGTACCGCCTTCCACGAGGTTGTCGCACAGCTCGACGCGGGCGACGCCCGCTTCGGCGGCTGCGACGGCGGCTTCGGCGGATTCCACGCACGCCTCGATCAGCACGGTGCTCGCCATACGTCACATGTTAGACTTGTGCACCACTGTCCGCTATCCTTGCACGATCGGACGAATACTCCTCACGCAACTCGGGATTTCGTGCGCTACCCCCTGTTTCGAAGTCCGACGACTGAGAGGATAGCGTTCTGCTATCCTGCGGCTGCACGATGAGCCGCCGTCTCCATCTCTCGGTGACCGTCGCGCTGCAGACACTCGGGCAGAGTCCGCTCCACACGACGCTGTCGACGCTCGGCATCGTCGTCGGCGTCGCATCCCTCGTCTCCATCCTCTCGCTGGGCGATGGGCTGGAGCGCTTCGCGCGCGAGCAGATCGAGACCACGACGGATCTCCAGCTGATCACCGTCTCGCCGCAGACGACGGAGCGGATCGACGGAATCGTCGTGCAGAAGTCGGCGTACCCACGATTCACACCGGACCACGCCCGTGCCCTCGCACGTCACCTCGGTATCGAGGCTCACGTGACGGTGTCGCACGTGCGCGGCGCCCAGGTGGGTGCCGTGGGAGACACGGCGGTGCACGGAGCCGTGCTGGCCGCGACGACACCTACCGCACTGGACGTCGCCGGTGATACGCTCGTGCACGGACGGTTCCTCACGGGAGAGGACCTGGAGGGGGATGCGCCGGTCGTGGTACTCTCCGCCGCCCTGGCGGACCGGGTCGGACAGGGAGCGGCGTCGACGGTGCTCGGCCGTTCAGTGACCGTGAACGGCGCGCCGTTCCAGGTCGTCGGCGTCGTGCGAACGGCTCGCGGCGAGCGGGCCATCGCATACGCCGCCTTCGGTATGCCCGACATGGGCCGAGAAACGCGGCCGCCGGAGCTGACGATCAAGGCGGACCGCGTGGAGGACGTGCCCCTGCTGCGACAGCGCATCGAAGCCTGGCTGCGTCAGGACTTCGGGCCGGTCGAGGGAACATTCACGGTCGCCACCAACGAGTGGCGCGTGTCGCAGGCACGGCGTGGGGTGTTGCTGTTCAAGATCGTCATGGGCGCTATCACCGGAATCGCAATCGTGGTGGGCGGGATCGGCGTGATGAATGTGCTGCTGGTCTCGATTACCCAGCGGACCCGAGAGATCGGAATCCGTCGCGCCAGCGGAGCACGACGCCGTGACGTCCTGCTGCAATTCCTCGTGGAATCGGTAACCATCACCGGCGTCGGAAGCCTCATCGGTATCGGCCTGGGCTTCACCGGCATGCTGCTGTTCGTCCCGCTGGTCCGACGGCTCACAGACGTTCCCTTCCGCATCGGCTTCAGTCTCAGCACTCTCGTCGTCGCTATCGCGGCTGCCGTCGTCGTTGGTGTGGTGTTCGGGACGTATCCGGCCGTGCGCGCGGCTAGGATGGACCCGGCGGAGGCCGTGCGTCATGAGTGAGCGCTCCCGTGGACCGGAAGACGCCGTCGTCACCCGGGCATCGCTCCCCGACGTGCTCCGGAGTCTCAACCGCATGCGCGTCGCGCCCGACGCTACCCTGCGGCGGGAAGTCGAGGCACTCGCCGATACTCTCTTCGGTGCGAGCCAGCGACTCATCGCCTATGGCAGCCTCATGCCGGGCGGAGGGCATGAGGAGGAGCTGGCTGGACTCCAGGGTGAATGGCACGCGGGCTGGATCACCGGAACGCTCGTTGAGCACGGCTGGGGCGCCTCGCTGGGCTACCCCGCGCTCATCTGGAATCCGGATAGCGACCGGCGCGTGGCAGCACAGCTGTTCACGTCGCCGGACCTGCGGCACTGTTGGGACCGGCTCGATCTCTTCGAGGGGGAGTCATACCAGCGCATCCTCGTCCCGTTCTACGACGACGCGGGTTTCGTGGCAGTGGGGAATCTGTACGAACTCGGTCCCACCTCGGTCTGACCGCCCTTTCTCTCCTCTGACAAGGAGCATCACGTGCGACAGGCACCGATGTATGGATTCGTCGTGGCGCTGCTGCTGTCGGGCAGTCTCGCCGCGGCCCAGTCGCCGGGCGCATACCTCGGCGAGCTCACCTGGACCGAGGCCGAAGCGCGGATTGCGGCCACTCCCGTCGTCATCCTGCCGTTCGGCGCGGGGGCGAAGGAGCACGGCCCGCACCTGCCGCTCAACGCGGACCGGGTGGTGATGGAGTACCTGCTGCAACAGGCGGTGGATTCGCTTCCGGTGCTCGTTGCGCCACCGATTCTACACGGGTGGTTTCCGGCGTTCCGCGAGTACCCGGGAACGGAAGTGGCCGATGCCGATGTGTTCCAGCGCTACGTGTACGCGGTCGCGCGGTCGCTCGTGTCGCACGGTGCGCGCCGGCTGGTGTTCCTCAACATGGGGATCAGGCTGGCCACGGGACTGCCCCTTTCGATCGCCGCACGGGAAATCCGTGCGCAGACCGGCATACCGACGCTCGTCGTGTCGTGGGACGATTTGGAGACCGCGGAGGTCGACGCGTTCGCGGAGCAGCGGGGCGGTGGGCACGCCGACGAGCTGGAGACGTCGATCCATCTCGTGCTGCAGCCGGACCTGGTGCGGCGCGACGCCCTCCCGGCCGCACCGCCCGCTGCCCCGGCGCGCGACTATCCCGGGTACCAGCCGGGCCTCTTCTCGCGACGAGCGGACGATCCCGGTTATTCTCCCACCGGACACAGCGGCGACCCCACACTCGCCACCCGCGAGAAAGGGGAGCGCGTGCTCGCGATCATGACCCGGCAGTGGCTGCGGGCCCTGCGGGGCTTCGCGTCCAGTCCCACCGGCGCAGCTCCGAGCGGGGGCCGCTAGCCGGTCGCGCTGCCGCCTGAGTACCGTTGATGGAGATCCTCTCTCGACAGGGAACGACCATGAGCACCGATCGTCTGAGTGGCGCGGCACTCGTGCTCGCCGTGGGACTTGGCCTTGGCGGATGGTTCATTGGCCACGGCTTCGCGACAGGGCGCGCCACCGATCGCTTCGTCACGGTGAAGGGGCTCGCCGAGCGGGACGTGAAGGCCGACCTCGCACTCTGGCCGCTGCGCCTCATCGTCGGGGACAACGACCTGTCGCGGGCGCAGTCGACCCTGGCACGCAATACGGCCGAAGTGCTGGCCTTCCTGGCGCGGCACGACATCGACACGACCCGGGCAGAGCTGCAGGGATTCCGGGTGGTCGACGCCTTCGCGCAACCGTATGGAGGGAATGCGAACGCCCCCAACCGATTCGTGATCACTCAGACCGTGATGGTGCGGTCGAGCGACCCGGACGGGATCTTCTCGGCGAGTCAGGACGTGGGGCAGCTCGTCGACGCCGGTGTCGTACTCTCGTCGGGCGAGGAGTGGGGGCCCGGAGGACCGACCTTCATCTTCACCCAGCTCAACGAGCTCAAGCCCGACATGATCGCGGAGGCCACGGCGAGCGCACGCGAAGCGGCCCAGCAGTTCGCCGCCGACGCGAACAGCGAGATCGGTGGGATCCGCCGCGCCAACCAGGGTGTCTTCGTCATCCTGCCGCGGGATCAGGCGCCGGGTGTCCGCGAGGAGAACCAACTCTTCAAGACCGTGCGTGTCGTGTCGACGATCGAGTATCTGCTGGAGGACTGAGATGGCGTACCGACGACTGCCGTGGGCTCTGCCGGCGCTCTCATGGCTCCTCACGACGCCGGTGGCCGCCCAGGTCTCCCCGTACGCCGGTCTCGAGGCGCGCGAGATCAAGGCGCTCTCGGACACCGAGATCGCATCGTACCTCGCTGGCGACGGCATGGGACTCGCCCTGGCCGCCGAGTTGAACGGACTCCCGGGGCCAAAGCATGTCCTGGAGTTGGCCGACTCGCTCGACCTCACCGACGAGCAGCGCAATCGCGCGCGGGCGATCTTCGATGCCATGCGCGCACAGGCGGCCGAGCTCGGCCGGGACATCATCGCAGCGGAGCGAGTGCTCGATTCGGCGTTTGCCTCGGGAGGGATCGACCGCACGGCGCTCGACGCCATGACGGCCCGGAGTGCCGCGTTGGAGGGCACACTCCGGTTCACACACCTGGCCGCACACCTCGATATGCGCGGAGTGCTGACCTCGGACCAGATCCGGCGCTATGCGGCACTCAGGGGGTATTCAGACCCGGCCCACCCCGGACACGACCCCGCGCACCATTCCTCGCAGTCGTCCCGACCATGACACACTGCCACCGTCTCGCCGCCGTCATTGCGATGACCGGCACGCTCGCCGCCACGGTCCCGCTCCACGCGCAGACCGACGGTCTCGCGATTGCGCGGGCGTATCGACAGGACCACGCGGTGCGCATTCTCGCAGATTTCGCGGAGCTGCTCGCCATACCCAATGTCGCGTCGGATTCTGCGGGCATCCGCAACAACGCGGACTACATCGCCCAACGGCTGCGCGCACGCGGTGTCACCACGGAGGTGTTCGCCGTTCCAGGTGCATCGCCGCTGGTGTATGGCGAGTTGCGCATTCCCGGTGCAAGCCGGAGCCTCGGCCTATATGCCCACTACGACGGCCAGCCCGTCGATTCGACGCGCTGGACGCACGCGCCGTGGAGCCCAACGCTGTACACCGGATCCATGGAGACCGGTGGCCGGGCGCGCGCGCTGCCCGAGCGCGGGGACGCCATCGATCCGGAGTGGCGCATCTACGCTCGGTCGGCCGGGGACGACAAGGCACCGATCGCGGCCCTGCTCGCCGTGCTCGAGGCGCTACAGGATGCCGGGGCAACGCCGACGTCGAATCTCGTGTTCTTCCTCGACGGCGAGGAGGAAGCCGGCTCGCCGCATCTCGCCACGTATCTCGAGCACTATGGGGAACGGCTGCAGGACATCGACGCATGGCTGTTCCTCGACGGGCCGATCCACCAGAGTGGCCTTCCCCAGATCGCGTTCGGGGCCCGCGGGGTCACGGGGATGGAAGTCACCGTGTACGGCCCGACGCGATCGCTGCACAGCGGCCACTACGGCAACTGGGCACCCGTCCCGGGACAACTGCTCGCCGAGCTGCTGGCGAGCATGAAGGACTCGACGGGGACGGTGCTGGTCGAGGGGTTCTACGACACGGTCGAGCCGATCGGGGCCGCCGAGCGCGAGGCGCTCGCGCGACTGCCCGATTACGACACCGAGCTCATGCGCGAGCTGGGGCTTACCCGCACCGAAGGGGCCCCCGCTTCCCTGGCCGAGCGCCTCCTGCTCCCGTCGCTCACCATCAGAGGATTGGAGAGCGGTAACGTGGGGGCCCTGACGCGCAACGTCATTCCCTCAACGGCCACGGCTGCGCTGGGCGTGCGCCTGGTCAAGGGCAACGACCCCGATGCGATGCTCGATCTCGTCGAGGCACACATCCGCGAGCAGGGGTACCACATCGTGCGCGGCGACCCCGACATCGAGACGCGGTTGCAGCATTCCCGGATTGCGAAGGTGGTGCGCCGTGGCGGCTATCCGGCGGCACGCACCCCGATGGACCAGCCGGTCGTCGAGGATATCATCGCCGCAGCCAGGCGGGCCTCGGGAGACGACCTCGTGCTGCTACCCACCCTGGGGGGATCGCTGCCGCTGTACCTCTTCACCGACCGATTCGACGCGGCCGCACTCGTCGTCCCGGTCGCCAACCACGACGACAACCAGCACGCGCCGGACGAGAACCTGCGGATCGGCAACCTGTGGTATGCGATCGATCTCTACGGCGCCGTGCTGACCATGCCATAGCGGGGGATCATGATGGCGGACGCTGATACCTGGGAGGTCGTCGCGACGTACGGCGCGCTGTACGAGGCCGAGATGGCCGCGGGGCGTCTGGCGAGCGTGGGGATCTCGTCGCGCATCGACCAGCGTGGCGCGGTGGGGCTGTTCGGACCCGGGCATCAGGGCCGGAGCATCCGGGGCATCGCACTCCTGGTGCGGGCCGACCGGCTCGAGAACGCCCGAGACGCACTCGACATCGAATAGGGACACGCCATGGGCACACTCGTCATTCGGCCGGCCGTGGAGAGCGATCTTCTCGATCTCGTGCGCATCCTCAATCACTACATCCGGACGTCGCACGTCACGTTCGACACCGAGCCGTTCGAGCCGGCCGAGCGGCACTCCTGGTTCGCACAGTTCGACACGACCGGACCGTATCGGCTGTTCGTCGCCGAGGATGGCACGACCCTCGTGGGATACGCGGCGAGCACACCCATCCGCCCCAAGGCGGCCTACCTCCCATCGGTCGAGACGACGATCTATCTCGATCCCGACCACACCGGACGCGGGATCGGCATTCGGATCTACCGCACGCTGCTGGACGTGCTCAGACGGGAGGGCGTGCACCGTGCGTACGCAGGCATCGCGCTTCCCAACCCGGGGTCGGTTGCCCTGCATGAAGCGGTGGGCTTCCGTCACGTGGGCACGTTCGACGAAGCCGGCCGCAAGTTCGATCGGTACTGGAGCATCGGGTGGTGGGAGCGCCGCTTCGCCTGAGCACGAACCAATCACGACGAAATTGAGAGGAGCATCCATGGCCGAGTCGACGCGCGCCTGCCTCGCCTGTGACCGGGCAGACGACCAGACCCCCCTCGTGTACCTGCAATATCGCGGCGCCGACCTGTGGATCTGTCCGCAACATCTCCCGGTGCTCATTCACGATCCGGCGAGCCTGATCGGCAGGCTTCCGGGAGCCGAGCGCCTGCGCCCGGCGGATCATCACGACTAGCGTGGCACGCCGACGACTAGCCCCGCGGGGCAGCCGCACGCTCCTCCTGCTCGGGCTGCTGTGCACCGCGAGCATCTCCACGGCGGTCGCGCAGGATGTCGGCCCGCCTGCGGGCGCGCTGGTGCTCGCGGGTGGCGGGGTCCGCGATTCGGTCATCGCGGTGCGCTTCCTCGAGCTGGCCGGCGGGCGGGACGCGCGCATCGTGGTCATTCCGACTGCCGGTTCCGACACCGCGTACGGACCGGACTTCGGGGGACTGGATGCGTTTCGCGCGCTCGGGGCGGAGAACCTCATGGTGCTGCACACGCGTGACCGCTCGGTCGCCGACGGCGAAGCCTTCGTGCAGCCCCTGCGGGAGGCCGACGCGGTGTGGTTCACAGGAGGTCGCCAGTGGCGGCTCGTCGACGCCTATCTCGGCACGAAGGTCGAAGAGGAGCTGCGCCGGTTGCTGGTGCGAGGTGGGGCGATCGGCGGTTCCTCCGCAGGAGCGACGATCCAGGGTTCGTTCCTGGTCCGTGGCGACACCCGTGGCAACACCGTCATGATGGGCGATCACCAGATCGGGTTCGGATTCCTGCGGCACACCGCGATCGACCAGCACCTGCTGCGCCGTAACCGGCACTTCGACCTGATCGAGGTCGTCGACGCCCACCCGGAGCTGCTCGGCATCGGCATCGACGAGAATACGGCGATCGTCGTACAGGGAGACGCGTTCGCGGTGATCGGCGCCGGCTACGTCGCGATCTACGACGCGCACACGATGATCGGCGGGCGGGGGCGCTTCTACTTTCTGGCGCCCGGCGATCGGTTCAACCTCGCCACGCGCGAGGCACGACGGGGCTCGGGCGAAGGCGAGCCCCTCGAAGGTCTCGAAGCACAACCATGGCCGAAGCGGTGAGGCGACACTGCACGTAGCCCAGGGTCACCGCAGCTCCAACGGCATACCGTGCAGGACCGGCGGCTCGGTCCCCTTATCGGCGAAACCTACGGCCCTCCCTTGCGCACGCACGGGGGACAGGCGGTAATTTTGGGTGTTGTGCATGCTACGGGAGGCCTCCACGGTGGATGCTACCGACCGGCACGCCCCGCTGCTCACCATCCGAGCCGAGCGCATCGCGCGTGAGCTGCGCAACCTGCGGAGCCAGGACGAGGCGGATCGCCGCTGGCGGCGGGTGGTTCGACGGGCCGTGGTGAAGGCCGTCGCGTGGTACGCTCTGGGACTCTATCTGATCGGCTGGTCCTGGCACACGACGAATTACGAGCTTGCGGGCTATCTCTACGTCGCGGGCATGTACACGTGCGTGCTCGGTCACACGTTCACCGCCGTGAAGTTCTGGCTCGACGAATTGCGGTGATCCGCACCGCCACAACCTGACACCTCTGCTTCTGTGAACCGTTCCATGTCATCGAGCGCTTTCTGTCGGATGACCCTGCGCACCGTGCTGCTCGCCATTCCGCTGGCGACGCCGGTGGCCCTGCCGGCCCAGACCGAGACGCCGGAGGCAGTTGCCGAGCAGTATTTCAGGGCCATGAGGTCAGAGAATGCCGCAGCCGTGGCGAAACTCATGCACCCGGACGCCCTGGCCGAGCTGCGGGACCTGCTCGATCCACTGTTCCAGTCGACGCTGCCCGAAGCCGACGACTTTCGCCAACGCTTCCTCGGCGTGCGCACGGTGACAGAAGCACAGGCCCTCTCCGACACGACGGTCTTCCTGAACTTCCTCGGATCGCTCGCTGACCAGTTGCCCGTGTTTGGCGCGGCGCTGCGCGGTGCCTCGATGGAGACGCTCGGTCACGTGACCGAAGGAGCGGACACGGCTCATGTGGTGTATCGGGTCACCGTGGAGATCGAGGACCTGACCGTCAGACGCATCACCGTTCTCAGCCTCCGGCGGCACGGTGAGACCTGGCGTGGCCTGCTGACCGGCGACTACTCGGAGCTCGCTGCGGTTCTCCGAGCGACACTCGGTGGCTGAGGGGGATCGACCGGACGGCGCCACACGGGCCGCGCTGATCCTTCTTCTGCTCGCAGTGGCGGAGTTGCTCGGCATGAGCCTCTGGTTCTCGGCGAGCGCGGTGTCGGACGAGTTCCGCCGAGTCTGGTCGCTCTCTGCCAGCCAAGCCGGATGGCTGACCACGGTGGTCCAGTTGGGGTTCGTGGCGGGCACGGCTACGGCGGCGTTCCTCAACCTCGCCGACGTGATTCCCGCCCGTCGCTACTTCGCCGCCAGTGCGCTCTGCGGCGCAATCGTGAACGCGGCGTTGGTGGTCGCCCCGGGGTACGGCGCCGCCCTCGTGTTGCGGTTCGCCACGGGGTTCTTCCTGGCGGGCGTGTATCCGCCGGGCATGAAGATGGCTGCCACCTGGTTCCAGCGCGGGCGCGGCCTCGCCATCGGCACCGTCGTCGGCGCACTGACTGTGGGCAAGGCGGCGCCGTACCTCATGAAGGCGTGGGTGCCGGGCGGCATAGCCTTCGTCGTGCTGTCGGTCTCTGCGGGCGCCATGCTCGCCTCAGCGCTGGTCCTGATCGGGTACCGCGATGGGCCGTATCCCTTCACCCGTCGACCGTTCTCCTGGCAGCTCGCTAAGAGCGTCCTCCGCCACCGGGAGTGGCGGCTCGCCACCGGTGGCTATCTCGGCCACATGTGGGAACTCTATGCGTTCTGGACCTGGATTCCGGTCTTTCTCGCGGCGAGCGTCGCCGCAAGGGGACGCGCCGTGCCGATCTCCCAGCTGAGTGTGGCCGCGTTTGTCGTCATCGCCGTTGGGGGTGTCGGCTGCCTCTGGGGTGGCTGGCTGGCCGATCGCATCGGGTACGATCGCCTCGTGATCCGCGCCATGGCCGTGAGCGGCGCGTGCAGTATCCTCGCCGGCGCCGTGTTCGGCAGGACCCTCTGGATCCTGCTGCCGCTCGCGCTCGTCTGGGGATTCTTCGTGGTGGCAGATTCTGCGCAGTTCTCCGCCATGGTCACCGAGGTCGTGCCGCAGCACGCCGTCGGAACGGCTCTCACCCTGCAGACCTCGCTGGGATTCCTGCTCACCATGCTCACGATCCAGATGGTTCCCGCTGTGGCCGAGGCCGGCAGCTGGCGCTGGGCATTCGTGGCGCTTGCGGTGGGACCGGCGGCCGGGATCTGGTCGATTCGCCGATTGCAGCGTCTGGGGCGGACATGGCGACCGGATGCGACACATGCGCCGTCGCCCGGAACGTGACGGCCCACATGATCCACGCGATCGCCTGGCGGCCCGGTCAGCGCAATGTCCGACACGATACGTTCATAGTAGCTCGAGGCTGTACTCCCCAACCGTTTCGACCCGGACGCACTAGCATGGAACCGCTCACCCAATCTGCGCGAACTACCCTCGGGCTCAACTCGGCCCTCTTCGTCAAGAGCGTGGAAGGAATCGACGACGCGGCGGCGCGCCGGCCGCTGGGTTCCTCCGCTCGACGCGTCGATCACATCGCAGCCCACCTTCTGGACGCTCGGGGCTCTCTCGGCACGATGATCGGCGCGGCCGTGCGGCATGACCTCCTCGACCTGCTCGCCGCAGCACCGTCGTTCGACGCGCTTGGCGACCGGGCACCGCTCTCGCTCGTACGCGCGGCATGGGAGTCGCTGGCGCCCGAGCTCGCCCGCAGCATCGAGGCCCTCGAGTCGACGAAGCTCGCCGAGCCTGCGCCCCGGGAGTTCCCCGTGCGTGACCCCTCACTGCTGGGAGCCATCACCTTCCTTCTGCAACACGAGGCGTATCACATCGGGCAACTGGGACTGCTGCGGCGGGAACTCGGGTTGCCGGCTCTGCAGTATCCAGCAGCCGAGGATCAGTGAGCCGACAGTCGAGTTTGCGACCGTTCATCGTACCCAAGTAACTTCCCCGTCCCTCCGCCTGCCGGGCGGGATATCGGTTCCACTCGAGGCACGAGTACGTGTGATGGATATCCGTCGAGTTCCCGTTACGCTCATTGTCCTGACGGTCGCGCTCTCCCTTGCCGGGTGTATCGGCGAAGCAAGCGGACATGCGACGATCGCACCGAGAGACTTGATGACCAGGCTCCAGAGCCAACAGCCCCCTGTGGTCCTGGATGTGCGCAGCCCGGACGAGTACCACATGGGACACGTTCCGGGAGCGCTCAACATTCCGCACCGGCAGGTCGGGGCGCGTTTGGACGAATTGAGCGAAGCCAAGCAGCGCGGGCTCGTCGTCTACTGCGAGGGCGGGCCCCGCACCGAGTATGCCGAGTCGGTGCTCAGGCAGGCCGGGTTCGAGAAGGTCTACCACCTGGAGGGCGACATGGGGGCCTGGCGCATGAGCCGGCTCCCCGTGGAGCGGCGGTAGAGCGGAGGCGCGTCCGCGCGCTGCCGACACGGCTACGGACGGTGGCACACTCCGATGATGAGGCCCAGCGTTCCCGCTGGCAGCGAATCTATGATGTCGTGCGCCGGATTCCCCCAGGGAGGGTCGCCACGTATGGGCAGGTCGCGGCACTGGCCGGATACCCGGGACACGCCCGACACGTGGGCTATGCGCTTCACGCGCTGCCCGACGGCACGGCGGTCCCCTGGCACCGCGTGGTGAATGCCCAGGGGCGCATCAGCCCGCGCCGCTCGGGTCGTGGCTGGGAGATCGAGCAGCGCATGCGACTCGAGCAGGAGGGTATCCCGGTTGGTACCGGGGGTCGCCTCTCGCTGCAGCACTACCGCTGGCGTGCCTGACGATCATTGGGGAACCCTGCAGCCTGATATCTTTCCCCCGGAGCTGTGCCCACATCAATGTCGCCGTCGGCGTGAGCCTTGGCCTGCACCGGCCGGTGGACGAGAAGCCCACGCAATGAGCGCAGAGCCACCACACGTCCTGTTCGAGCCGCTGTACGACGACGTGCCCCCGCCGGCCCGCCACACGTCGGAATCCGCGGGGTACGATCTTCGGGCCTACCTGCGCGACCGCGTGGTCCGTGTGGTGAGCGGCGCCACGGGAGTGGAATCGGAGGTTCGCATCTCGAACTCGCTGAGACTCGAGCCCGGAGACGTGGCACTCATTCCGACCGGGTTCCGGGCCCGAGTTCCGCCGGGTCATGAAGCGCAGATCCGTATGCGCTCGTCCATGGCCTATCACAGGGGGCTCATCCTGCCGAACGCACCCGGCACCATCGATGCCGACTACCCTGACGAGTGGCTGATCATGACGAAGAACGACTCACCCCGCGCGGTCGTCGTGGAGCACGGGGAGCGCATCGCCCAGGCGGTGCTCACCCGCGTCGTGGCGCCGAACTGGGTGCTGGGGCGCGTGGGTCGCTCGACCGATCGATCAGGCGGGCTTGGCAGCACCGGTTCCGCCTGACGGACCCGACACCGGGGAACTCGCATGGCCGAGAAGATCCGCAGCTACGACAGCGCCGCCATTCGCATCACGTACGACCTCGTCCGCTGCATTCACGCCGCCGAGTGCGTGAAGGGCCTGCCCCGCGTGTTCGATCCCGATCGCCGTCCATGGATCGACCCGGACCAGGCATCGGCCGACGAGATCGCGACGGTCGTCTCCCGCTGCCCGACGGGTGCGCTGCAGTTCACGCGTCTCGACGGTGGTGCAGCCGAGGGAGTGCCGCCGGAGAACGCCGTCAGGGTCGTGCCTGACGGCCCGCTCTATCTCGGAGGATACATTCTACTGCACACCACGACAGGACCTGAGCGAGAGGAGCGTCGCCTCGCCCTCTGTCGGTGTGGCCTGTCAGACCACAAGCCGATCTGCGACGGTAGGCATGTCGCTCGCGGGTTTCAGGATCCGGGTGACGTGCGCGCACGGTCCGATGCCGGACTCGCCCCAGAGGGCGCCGTCGAGATCCTGCCGCAGCCCGACGGTCCGGTCATCGTGCGCGGACGGTTCCGCTTGGTGGACGGTCAGGGACGCGACCTGGGCGTACGCGAGAAGGCGGTGTTCTGTCGGTGTGGCCGGTCGTCGAACAAGCCGTTCTGCGATGGCTCGCACGTGTCGGCCAGCTTCACGACCGACTGAGGGAGATCTCACGGATGTACGTGGGCAGCGAATGGGACGCGCGCTACGGCAAGTCGGGTTACACCTACGGCACCGAACCCAATGGCTTTCTCCGATCCGTGATCGACGCGATCCCTCTCGGGCGCATTCTGAGTCTCGGCGAGGGAGAAGGCCGCAATGCGGTGTTCCTGGCCGAGCACGGATGCGATGTTCTAGGCGTGGATGCATCTTCGGTGGGACTCTCCAAGGCACAGTCGCTAGCGAAGGAGCGTGGCGTCCACATTCGAACTGAGGTGCGCGACATCCGCGAGTATCCGATAGCTCCAACATGCTGGGACGGCATTCTCTCGATCTTCTGTCACCTGCCGGCCAACGTGCGTCATACCGTCCATCAGCGTGTCGTGTCCGGTCTCAAGCCGGGCGGCGTATTCGTGCTCGAGGCCTATACCCCAAGGCAACTCGAGTACGGCACCGGCGGTCCCCCCGTGCGTGAGCTGCTCGTGACGCTCGACGAGCTCCGCGGCGAGCTGGAGGGACTACGGTTCGACATCGCACGGGAGATCGAGCGGGAAGTACGCGAGGGACGACTCCACGGCGGGATGGGCGCGGTGGTACAGGTCTTCGCCGTCAAGCCACCGGACGACCGACCCCCCCAGAACCGATCGTGATCGTGTCGACGACGTGGATCTCGCTGCTCGTACTCGCCGCGATGCTCGCCGCCTGCACCGGCGAGCGTGGGGAATCTCTCGGGATTCCGCTCGAGTGGACGGCCGTGGACTCGGTGAACGCGCAGCTGCCTAGCGGCATCCGGGTGTATGCCGGGCACAATGCTGCGCTCCCGCTCCGCGCGTGGTACGTGAGTATCGCGGAACGGCAGTCCGACCTGGAGACGCGGGTGGTGGTCTCGGACGATCCCGAGGACCGTCGCGAGACGGTGAGCAGTTTTGCCACGTTGCCGGATGCGTGCGTGGCGGCCAATGCCGGTTACTTCGCCATGAATCGCACGCCAGCTGTACATGCCGGCCTCCTGTTCGGCGACGGCGCTGTGCACACCCCGGCGACCCGCACCGTCACGCGGGATTCCGTTTCCTACCCAGTGGCCCGCGCCGCCATCGGGTTTGGCGACGACGACCGGGTCGAGCTGGCCTGGGTCACCACGCGCAACGACAGCCTGTTCGCCTGGACCGCGCCACCCGACCATCGGCCCGGCCTCCCCGCCGAGCTCGCGGCGGCATGGCCGGAGGCGCCGTGGGACGTGCGCGATGCCGTGAGCGCCGGCCCCATGCTCTTGTGGCAGGGCGACGTACGGGTGACGGCGGATGAGGAGGTGTTCTTTGGTAGCGCCATCCCGGAGGTGCACCCTCGCACTGCCGCCGGCCGGACCGTAGACGGCCAGCTCATCATCCTCGTGGTGGATGGCAGACAGCTCGAGAGTCGCGGCGTCAGTCTCGAGGAGCTGGCGGGTATCATGCGCGACCTGGGCGTCGTCGACGCACTCAACCTGGACGGCGGCGGCTCGTCGGCACTCGTCGTCGGAGGAACGCTGCTCAACCGGCCGACCGGCAGGACCGCCGAGCGGGAGGTCATGTCTGCCCTGGTCACCTTCTGCTCCCGGACCCCCGACGCAGGCATGGCACCATGAGTGACAGTGCGCCGTTGCACATGAGTCCGGAGGAGTTCCGGCGGGCAGGGTATGCCGTGATTGACTGGGTTGCCCGCTACATGGAAGAGATCGAGCGCTTTCCAGTGCTCGCGCGAGTCGAGCCCGGGGATGTGCGGGCACGACTCCCCGCTGCGCCTCCGGCGTCGGGCGAATCGTGGAAGCGAATCCTCGAGGACCTGGACACCATCGTGTTGCCAGGCATCACCCACTGGCAGTCGCCCAACTTCTTCGGCTACTTCCCCGCGAACGCCTCTCCTCCGGCAATCCTGGGCGATCTCATCTCCTCGGGACTCGGCGTGCAGGGAATGATGTGGCTCACCAGTCCCGCGTGCACCGAGCTCGAGGCCCACGTCCTCGACTGGCTCGTCGACGTGCTCCGCCTTCCCCCGCGGTTCAAGTCCACGAGCACCGGCGGAGGCGTCATTCAGGACACGGCGTCTTCGGCGACGCTCTGTGCACTCCTGGCGGCCCGCGAACGCGCGTCCGATTACGCCAGCAACGACGCGGGACTGGACCGCCGGCTGACCGTCTACGCCTCGGCCCAGGCGCACTCGTCCATGGAGAAGGCGGTGGCGATCGCCGGCATCGGCCGCCGTCATCTCCGGCTCATCGACACCGATGCAGCTCACGCGATGCGGCCCGACCTCCTGACGACGGCCATCGCGGCCGACCGGGCGGCTGGCTGCTCGCCGTGCTTCGTCTGCGCGACGCTGGGTAGTACGTCCTCGACAGCCATCGACCCCGTTCCAGCCATCGGAGCGATCTGCCGCGAGCACGACCTCTGGTTACACGTCGATGCCGCCCTGGCCGGGAATGCGGCCGTCTGTCCGGAGTTCCAGTGGCTCCATGACGGGATGGAGCTCGCCGACAGCTACTGTTTCAATCCCCACAAGTGGCTGCTCACCAACTTCGACTGCGATTGCTTCTACGTGGCCGATCGGGCGGCGCTCATCAATACCCTGTCGGTGCTGCCGGAGTATCTGCGCAATCGGGCCACGGAGTCCGGCGCCGTGACCGATTATCGGGATTGGCACGTGCCCCTCGGACGCCGCTTCCGTGCACTCAAGCTGTGGTTCGTCATTCGGCATTACGGAGTGGATGGCCTGCAGCACCATATCCGGTCCCACGTCGCGCTCGCCCGCGAGTTCGCAGGCTGGGTGCAGGCCGACCCGGACTTCGAGGTCGTCGCGCCAGTGCCGTTGAACCTGGTGTGCTTCCGCCACCGGGCCGGTGACGCCATGAACGAGCGGCTGCAACAGACGGTGAACGCCTCCGGCGAGATCTTTCTCACGCATACCAGGCTCGACGGCCGCTGGGTCCTGCGCCTCGCGATCGGCGGGACGTATACCGAGCGGCGCCACGTCGAGACCGCCTGGGAGCTGCTGCGAACCGCAGCCGCGAACCTCGAGACCGACGGCCGGGAGGATTCCTGATGCGGCGCGTCGGCGGGACGCCGCGGCTCTACCGCTGGCTCCTCATCATCGGCACGGTGGCACTCCTGGCCCCCGCCATGCTCACGTACTCGGCAGCCAGCACGGTGGCCGCACGCCGCGAGCGGGTCGACGGGCTCCAGCAGCAGGTCGACTCACTGGACACGAGGCGAGCGGATGCCGAAGCGGACGACGATCCACGCCTGGCCGAATACGAGCGTGACCTCGCGCGGAGCACCGGCGCCCTCGAGCGTGCGCAGCAGCAACTCACCCGAGCACAACGAGCACAGGACTCGCTGTGGCGACTCGACGGGCGTGGGCCCGTACTCCTCTTCGCCGCCATTCTGCTGCTCCTGCTGGGATACCGCCTGCGCCGCTTCGAGCAGTTCGGCGAGTGAGCAGGGATCCACCGGAGGCCTGGCATGTCATTCAGCGTCCTTGCAGCAACCGCGATCCTCCGTCGCACTCCCCCCACCCTCGAGGCACTCCTGACCGGACTGCCGGCGGAGTGGTGGCAGGCTACCGAGGGGCGCGAGACGTGGAGCGCCTTCGATGTCGTGGGTCATCTGATCCATGGCGAGCGGGCCGACTGGATTCCCAGGGCCCGCATCATTCTCGAGCACGGCGAGGCACACCCGTTCGAGCCCTTCGACCGGTTCGCTCAGCGCACGGCGTCACGTGGACTGTCGCTGGAAGACCTGCTCACGGAGTTTCGCCAGCTGCGCACGGACAATGTGGCCACCCTGGAGGCATGGCAGCTCACCGACACCGAACTCGGCCGAACAGGTACCCACCCCGAGTTCGGTCGCGTCACGTTGCGACAACTTATCGCCACCTGGACCGTGCACGATCTCAACCACCTCGGCCAGATCGCGCGGACAATGGCCCGACGCTACGGGGAAGAGGTTGGCCCATGGGCGCGGTACCTGCGCATCCTGAGAGCGTAGTTGGCAGATCCTCGGTCCACCGACCGCCGAGGTGGCCTCTAGGATCCAACCCGACGGCGTCGAAGTAGACGACCCGCCAGGTCCCACGGCCGTCGCAGCAGACGACCCGCGAGGTCCCGCAGCCGGCCCACAGCAGGGGAACGCGATTGGGACGGTGCGAGGCGCGCGATGTCCTCGTGCAGTTCCTCTCCCACGGCCTCCTGTCGATCAACCCACGCCGCGAGGGTGCGGCTGAGCCGCACCCGCTCATGCCGCGTCAATACCCCGGTGTCGAGCCAGGTCTCGATGACCGAGACCCACCGGCGCGCATCTGCATCCGATTGGAGCGATCCGAGGGGCAGTGCCAGCCGCCCGCTCGCTCCTTCATACTGCCTCAGGAACCGGCGCACCGAGCGAGGAGCAAGTAGGGCGAGCACCGCGATTCCCCAGGTCACGGCCGCCGTCAGGGCTGCGGTCAGCCACTCCCGATCGAGATCGGCGACGAACAGGAGCCACCCCGCGCCAGCCCCGTATCCGAGGACGGCCAGCCATCGTCGCCCCGGCACACCCGAGAACACGAGGCCACCGGCCACGAGGCTGAAGCCCACCAGCCCGAGCGGAGCCCACGCCGGCCCGAATAACTCGAGCACGCCGTCTTCGAGGTCGTACTCGAGCGACACGAGCACGGCAACCAGCAGGACCGCGGCGCCGGCAGTGGCAAGCGCTACAGCCCCGGCGGCGATCCACCTTCCGGACGCATCTCGCTCTGCCCCATGGGCGACGGTGCGAACCTCGGACACTGAGCTTCCTCTCATGATCTCATCATAGTACGGCCCGGCCCGCTCGTCATACGTCCATTGGACAGATGCGGACGCGCGACCGATGGTTGCAGTGAGTCCCGTCCGGGATCATGAGCGCACGCGTGTGTTACCCAGAGGCTCCCGGCCTAGAGCGGACTTGACAGATGACATATCACAGTGATATCATTCCGATACCATACACGGGAGACTTCAATGATCCGAGAGAAGGCACGGCCTGCGGCATCCGGCTACATCGCTCTGGTCGGATTGCTCATTGCCCTCGCGGTGGTGATCTGGTGGTTCGTCGCGGCCATCACCGCAGAGAGTCCAGTACAGATCATCGTCTCGACGGTGGCGGCGGTCATAGTGTTTTTCCTGATGGCGGGCCTCTTCGTGGTAAACCCCAACGAAGCCCGCGTGTTGCAGTTGTTCGGGGAATACGTGGGGACCGCGAAGACCATGGGATTGCGGTACGCCAACCCGTTCTACACGAAGCGCAAGATCTCCATCCGCGTCCGGAACTTCGAGACCGGCAAGCTCAAGGTGAACGACGTCCACGGCAACCCGATCGAGATTGCGGCGGTAGTCGTATGGCGGGTGATTGACACGGCCGAGGCCCTGTTCGAGGTGGACGATTACGAGGAGTACGTGCACGTGCAGAGCGAGTCGGCAGTGCGCGGGCTTGCCACGCGGTACGCGTACGACGCCCACGACACCGACGAGATGGCGTTGACGACCCACACGACCGAGATCGCCGAACAGCTGCTGACCGAGACTCAGGCGCGGCTGGACAAGGCTGGGGTCGAGGTGCTCGAGTCACGGATCAGCCACCTGGCGTACGCTCCGGAGATCGCCCACGCGATGCTCCAGCGGCAGCAGGCGAGCGCGGTGATCGCGGCTCGCCGAAAGATCGTCGACGGCGCCGTCGGCATGGTGGAGATGGCGCTGGAGCAGCTGTCCGAAAAGGCCATCATCCAGCTGGACGAGGAGCGCCAGGCCTCGATGGTCAGCAATCTCCTGGTCGTGCTCTGCTCCGATCGCGGTACGCAGCCCGTCGTGAACACCGGATCGCTCTACCAGTAGGGGTGACGTGCCTGAGCGGAAGGCGTTTCTGCTGCGGCTGGACCCGCGGACCTACGACGCACTCGAGCGGTGGGCCAAGGACGAGCTGCGCAGCGTGAACGGGCAGATCGAGTTTCTGCTCAGGCGGGCGCTGCAGGGAGCCGGGCGGGCAAAGGAGGACGCGGAGGATCGGAGGATTGTAGGCTCGGGGGATCGCGGGCAGTGACGTAGAGCAAAGCGCGATCGCTCGATCCTTCGATCCACCGATCCTACTTCACCAGCGCTTCGATGTCCCCCACGGCCTGCTCGAGGATCTTGCGCACCTGTTTCTGTTTCGGCTCGTCTTCGCGGAGCTTCCACGTCGCGCGATACGCCTGTGTCACGAGACGTCCGACCAGTCGGGTCACCTCCGGCATCGGATCGCTCAACAGGCTATCGATCGTCTCCTCGACCCGGTCGAAGATGTCCTCGACCGTCGACTTGTGCTCGTCGAGGAACGCCTGGCCTGCGTCGGTGATGTGGTAGACCTTCTTGCCCTCCTGCTCCTCGCAGCGGACGAGCCCCTCATCCTCGAGCCATTGGAGCGTGGGATACACGGTACCCGGAGACGGCTTGTAGCAGCCCTGGGTGTGCTCCTCCAGCGCCTTCATGACCTCGTAGCCGTGCATCGGCTTGTCACGCAGGAGCTTCAGAATCACGTACTTCATGTCCCCAGGCTCGAACCAGACCCGTCGGCGACGCCCTCCTTCGCCCCGAAAACCCCAGAAGTTCGGGCCAAAGCCGAATTTCCATGCATTACCGCTCATTGCACACCTCTCGTCGAGACCTACCCGAAACATCGGCACGTAACTTACGTTCCGTAATATCGCGCGATATGTCGTGGCGTCAACCCCTGGCTGGACTCGGGGCGGGTGTTGCGACTCGCGCGGGACCCTCCCGTCAGGTAGGTTTTGCCCCCGTCACCCTCAACCATCGGCCGTCTCCCAGGAATCGACCCCATGCGCCAGTTGTGCACCCCGATTGCACTCTCCCTGCTCGCGTTGACGGCCAGCTCGGCCGCAGCGCAGGAAGCCTTCGACTTCCATGGACGCGGCCCATTCCGGGACGCCGTCCCGCGCCCGGAGGCCCTGCTGGGGTACGGTCCCGGTGATCGTCACACGCAGTACGCCGAGCAGCAGGCCGTGTTGGACGCGATGGTGGCGGCGGCCGACGACCGGGTGCGAGTCGAGCAGATCGGCGTGACGGAAGAGGGACGTGCCATGCGCGCCTTGATCGTGTCCGCGCCCGAGAACATCGCACGGCTCGACGAGATCCGGCTCAGCCTCGCCCGGCTCGCCGACGCTAGTTCGACGAGCGCCGAGCAGGCCGTGGCCATCGCGTCCAGCACGCCGATCGCCGTCATGCTGACGTTTTCCATTCACGGAAACGAGCCCGCGGGATTCGAGGCGGCCATGTGGGTGGCCTACCAGCTCCTGGCCTCGGAGGAGCCCGCAACGGTCGAGATGTTGCGCAACGCGTTGGTGATCATCCTCCCCTCGGCCAATCCGGACGGTCACGAGCGCTTCGCTGTGTGGTACAACTCCCTGGCCATCGGGACCGACGAGCCCTTTGCCTACGAGTGGAATGAACCCTGGGGCATTTGGGGTCGGTATGGTCACTACCGGTTCGACATGAACCGCGACTTCATCGCACTCTCCCAGGCGCCGACCCGCGCGATGCTTGGCGCACTGCTTCGCTGGCACCCCCAGGTGTACGTCGACCTGCACAGCACGACCGAGCAATACTTCTTTCCGCCGCCGGCGTCGCCCGTGAACCCCAACCTCCCCGCACACGCGACGACGTGGCTCGAGGTCTTTGGCCGCGGGAATGCCGCCGCGTTCGACCGATACGGGTGGCAGTACTACACGCGGGACGTATTCGATCTCTTCTACGCCGGCTATTTCGACACAGGCCCGTCCCTGTACGGCGCCACCGGAATGACGTACGAGTCGGACGGCGGCAAGGCACTCCAGCGGAGGCGCGAGGACGGCACGGTCATCACCTTCGAGGAGGGTATCGCGCACCACTACGTGGCGGCGCTCGCGACTGTGGAAACAGCCGCCGCCAATCGGGAAGCGAGACTCCGCGACTACTACGAGTTCCACCGAACGGCCATCGAAGAAGCCCGCAGTAGCAGCATGCGCCGCGTGATCGTCGATCCGCAGGCGGATCCGACCAACGCCGCCCGCCTGGTCGCGCTCCTGCTCCAGCACGATGTGCAGGTCTCCCGACTGACCGCTCCCTATGCGGCGTCCGCGCACGACTACCTGGCCGGCCCTGCAGCGCGGCCCGCCCGGCGGACGTTCCCGCCCGGGAGCTACGTCATCGATCTGGCTCAGCCCGAGGGGCGCATCGCCCTGGCACTGCTCGAGCCGCGCACCGAGATGGATCCCGAGTTCTACGAGCGGCAAGTGGAGAAATTCGAACGAAACCGGCGCCGTGGTCCTGCAGCCACCAGCGAGCGCTACGAGTTCTACGACCTGACTGCATGGTCATTGCCGCTCACGATGGGGCTGCAGGCGTACTGGACGGACGATGGCGGTGCGCTCGAGGCCGATGTGCTCGCGCTCCCCGACGAGGGCGACCCGGTGCGTGCGCTCGCTCCGACCGGCGGTTCGCCCGATCGTGCTCGGTCCGCGTACGTCTTCCCGAACGATCGGCAGGCCGCTGCCGAGTTGGCGTTCGCCTTGGCCGATGAGGACTTCACGGTCAGTGTGAGTACCGAGCCGCTGCGTGCCGATGGGGTGTCGTACCCACGCGGTACGTTCGTCGTCCGCGCGTCACGTAACCCGGCCACATTGCACGATCGCATGCCCGACCTCGCGGCCGAGATCGGCGCACCGGTCACGGCGGTGCAGTCGGCGTTCCCCGATTCCGGACAAGTCGGCATCGGATCGAACGCCGTGGACCCGGTCTTCCGCCCGCGTATTCTCGTCGCGGCGGGTGATGGGATCTCCATCACGAGTTACGGGGCCCTGTGGCACTTCCTCGAGCGGGAGCTGCGGTATTCGTTCGTTCCGGTGTCCCTGGAGTCGGTTGGGCGCATGCACACGCTTCCCGACTACAACGTGCTCATCGTCCCGAGTGGAAGCTCTTCGGCGATCCGACGCGCGCTGGGTGTGGGCGGTATTGAGCGTCTCAAACGGTGGGTGCGAGATGGCGGAGTGCTCATCGCCTACGACGACGCAGCGCTCTTTCCCGGACACGAGGACGTCGGTCTGAGCTCGGTCAAGGCGCTCGGCGAGGAGGAGGAGGAGGAGGAAAAGAAGGGTAGTACGCCGGACAGTCTCCCCTCGGCACCGGAGCTGACACCCCCGCTCGCATCACCCGAGGCCGATCCTGACCGCCCGGAGTACGTGCCCG
The DNA here is from genome assembly GCA_039584325.1 of Gemmatimonadota bacterium. GTDB lineage: Bacteria > Gemmatimonadota > Gemmatimonadetes > Gemmatimonadales > GWC2-71-9 > JAOTVV01. Next base: position 27,094 of record JBDGYA010000004.1, read on the forward strand.
GATCCATCTTCCGAGCCACGCTCGACCTCACCCATTGGCTGACGATGGGCTACGGCGGGAAGACGCTCCCGGTCATGCTGCGCGGCAGGACGATGCTGGCACCGTCGACGCGGGGAGACAATCCGGTCGTGTTCGTGGGTGACTCGCTGCTGCTCGCCGGTTTCGCCTGGCCGGAGAACACGGAGCAGTCGCTGCAGAAGACGGTGTGGGCAGCGGTCGAGCGGCAGGGCCGTGGGAATGTCGTGGTGTTCGCCGACGACCCGCTCTATCGCGCCTTCTGGCGTGGCCCGGCGCGTCTCCTCACCAACGCGATCCTCTTCGGGACGGGACGCTGACGAGCCATGTGATCGGGGGTCGGCGGCACCGCCGCCGACCCCCGCCTCCCACAAGCCGCTGCCGGACACTACCTGCGGTACTGCTCAAACAGGTAACCGCTCTCCCGTTCGGGGATCGTCACCGTCAGCGTCTGACGGCGCTTATCGCGCATGATCTCGACGTTCATGCTCTCGCCAGCCTCGTACGACCGGATGATTCGGAGGGCATGTGACGGATTCGTCGGCTCGCGGCCGTCGATGCTCAGTATCACGTCCCCGCTCTTGAGCTTGAAATCATCTCCTTCCGGTGCCCGGACCACGAGAATGCCTTCGGTGGTTCCGAAGTATGCCCCGAGATCGGGGTTCAGCTCCACCAGCTCCATGTCGAACCAGTGGAACGGCATGAAGGACGAGAGGACTCCAGGGGACCCGGAACGCAGCCGTGCGACGCCCAGTGGCGGCTCACCCTCGTACGTCCATGCCAGCTCGGGTCGCTCCATCCGGAAGTTGTACCGCCCCGAGTCGCCCGCGAACGAGTAGGCGAACGCCGCGGGTTCCATCTTCCGGACGGCGACGTCCGTCATTGCTCGCGAACCATCCCGCAGGTACTCCACCGTGAGCGTGTCACCCTCCTCCAGCTCACCGATGATCTCCACGAGCTTCTGGTTAGGCGCCTGGCCACGCCGATCCGCGCGTCCAAGGGCCTGTCCGTTCGCGCTCACGATGATATCGCCTGCTTTGAGACCGGCCTCCTCCGCCGGCCCACCGGGAGTCACCCCGCTGAGCTTGGCTCCGAGCGAGTCCCACTCGGTACGGCGGTTCGTCTCCTCGAGCAGCACACCCATCTTCGGCCGGTCTTCCGATACGAACACGCTGACGTTGCCTGGCTCGACGAACTTCAGTCGGGTGATCAGGTCGCGGTACTCACCCGTGCGCAGCTCCCGCTGAGCGAGCCGCAGTGCCTCCATGGCCTCGCGCAACGCCTGATTGGCCTCGTCACTCTGCGACTTGCGCAACTGTTCGATCGCCTGCCGCAGCGCCTCCTGCGCCTCTTGCGTGCGCCGTTGGGCCGCCTGGAGGTCGGGCTCTTCCTTCTCCTGGGCCGTCACCCCTACCGGCACGGCCAGTAGCAGGGCGAGGAACAGCGGAATGTGTGATAGCCGTCTCATGATGTCACTCCTTACCGACCGGTGTATGCCGTGCTCGACCGTCCCAGTCGTCGTTGATCGTCGTCGTCTCACTCACTGACCTACGTATGTCACCTGCTGCACGTGTGTGCTCACGAGCCGATCCATGAGAACCACACGCTCACGCCACAGATCGGCCATCGCATCGGTCGACACGGCGACTTCCTGCGCACGGGTGATCCCGAAATCGACTGCGGCGATGCGGTCTTCGAGATCGGCGACGGCCGCGGCCGTCATGCCGTTCACGACCCGTCCCGGCCGCTGGAACGACGCGAGCAGCTGTTCCAGCTCCTGTGACTCCTCGACGAGCGCCTCGACCTCCCGGGTGGCAAGGTCCTGGGCCGGGGCGGCCGTCGGGATCGCCTGGAAGCCAATGACGCCCACGATCGCGGCCGCGGCGGCGAGGCCCACCCAGCGTAGCCGTGACCGCTGCGCCTGTCGCTGCTCGGCCTCCAGTGCGTCTCGAACCGGCGGCCAGCGGTCGCGCGGCGGGGAGAAGGCCGACAGCGCCTTCAGCGCCGCCGTCCGCTGGTACAGCCGCTCCAACTCGGCGCTGCACTCCGCGCACGCTGCGATGTGCGACCGCGTCGTCGTGCTGCCCTCACCATCCCGCAGCGCCAGCAGCTCAGCCATCGTGCAGTGCATCAACATCTGTCCTCCTCGCCGAGCAGCTTCCGCAGCCGCGCATGGGCGCGTGACAGCTGGGACTTCGAGAAGCTCACGGTCTTTCCCATCAGCTCGGCAATCTCCTCGTGCGTATATCCCTCAACGTCGTGGAGCCACACCACGGCACGCGACGTTTCTGACAATCGGGCGAGCGCGCTCTCGAGATCCATCTGCAGCGCCACATCGCCGTCCCGGCGTCCGGCCCATCCGCTCTCCTCCTCGAGTTGCTCGGTATCGCGGTACTTCTCGTACCGGATCCGAATCAAGGCCTTGCTCGCAGCGACCCGCTTGATCCAGGCCGTGAGGCTGCCGGCACCCGTGCCGCGAAAGCGCTTCATCGAGCGGCAGACTTCCAGGAAGGTCTCCTGGAGCGTCTCCTCGGCCTCCTCGGGCGTCCGGCAGATCCGGCGTGCGAGCGTGTACACGGTTCCTTCATAGGCGCGGTACACCCGCTCGAGTGCCTCGAGGTCACCCGTCTTCGCCCGCTGGATGGCGAGGTCGTCCAACGCTGCAGCCGTCAGTTCAGCCATTGCCCGAATGTATAGATGCGTTCAGGGGAGAGAGGGTCGCAGCCAGGGCGCCCGGTGCGAGTTCACCGCTCCACGAAGGTGATTCACAGACAGCTAATGACAATCATGACAAGAGCTTATGGAATTCGACGCCGATGGTGTCGCAACGGCGCACTGGAGGGGCGGGGAATCGGTGCGGCCCTGGCGCGGTCGGGCCTGCATTTCGCACAGGCCCAGGGTCTGGCAGTGCGACCGCTGTGCCCCTTCGTCGCCGCGTACTTCGCGAAGCACCCGGAGTACGGGACGCTGGTCCGGTGACCTGTTGCCGCCGGGTCGCCGAACGGTGACCGAAGACGTCCCGTCCGTCTAGACGACGAGATTGACCAGCCGGTTCTCCACGAAGATCGTCTTGCGGAGCGGCTTGTCCTCGACGAACCGTCGAACGCTCTCGACCTGAAGCGCCCGGTCGACCGCTGCCTGCTGTCCGATGCCCGCGGGCACCAACACGCGCCCCCGGACCTTACCGTTTACCTGCACGACGAGCTCGATCTGGTCTTCCTCGGCGAGCGACGCTTCGAACGCCGGCCACGACGCATCGAAGACGCTCGTCTCGTGACGCAGCCGTTCCCAGCACTCCTCGGCGAAATGCGGGGCCAGCGGTGCCAGCATGATGACGAGCGGCTCGAGCAGCTCGGTGCAGACATCCGGCACAGCGGAGTCGTCCGAGCCTCTGCCCCGTAGCACGTTCACATACTCCATGAGCTTGGAGATGGCCGTGTTGTACCGGAGGTCCTCGAGATCCTCCGCGACCCCGCGGATCGTCTGATGCAGCTTGCGCATCGTGGGCGCGGTGATCTCGCCACCCTCGAACGTCGCGACGTTTACCAGGCCCCACACCTTGTCGAGGAAACGGCGGATCCCCGAGATCCCCTCGTCCCGGAAGTCACCACCCTCCTGATACGGGCCGAGGAACATGAGATACATCCGGAACGTGTCGGCGCCCCACTTGGCGATGTACTCGTCCGGGATGACGACGTTCCCGCGAGACTTCGACATCTTGGCCCCGTCCTTTACGATCATGCCGTGAGCCCGGAACCGCGTAAACGGCTCCTCGAAATCCAGGTGACCGAGGTCATGCAGCGCCATCGTGATGAACCGGGAGTACATCAGGTGCAGCACGGCGTGCTCGTTCCCGCCGATGTACGAATCCACGGGTAGCCACTTCTTCGTGAGGGCCGGATCGAACGGCCGATCGTCGCACCCGGTGGACGGGTAGCGCAGATAGTACCACGCCGAATCGAGGAACGTGTCGGAGACGTCTGTCTCCCGGCGGGCGTCTCCGCCGCACGCGGGGCACGGCGCCTGGTACCACTCTTTGGCGCGGGCGAGCGGCGATACTCCGCTCTCGTCCGGCCGAAAGTCTTCGAGCGGGGGTAGTACGACCGGCAAGTCCGACTCCGGCACGGGCACCGTGCCGCACCGGTCACAGTAGATGACCGGGATAGGCGGCCCCCAGTACCGCTGACGCGAGATACACCAGTCGTGCAGGCGGTACTGGACCTGCCGCGAGGCGGCGTCCTTCGACTCCAGCCATTCCGTAATCGCGCGAACGGCGTCCTGCGGTGCCATCCCGTCGAACGTTCCGGAATGGACCATCGTCCCGTCCCACCCGGTATAGAGTGGCGGCACATCCGGGCGCGGCGCGGGCGCGTCGACTTCCGCTCCGTGGGGCGGCCTCACCACCTGCCTGATCTCGAGGTCGAACTCCAACGCGAAGGCGTAGTCCCGCTCGTCATGGGCCGGCACCGCCATGATCGCGCCCGTGCCGTACTCCATGAGCACGTAGTCCGCAATCCAGATGGGCACCCGCTCCTCGGTTGCGGGATTCACGCAGTAGGCGCCCGTGAAGACCCCCGTCTTCTCCTTGTCACCGACCCGCCGGCTTACCAGGTCCATCGACGCCGCGTGCTGCCGGTAGGCCTCGACCTCCGCCCGCTGTGCGTCGGTGGTGAGGTCCTCCACCAGCGGATGCTCCGGGGCGAGCACCATGTAGGTGGCTCCGAACACGGTGTCGGGTCGGGTGGTGAACACGCGGATCGGTGTGCCGCTCTCGGTGCGGAAGACGAGGTCCGCTCCTTCGGACCGCCCGATCCAGTTGGTCTGCATGAGGCGGGTCGACTCGGACCAGTCGATGCGCTGGAGATGCTCGAGGAGGCGCTCGGTGAACTCGGTAATGCGGAAGAACCACTGCTCCAGGAACCGCTGGGTCACCGCGGTATCGGGATGTCGCTCGCACATCCCGTTGATCACCTGCTCGTTGGCGAGCACGGTCTTGCACTCGGGGCACCAGTTGACGGGTGCCTCCTTCTTCACCGCGAGCCCCGACCGGAACAACTGCAAGAAGATCCACTGCGTCCACTTGTAGTACCGCGGATCGGTGGTCTGTACCTCGTGGCCCCAATCAAACATGAGCCCGATGCGCTGCAGCTGTTCGCGGAACCGCACGATGTTACGGGGGATCAGTTCCGCCGGGTGCGTGTTGACCTTCAGCGCGTAGTTCTCGGAGTGGATGCCGAACGCGTCGAACCCAATCGGCTCGAACACGTTCCACCCCTGCAGCCGGCGAAACCGGCCGTGGACGTCGCTGCCCACGAAGGCAAAGACGTTCCCGACGTGCAGCCCCTCGGCGGAGGGGTACGGGAACATCATGAGATTGAAATAGGGCCGCCGGGCGCCCTCGAGGTCGGCGGCGTTAGTACGGCGCTCATCCCAGCGCCGCTGCCACTTCACCTCGACAGTCTCCGGGTCGTACCGCTCGGGGGATGTCGTCGTGTCTACCATAACCGTGGGAATGTAACCGGGGCCGGGGGGCGTCAGGAATCTGCGGTCATCCGAGGTTCAGCGTCACCTCAACCGCGCCACCCGCACATCCAGCACCTCGGGTATCGCCTGGAGGGCTCGGACCACCTCCGGCCCGGGCATCTGATCCACCACGATGGCCGCGAGCGCGTCGCCGGCCTCTCGCGTACCGCGCGACTGGTGATACGAGGCGATGTTGATGGCGGCATCACCGATCTCTTGCCCGACCTTGCCGATCACTCCCGGGACATCCCGATTCCTCAGTACGACGATATGGCCCTCGGTGGGCACGTCGACAGTGAAGCCATCGATTCGGATCAGTCGACCGCCGAGGTCTCCGAGGACCGCACCCGTGACACTCACCTTCCGCTCCTCGGAGGCAACCGTCACCCCGATCGTCGACTCGAAACCGCGCATTGGCCGGCCCACCTGGCGGGTGCACGGGATGCCGCGCTGCCGGGCAAGCTCGCCCGCATTGACCAGGGTCACCCGCTCCAGCCCCATCGCCGTGAGCACCCCCTCGACCGCCGCCAGCATCACCGGCCGCGGCGCCGCCTCGTCCTGGCCACCAAAGACGACCTCGATTGAGGTCGCGCGGCCGGCGGCGAGCCCGGCGGCGAGCCGGCCGAGCTGGCGCGCGAGGTCCAAGGGCCCGGATAGCCGCACGAGCACGTCACTGGAGACCCCCGGCAGGTTGACCGCACCCCTGAGGGAACCGGTGAGCAGCGCGTCCCGCACGAAGCTGCAGATCTCCACCGAGACGCGGTCCTGGGCCTCCGACGTCGACGCCGCCAAGTGGGGAGTCAGCAGGAGCCGGTCCGACCGCCGGAGCGGTGAATCCGCCGACAGGGGCTCCGGGTCGAACACGTCCAGTGCCGCCGCCGCCAGCGGCCCGGACTCCACGGCCTCCAGCAGTGCCTCGTCGTCGATCAGCCCGCCGCGCGCGGCGTTCACCAGCACCGAGCCGGGCTTCATCGTAGCGAGCCGCTCCCGGTTCATCAGATGCCGTGTCTCCTCTGTCAGCGGCAAGTGGAGGGTGACAACGTCGGCGGTGGCGAGCACGTCCTCCAGCGGGAGGAGCTCGGTACCGATCTCGTCCGCGCGGTCCACGGGCAGGTAGGGATCGTACGCCACGACCTTCATCCCAAACGCCTTGGCGACGCGCGCCACCCGGATGCCGATCCGTCCGAGCCCGACGATGCCCAGGCGCTTGCCGAACAACTCCGTTCCGGCAAACCGCTTGCGATCCCACCGACCATCCCCCATGCTGGCGGCGGCCCGCGGAATCCTCCGCAGCAGCGCCAGCAACAGGGCGACGGTGTGCTCAGCCGTGCTCACCGTGTTCGCCCCCGGGGCCGTGAGCACCGCGATCCCGCGGCGCGTGGCAGCATCGACGTCGATGTTGTCGACCCCCGTACCGGCTCGACCGATCACCATGAGGTGCGGAGCTGCATGGATCCGCTCCTTCGTCACCCGCGTATCCGAGCGGACCAGCAGCGCGTGGGCGCGTGGCAGCTCTGTGGCGAGCCGCTCGGGGTCACCCGCAGCGACGACCACCTCCAGTGCGGGCTCGGCGCGCAACAGATCCAGTCCGGCCGGCGCGACCCGGTCCGCAACGACAACTACGTGACTCATTGGGTCACCTCGGCCAGCGTCGCGAGCAACTCCGTCAGGCTGTCAGGCGAGTGGTCGCCCATGTGACCGATGCGGATGGTGGCCTGCTTCAGCGGCCCGTACCCCGACCCGATGATCCACCCCGCACGCTTCATCGACTGGACGAGGCTACGGCCGTTCTTTCCCTCGGGAACGGACAGACACGAGACGGTCCACGATCGTCGCCCCTCGTCCGGCAAGTACGTGTATCCCAGCTCGCCTCCGGGGCCCGCGATCCAGTCCTCCACCAGTCGCCGCATACCGTCGTGCCGCTTCCACCGGGCTTCGATCCCACCCTCCTGGGCGATCCGCTCCAGTTGCGCCTGCAGCGCGAACAGCAGAGGCAGGGCAGGGGTGTTGGTCGGCTGATGATTGGCGCTCGCTTGCTCGAAGGCGAGGACGTCGAAATACGCACCCCGCTCGGGTACCGTGCGCGCCCGTGCGATCATGCGCTCAGAGGCGACGCCAAGCGCGAGACCCGGTGGCAGCGCGAGCGCCTTCTGCGAACCGGTGAGTGCAAAATCGAGTCGCCAGGCATCCGTCTCCACCGGACTGCCACCGCACGAGGTCACGGCATCGACGAGCAGCACGACGTCGTCGAAGTCGTGAACGACCGCAGCTAGCTCTTCGAGCGGTACTAGCGCTCCGGTCGACGTCTCCGAATGCACGAGGGTGACGGCATCCACGTCGGAGCGCTTCAGCGCGTCGCGCAGCATGTCCGGCTCACAGGTCCGGCCCGGCTGCACGTCGAGGCGGACGACCTCCCGACCCGTCGCCGCAACGATGCCGGCGAACCGCTCGCCGAACGCACCGCCGACCAGTGACAGAGCGCGCCGCTGCACACCGGACCGAACCGCCATCTCCATGAACCCCGTCGCGGAGCACGTGCCCAGGTAGACGCGCCGCTCCGTGCGCCACATGCGCTGCAGCGGTTCGTCCATCGCGTGCAGCAGCTCGACCATGTCGGTGCTGCGATGCGGGATCATGGGACGGAGCATCGCCGACAGAACATCGGGATGGACTTCCGTGGGACCTGGAAGGAAGAAGCGTCCGAACGCGTTGGTGGTCATGCCAGGATGCGGTGTGGGAGAATGATGGTGGCCGACCGCCTCGAAGATTCCGTCATGCAGGAAGGCCTTCCCAGCTGCCGAGTGGCTCAGTGGAGCGGACGACGTGCACGCCCGCCTTGCCGAATCGTGCGAAAGCCTCGTCCGCCTGGTCGGTGAAGTCGACAAGGTCCGGGACGACGACCGGAGAGGTACAGTCTTCGAGCAGATAGACACGGCCTGCAAGCGCCGGGTCGCGCTCGCCAATCTCGGTCACCAGGTCATTGACGGACCAGGCGACGCAGTGACTCTTGGCCTGACCCGCAACGATCAAAGCGTCGAACGCGAGCAGGTGCTCGATACATGCGCTGTTCTTTTCCGCGATGGGATACCCACCCGGCCCGCGCAGCACCTCGGGACTCAGGACGGAGTAGTTCTCCGTGAGCGGGTTGTTCCCCTTCACCTCGAAGCGAGTGGCGGCACGCCGGGCGATGCTGTGAAAGAAGACCGCCTCCTCGACGGCCGACACGAGGGCGTGCCCGATGCCACCCAGCATCGCATGATACGGCCACACCATGAGCGGATATCGCGCTGCGGCCAGGGTGCGGACGTAGTGCAGCGCATACGTACACAACCAGTCGACGTCACCGTCGGCCGCCGCCTCGGCCATCTCCGGATTCACGCGCCACCGTCCTGTTTCGACGTCCTCCACCGAGATGACCGTTGCCCCGCCATCCGGGTGGTCACCCTCTGCATCCAGCCAGAAGACCGGGTGAAAGATCTGGAAGGCCGTATGGGCGTCCAGGGTAGCGGTGATCTCCGTGAACACCCCGAGATTACGATAGATGAAGGCGCAGAGGCGCGCGGAATCGTCGACCGCGCCGCGGCCCGACCGACCGGCCACGAACAGCTCGTGGCCCGGGATGCAGAACGTGTTCTGACAATCCACCAGCAGAAGACCAATGCGCCGCTCATCTTCCGATGCCGGTCCGAGTCCGTGCTCTTCCGCCCACGATCTCGCCTCGGCAGCGCGCATGGCATAGTCCACGCGCCAGACGGCGCCTACGCTGTCTGGATCGAAGTGGGAGGGGACGGGAAGCTCCGTCATTGATCGGTTCCGATGCGCCAAGCGGATCTCTTCCGGGAAGCTAACAGGCCTGCTCACTCTACGAGCGCGAGCCGGTCGTCTGGCCGATGCCACCGCCCGACCTTCCCGCAGGGCTTGCCGTTCACCAGCACGACATCTGCTGTGAAGTCGTACTTGCCATGGCCGCGGAACAGTGACGACCCCACGCCATACGCATCCACCGGCACACCGGTCTCCTCGAAACGGCGGATCTTCTCGACGGTAAACCCACCGGACACGACGATCTTGACGTGGTCGAACCCTTCCGCATCGAGGGCATCCCGCACATCGTGCACCAGACGAGGGTTGACCCCGCGCGGATCGAAGTCGCCCATCTCGGAACAGATGGACTTGTCCACCATGGTGCTCGAGGTATCCAGGCGCACGCCATAGAGCTTGTCCCGCAACGCCCGGGCGACTTCCAGGCTGGTCCGCACACTGTCATTCTCGAAGTCCACGAGACAGATGAGCTTCACGTCGTCCGGCATGTACTCCGCGAACTTGGCAGCCGCCTGTACCGTATCGCCCCCGTACGCCGCGATGATCGCGTGCGGCACCGTTCCGACCCCCTCGCTACCCCACCACGACGCCTGGGCATCGGTGGAAACGCCGATAGCCCCGGCAATGTGGGCGGCATAGCCATCACCGGTCTGCACCAGCCAGTGATCGTGCCGCGCCGGAAAGAACATCACTTCCTTCGGGCTGGCGGCTTCCACGACCAGTCGCGTGTTGGTACCGACCCGGGTACGCCTCGCCAGCACACCGACGTAGAGCGTCTCGAGATGCGCGAAGGCGTCGTACGGCCCTTCGATCGTCAACACGGTCTCCCACGGGGAGACCTCGTCCCCGTCGTACAGCGCGCGCACGGTCAGATCGTCCCACGAATGGGAGCAGAGCTTGAGGATCGCGATCGCTTCGTCGATGCCGCCGAGAAACGCGTGCGTCTTGGTGAAGACCTGCATGAGCACCCGTGGCCGATGGCGATCCGCAAGGAGGACTTCGCGGGCACGAACGAAGTATTTGTCCGTGTAGTAGCCCGACTGCATCTTGTCCACGGGCAAGTGGAAGATCGACGGATCGAGTCGCTTGCGGCGAGGCATGTCAGCCGATGTCCTCCATGATGGCATACTGCAGCGCGCGGCGCCGATACCACCGCACGCCCAGGGCATCCACGAGCCCGCGCACGGCTCGATCCCACATCCCGTACTTCGAGCGGCCCGCCAAGCGGGGCCGGTGGGTGACCGGCACCTCCCGCACGGCACCCCCGCCGGCCTGGATGAGCGCCGGCAGAAAGCGGTGCATGCCGTCGAACTGCGGCAGCCCGACGAGCGCCGACCGGCGCACCGCCTTGAGCGGACAGCCCGTATCCCGCATGCCGTCCCGGGTGATCCAGCTGCGAACGCGATTCGCGATGCGGCTCTGCAGGCGCTTCCACGCGCAATCCGCTCGGCGCACCCGGTATCCCACTACGGCAGCAAGGGAGGGGTCACGGGCCAGCACCTCGAGCAACACCGGAATCTCGGCGGGATCATTCTGCCCGTCCGCGTCGAGCGTCACCACGACGTCGCCGCGGGCCGAGGCGAAGCCGGCCGCCAGGGCGGCACTCTGTCCCGAGCGGGCCGCGAGCCGCAGGACCCGGAGCCGCCCATACCTGCCGGCGAGCCGCCGCAGCTCTGCACTTGACCCATCGGTCGAACCGTCGTCCACCGCCACGATCTCATGCTCGATTCCCGCGAGCGCCTCGACGAGGTCCTCGAGGACTGGTGCGAGATTCGGCTGCTCGTTGAAGACCGGCAGGACAATGGAGACCACGACCGACGACCACCTCGTAGCGGCATGAAACGCGGACCCGGGGGCGTGCCGCCCCTACGGCGCGACCTGAGCCGGGAACGTAGGGCCCGGAGGTACTTCCGGCAAGTTGACAGACCCTCGCGCCACGGGGTTATTTCGCCGTGCTCGGCTCGACCCAGGCATCGTCCTCCGAGGAGGTGTGACCGTGTCCGACTCGCTCTCCCGCCGTGACTTCATCGGCGCCGCTTCGGGAATGGCCGCCGGTGTGGCTCTAGTCCCCGGCATCGGACCCGTGACCGGTGGCCCATACGTGCACGTTCGTCCCCAGGGCAGGAACACGGTCGTCGCGTCCGCGAACGGGCTTCGCGGCGTGCAGCGTGCCGGCGAGCTGATGACGCAGGGGATGGACACCCTCGATGCCGCCATCGAGGGCGTGAAGATCCAGGAACTCGATCCCGACGACTCCTCGGTCGGCTACGGGGGGCTCCCCAACGAGGAGGGCGTCGTCCAGCTCGATGCGGCGTGCATGCATGGACCCACCAATCGGGCGGGCGCGGTGGCGTCGCTCGAGAGCATCAAGACCCCCAGCGTCGTCGCCAAGTACGTGTTGATGTACACCGACCACGTCCTGCTGGTCGGGCCCGGCGCCAGACGTTTCGCCCTGTCGTACGGACTCAAGGAAGAGAACCTGCTGACGGAGAGGTCCCGCGAGGCGTGGCTGCGCTGGCGGGCGCGGCGCGGACCGAGCGACAACTGGCTCGAAGTGCCGGACGACGAGATGCTATCGCGGGAAGAGCACGGCACGATCAACGTGAACGCCGTCAACGCGCGCGGTGATGTGTCTTCCGTGACCACCACCAGTGGCCTGGCCTGGAAGATCCCGGGACGCGTCGGCGACTCGCCGATCGTCGGGGCAGGCCAGTATACCGACAATGCCGTCGGTGCCGCCGGGTCCACGGGGCGCGGCGAGGCCTGCATCAAGGCATGCGGCGCGTTTCTCACCGTCGAGTTCATGCGACGGGGCCTGAGCCCCACGGATGCCTGCCTCGAGACGCTTCGGCGCGTCGTGGCGACGACGGAAGCCCGCCTCCTCGACGAGGAAGGCAGGCCGACGTTCGGGCTCAACTTCTACGCTGTGAACAAGGCGGGCGAGTTTGGAGGCGCTGGGATGTTCTCCGGTGCGCGCTACGCAGCCTGGGATGGCGCCGAAGCCCAGCATCACGACTCGGCATACCTCTACGAGCGCAGTCGGTGACACGTCTCCGCCTCGTCTGCCTGTTGCTGCTCGTCTGTGCCGGGCCGGGAAAGGCGCAACTCGTCGACTTGCCGACGTTCGGCGAGGATTGGATCACCTTCGCTACACCCAAGCTGTACTACACTGGCCCCGACGGTGTCGGCTTCGGACTGTTCTACGCTCAGATCAACCAGCTCGGGTTCGACGAGTGGGACGCACCGCCGCCCTATCGCACCATGATCTCGCTCGACGCCAACATCACCACGAGCGGGACCAAACGCCTGGAACTGGCACTACGCGCCCCGCAGTGGGTGGACGGATGGCGCTTTGTCGCGAGCCTCGAGGGACGTCGCGATGCGCGGCAGCGCTATTTCGGGATGGGGAACGGGTCCGTCTATGACAAGGACCTCGAGACCGACGCAGCCGAGTTCTTTTATCGCTCGAAGAACACCCGGTGGATCGGCCGGGGCGAGGTGCAGCGCCGCATCGTCGGGGGTCTCAGGCTGCTCGCCGGGCTCCACGCCGAACACTGGACCATCGATACGCTGCCGGGTCCGAGCCAGTTGGCTCTCGACCTCGCCGCCGGGGTAGATCCCACCATCGCCAGGGGCACGGCTGATATATCCGGACGCCTCGGCCTCGTTTTCGACACCCGCAATGACGAGCCCGCCCCGACGAAGGGGGTTTTGCTCCAGGGTATCGTGAGCTTCGCCGATTCTGGGATCGCCGGCCACCTGAGCTACACGCGCGCCACGCTCTCCGCCGCCGGCTATGTGCCGCTCGCCACCAGGGTACGCGTGGCCGCCCGGGTCGCCGGGGAGTCCACATGGGGGTCGCCTCGGATCGGCACCTACTATCGGATCGAGGCCAGCGACCGGTTCTTCCGCGGCATCGGAGGCTCGGAGTCGCACCGGGCCCTTCCCCCGCAGCGCCTGCTCGACGCCGACAAGCTGCTGGGCAACCTGGACCTGCGCTACGACCTCTTCGCCTACCCCACGCTCGTCCGGGTCACGGGGGTGGCCTTCCTGGATGCTGCACGAGTCTTTCCGCCGGGGGAACTCGAGATCACCACCTCCGACTTCGCGGTCGGCGGCGGCCTCGGGCTGATCCTCCAGTTCTTCCGGACGGGAATCCTCGGCACCTCAGCCGGCGTCGGGCCGGACGGCTTGGTCTGGTCATTCCACACGTGGTGGCCGTTCTGACCTCCATCGGGACCGGAGTTGGCATTCTGTCGGCTCCCGGTCCGCGTCCACGCGAACCCGCAGTTGGCATTAGATTTTGACCATGTGCAGCATGGCCCCCGCCCCTCGTCAACTCCCGCGCAACGCCCGTCCGGGCATCTTCGCACCACCCAACCGGTAGCCGATCGGGCGCGTCCCCGTCGGAGGCCGGCCCAGCCAGCCATCCGCATCCGGACGCCTTCGAACCACGAGAGGAAAGACGGCCACCCAGTCGCCGTCGGTTCGTTCTAGTTGCAGGAGTAGACCATGCCTGAAATCACGGTACCCTCGGACCAGGTCTTCGGTATTCTCAGGAGCAACATCCTGGTCGACGGCTTTCATCTGGTTCTGGATCTGCAGGAGTCCCACGGCTCCGTCATGCACGGCGCGGTGTCGGGGAAGGATTATCTCGACTGCTACACGTACTTTGCGACTCTGCCGCTGGGACACAATCACCCTGGCCTGGACGATCCGGGCTTCCGCGAGTCGCTCATGGTGGCCGCGATCGCGAATCCGGCCAACGCCGACGTGTATACCCGGGAGTACGCCGGCTTCGTGAAGACGTTCCGCGAGCTCGCCGTGCCCGACGGATTCCGGTACCTCTTCTTCATCGCTGGCGGTGCGCTCGCGGTTGAGAACGCCATGAAGGCAGCGTTCGACTGGAAGGCGCAGAAGAACCGCGCCAGGGGAATCGACGGAGGCGCCGACAAGATCCTGCACTTCCGTGAGGCATTTCACGGGCGCAGCGGCTACACCCTCTCGGTAACAAACACGGAACCACTGAAGGTTGCGGACTTCCCGAAGTTCCCGTGGCCCAGGATCGCGAATCCGAAGATCACGTTCCCGCTCGACGAGCAGGCCGTCATGGCCGCCGAGCGTCAGTCGATCGCCGAAATCGAGGAGGCGTTCGACACCGATCCACACGGTATCGCGGCCATCCTCGTCGAGCCAATCCAGTGTGAGGGAGGAGACAACCACTTCCGGCCGGAGTTCCTTCAGGCACTCCGTCGGATCGCCGACGAGCACGACGCCCTGCTGATCTTCGACGAGGTGCAGACGGGCATGGGCGTGACGGGAACCATGTGGGCCTTTCAGCAGATGGGCATGGCTCCCGATCTGGTCGCCTTCGGCAAGAAGACCCAGATCTGCGGCATCATGGCGGGGCCTCGCATCGACGAGGTCGAGAAGAACGTGTTCCACGTGTCCTCGCGTATCAACTCGACCTGGGGCGGGAACCTCGTCGATATGATTCGCTGTGCGCAGTACTTGAAGATCATGCGCGACGAGCGGCTCGTGGAGAACGCGGCGAAGGTCGGGGAGATGTTTCTCGAACACCTCAAAGGGCTGCAGCAGGAGTATCCCCTGGTCACGAACGCCCGCGGCCGCGGACTGCTGCTGGCGTTCGATCTGCCCGATTCGGAGACCCGTAACCAGCTACGGCAGGAATGCTGGGACGCAGGCTTCGCGACGCTCCCGTGTGGCCCCCGGTCGATCCGGTTCCGCCCAGCACTCGTCTTCAGTGAGGCAGATGTCGAGCGGGGAATCGATATCCTGCGTCAGGTGCTAGACGCTCGATAGACCTACGGTGATGCGGTACGGGGGGCGGGGCGACACCGCCCTTACGCTGTCTCGACGCTATCCACTGACGTCGGTGGGTCGGGCCTCGACTATGTCCAGCACCTCCCTCAGTACCGAGGAGCCGCGGTCCCGCACCATCCAGCGCTTCATCTGGGCGTAGAAGTCTTCCTTGGAGAGGAGGGCCCTGTTCGCCAGGGCCCACGCCTGCAGCTCGCGCGGCCGCGGACCCCAGTGGCCGATCTCGTTGAACACCGCATCCAGCGCGATCACGACGGGAATCGCCCGTGCTCCGTTCGTGAGATACCGGTCCATCACCTCCAGATGTTCGTCCCGACAGATCACCCGAATCGGCAGCGTATCCGTCTGGTCGCTCAGCTTCGCCAGGAGTGGCAGGGTATTGGCCGCATCCCAGCACCAATCCTCGGTGATCGCGAGCAGCGACACCCCCCGACCGGACGCGTGCGCCCGCTCGAGCGCCCACTCCGGAATCCGCGCCGTCCGATACACGCCCCGCCAGAGTCCGTCGAACTTCTGGACCCCATCCACGAATTCCGCATAGGGAATGGCGGTCTCCCACACCGTCCTGAGATCGATGTCGGCGTGCGCGGTCACGGTCACGACTCCTTCCAACGTGATACACCGTGGTGAAAGGTAGCCACTCCAGAGCCTGAACGGCGGCGGCGCCCGGCGGGTTGCCTCTGGACATCCGATCGGTAGGGCATATCCTTTCACGACCTTCGAAACTGAGGACTCCTCCCATGGCCATGGCTTCCGCCTCGGCCCGGGGCGCGTGGAAGTCGCGTTTCGGGTTCATACTCGCCGCGGCAGGATCGGCAATCGGACTCGGGAACATCTGGCGGTTCCCCTACGTGGTCGGCGAGAACGGCGGCGCAGCGTTCGTGCTCGTGTATCTCGGCTTCGTGTTCCTGATCGGCGCTCCCGTGATGCTCGCCGAGCTGTCCCTGGGCCGGCACACCGAGCGCAATCCCGTGGGGGCGTTCAGCGCGCTGGCTCCGGGCACCGTCTGGAAGTTCGTGGGGCTGCTCGGCGTGATCACGGGTGTGGGAATCCTCTCCTTCTATGGGGTCATCGCCGGGTGGACCTTCGGCTACTTCGTCAAGACGGTGACCGGGGGCTTCAACGAGGCGATGAGCGCTCAGCAGTCAGAGCAGGTCTTCAGCGACTTCGTCTCCAACTGGCGGGTCGCCGTCGGACTTCTGATCACGTTCCTGCTGTTGACGGCCCTCATCGTGTGGCGGGGGGTCTCCGATGGCATCGAGCTGATGTCCAAGATCCTGATGCCTGTGCTCCTGTTCCTGCTGGTGATCCTGGCCGTCCGCTCGGTCACGCTCTCGGGTGCGGGAGACGGACTGCGCTTCTACCTGGCACCTGACTTCTCGAAGATTCGTCCACAGACGGTGCCGACGGCGCTGGGGCAGGCGTTCTTCTCGCTCAGTCTCGGCATGGGCGCGATGATCACCTACGGGAGCTACATCGGAAAGCGTGAGAATCTGGTGACGTCGGCGGGAATCGTCTGCCTGTTCGATACGACGATCGCGCTCCTCGCTGGCCTCATTATCTTCCCAGCGCTGTTCCACGCAGGGCTCGACCCCGCATCGGGCGTCGGACTGGTGTTTCAGGTGCTCCCGCCCCTCTTCGCAGCGCTCCCGGCCGGTCAGCTATTCGGGTCGGCGTTCTTCCTCTTGCTGACCATTGCCGCGCTCACCTCGACGATCTCGCTCCTCGAGGTTCCGGTCTCCTATCTCATCGACGAGTGGAAGTGGACCCGAGGGAGGGCGGTGGTGGTCACCACTGCCGGTACCATGCTCCTCGGATTGCCCTCGGCGCTGGCGTTCGGCGCGGTTGGACTGTTCACACAGGTGCCGGGTGCCAGCATCGATTTCCTGACGCTCATGAGCATCATCTTCGGCAACTACTCACTGTCGGTGGGCTCGCTGGCGCTGGCGGTCTTCGTCGGCTATCGCTGGGGCGTGGCCGGTGCATCCCGGGAGATCGAGATGGAGGGTGTCAGGTTCAGACTCCGCCCGGCATGGGCGTTCCTGCTCCGGTTCCTCTGCCCCGTCGCGGTCGCCGTGATCATCGTATACATCGTCTGGACGGGGAACTACTTCTAGAATAGCCAACATTCAATGGGGGAATGTTCAACATCCAAGCGTCCGTTCACTTGAACATTGAATATTCCCCCATTGGACATTGGATATGGGCTAGGCGTACACGTCATCCAGTGCCGACGCGGGGGGCGGCATGCTGGTGCGGCGGCTTTCCAGCGCCTCGTCGGCTGCGCGATCGACTTCGGCCGTCACCTCCGCTTCGATCCGTTCCAGTTCGGCCGCATCCACACCGGTCCCTTTGAGATACTCCTCGTAGAGACCGATCGGGTCGCGCCGACCCCAGTGAGCGAACACCTCGGGCGGTACGAGGTCGCGGGCCTCCTGCTCGTCGTGGGTCGCATGCCCGCCCATCCGAAAGGTCTCCGCTGAGAGGATCACGGGACCGTTGCCGTCGCGGCACTGGTCCGCCGCCAGGCGGGTCGCCGCGTAGGCATCGACCACGTTGTTCCCATCGAATGGCCAGCCGGCACAGCCGTAGGCGCGGTGCACCTCGGAGAAGTCGCTATTCCGGTGATGGTCCGCGACCGGTGTGCCCAACGCGATCTGATTGTTCTGGATGATGAAGACCGCGGGAAGGCGCTGGGCCGCGGCAAAGCTGAACGCCTCATGTGTGGGGCCGGATTTGACCGATCCGTCGCCGACCCAGGTGAGCGCCACGCCGGGTTCGGCCCGCAGCCGAAATGCCAGGGCGATGCCGACGGTCACTGCGGGCATGTTGCCGATGTTCGAGATGGGTTGCAGTACCCGGTGGGCGAGGCTGCCCACGTGACCGTCCCGGCCCTTCGACGGAGAGTCGTAGGTCCCAAGGTAGCCACGAAGCATGTCGGCAACCGACATGCCCATCTCGCAGCATGCGCCGGCGTTGCGGATCATCGGAGCAACCACGTCTCGCGATCGATCGAGTGCATGGACGGGCCCCACGGTGCTGGCTTCCTCTCCGGTGCCGAGCCAGGCCTTCGAGATCACGCCCTGCCGGACCCAACGCTTGAGCATGATGTCGTGCAGTCGGGTACGCAGCATGCCGCGATAGAGATCGAGCGTCGTTTCCCGGCTGAGCGTTTTCACGATTCCGACCCGCGTGGGATCAGCGGCCCACACGGAGGGGTACGCGTTGACCAACGCTGGGTCGGGCTTCCACTCGACGTATTCGGGTGGATCGTACGCTGGAAACCGCTTCATCGGATACCGAGTTGCTCGAAGTGCATGGAGCGCCTAATATCCCCGGCCGGGCCATACCGAGCAAGAGAACGGGAGCAGAGCGATGACGATGACCAAGTGCCTGCTGCGTGTCCGGGCCGCCATCCTGGTACCACTGCTGTTGGCCGTCTCGGCAGGGAACCTGCTCGCCCAGGATCCCGTTGCAGACTCTCTCATCGGAGCGTGGATCGACGCCGTCGGGGGCATGTCGACCTATGAGCGCTTCACGTCAGCGTCGTTTACCGTTACGACGACGCTGTACGATACCCTCACGGGTCGGGTGAAGCGCAGCCGGCCGCGCTACGCCCACATTCAGAAGACACCGCGTGGCGAAGCAACCCGGGTGGAGCGTTGGGAGGGTGATCGGTTCATCCAGCAGGGGTTCGACGGCCGCGGACCGGCGTGGGCGGCGCTGGCTGGCATCCTCCTTCCCGATACCGCCAAGGACGCGACGGAAGCACTGTACGTCGCACGTGACCTGTTCTACTGGCTGGGCCTTCCATTCAAGCTGCGGGATCCGGGTGTCTACGTGCGGTATCTCGGTCTCGTGACGCGGCCGGGAGCGGCATGGGAGGGTGAGCACGGTTCGCCCAGTCTGGCTGCGGACGGACGATACCACGGAGTAGGTGTGTCCTTCGGTGAGGGCGTCGGCGAACACCAGGACACGTGGACGTACTACTTCGCACCAGGTCATCCCTTCCCGCACGAAGTGACCTACGTCGAGGAGGGCAAGACGAACGTGAACCGGCTGCTCTGGGGACCGACGGAGCGGGGGGGTGAGATCCGGTATCCTTCCGTCGTGCGGCGCGACTGGATCACGGCGTCGGGCAAGCGCACCAAGGCGCTCGTGATCTCCGACGTCACGATCAACGACGACGTGCCGATCGAGCGGTTCGAGCGGCCGTAGCGCAGTGCGGGCGGCGCCCGTCGCTACCGGAGCAACCGACTGGCGGTGGGGCGGTGCTCCGCATCGAGAGCGTCGATGAGGGATTCTCCAAAGTCCCACGCCGTCGCGTACCGACTACCGGGTTCGGTGGCCATCGATGTCATGAGGACCGCCTCGAGCGCCTTGGAGAAGTCCTTGCGAACCGCTCGGAGCGGAACGGGCTTCCCCCTGAGCCGTGCGATCATCATCTCCTGCGGGGTACGGCCCTGGAACGGGAGTTGAGTCGTGAACATCTCGTAGCCGACGATGCCCAGAGAGTACACATCGCTGCGACGGTCGAGGGTCTTGCCACGGATCTGTTCGGGACTCATGAACTCCGGTGTTCCGAGAATGATGCCGGTCGCCGTGAGCTTTGCCACGCCCGGACTCGCCCGCCGCTCCTTGGCCAGGCCGAAGTCCATGACCACCGCGGTTTCGCCACCGTCCGCATTCTTGACCAGCATGATGTTCTCGGGCTTGAGGTCCCGGTGCACGATGTTCATGTCATGGGCGTGATGCAGACCCGCACAGCACTGCACCAGGATCTCCACACCTCGGACGGGATCCATCGGACCGATGGCGACTTCGCGGTCGGACAGGAGCTCACCCCGCAGGTACGGCATGATGAGGTAGATGAGGCCGTCTTCGGTCTCCCCGAGACGGAGAATGCGGCAGGCGTTGGGATGCTCGAGTCGCATCGCCAACCCCGCCTCTCGGCGCAGGCGCTCGATGGAGCTCTGGTCGCGTCCGAGCTTGGGGCTCAGCACTTTGATGGCGACCGAATCCCCGGTCGCGAGGTCACGCGCCTCGTAGACGAAGGCCATGCCACCCT
Organism: Gemmatimonadota bacterium; assembly: GCA_039584325.1. Lineage (GTDB taxonomy): Bacteria > Gemmatimonadota > Gemmatimonadetes > Gemmatimonadales > GWC2-71-9 > JAOTVV01. The sequence continues at coordinate 47,363 of JBDGYA010000004.1, forward strand.
CGCCGAGCTTCCGCTGAATCTCGTACCTTCGATCGATCACCTCGTCCGTGAGCGAGGCCGCGCGACTCGCTCCGACACCCGCGGGAGACTTGAAAGCCTGGCGGACGAGCGTCTTCCCTTCCGGCTGCGCAACGGGGCCATCCTTCCCGCCGATCGCCTTGCCGCCCGATCCAGCGACGTCTACGAGCGGACTGCCGTCCTTTGGGCAGAACCGCGCTTCACCCGCATACACGGTCTTGCATCTCGGACACCGGCGACTCATGTGCGCACCACGTTGCGGCCCTCGTCCTTCGCACGGTACAGGATGCGATCCACTCGGTTCAGGACGGCTTCGGGCTCGTCCACGTCGTCGGCGGCAATCACCGTGACGCCGAATGAGGCGGTCAGACGGACCCCGGAACCGTCGTCGGAGAAGTCGGTGTTCGCGATCCGCTCGCGGATACGATCGGCCAGCGCGCGAGCTCCGGCGAGGGACGTCTCGGGCAGCAGCATGATGAACTCGTCCCCCCCGAAACGCGCGACCGTATCGACGGCCCGCAACTCACTGCGCAGCAGGACACCCACCTGATGCAGCACGGAGTCTCCCGCAAGGTGCCCATGGGTGTCGTTGACATGCTTGAAATAGTCCAAGTCCACCATCAGCACGCTGACGGCCTGTCCGTACCGGCGTACCCGCTCAGTCTCCGTCTCGAGTTGATCGAGCAGGGCACGGCGGTTGAGGCACCCCGTCAGGGCATCCACGGTCGCGAGCCACTCGTAGCGGTCCTTTGCCGACTGCACGTCCTCGAGCTTATATGCCTTCTCGATCACGCCCACGCAGCTGTCAATGACCTTCTCCGCGAAGACCAGATCCTCGTCTCCCAAGGACGGGTCACCCTCCAGCGTGCGCAGGAAGAACACACCCCGGTTCTTCTCCGTCATCGTAAACGGCACGGCAATGGCCGAATGGGTCGCAATGTTCACTCCCCGCTCTTGCCACTCGCTGCGCACGTCCGCAAACAGGGGGTCACGGTGGACGTCGCGCACGAGGACCGGTCGCTGCTGCTCGATCGCGCGGCAGATCTCCGGGTAGTCCGCGAGCCGGATCTCCAGATTCGTGAGATCCGGGTTCTCGGCTGCCACCACCACGACCGCCATTTCCTCGCCAGGCCGGATCAGCACGATCGAACACCGGGCGATCCCGAGGGCATGGCGCACGCGATTGGCGAGCACCCGGTAGATCTCCTCTGGGGCGAGTTGCGCCGTCACCTCGTGCAGGATGTCCAGCATCTCGGAGCGCGTCGTCGCCTCGACCGCCGCGTGACGCGCGTCGAGCCGGGCCTGGCGTAGCAGGCGTCCCGCACGGAGCTGTGCCTCAACCCGCGCACCGAGCTCCTTGGCCCGAAACGGCTTCGCGACGAAATCGGCCGCACCAAGCCCCAGCGACGTGACGGCGGCTTCCTCCGGGGAGAGTACCGAGATCATGAGGATCGGCAGGTCGCGCCACCGCTCATCCGCCTTGATCTGGCGAAGCAGCTCCAGGCCGTCGACCTTCGGCATCAGGATGTCGAGCATCAGCAGATCCGGCTCCTCCTGCGCCAGCGTCGCCAGGACCTCCGAACTCTCCTGCACCGGGATCACCTGATACCCCTGTCGCTCGAGCGTCAGGGTGAGCGCCGTGAGCTGGATTCGGTCGTCGTCGACCACCACGATCTTCGCAGGCGTCATCGTCTTCGCTCGCCGGATCCCTTAGGCCGCAGCCAGTTCATCGATGGTCTCCGGGTCGACGTTGCCACCACTCACAACCAGCGCAGTGGGCCCGCTCGCCTGGAGCACACCAGACCGCAACGCCGCCGTGGTCGCGGCGCCAGAAGGCTCCGCATGCACTCCCCCTTCCCGATGTAGCCACACCGTCGCCTCACGTATTGCCTCGTCGGACACCTGCACCGCAGACACGCGGTCCCGTACGTGTTCGAAAGTCACCGTCCCGACCGCCAACGGCAAGAGCCCGTCGGCGATGCTGCCCGTACGGTCGAGCCGCACGGGTCGACCCGCCGCGAGGGCGGCGGCGAGCGTGGCGGCCCCGTCGGGCTCGACGCCCACCATCGTGGCTGCCGGTGTGAGGCTCGTCAACGCGGTCGTGATCCCGGCAAGCAGACCACCCCCGCCGACCGGTACCGCGACACACGCGACCTCCGGAAGATCCTCGGCGATCTCGAGTCCGATCGTCCCCTGGCCCGCGACGATGTCCGGATCGTCATACGGGGGAACGACCGCCAGGTCTTGTGCCTGAGCGATCACGAGCGCCCGGGTATAGCGGTCTTCGGATGTGCGACCGGCGAAGACCACCTCTGCGCCCCAGCGCCTCACGCCCGCGACCTTCGTCCGTGGTGCCATCTCCGGCATCACGACGACCGCCCGGATGCCCATGCGCTGGGCAACGTGGGCGACCGCCTGGCCATGGTTCCCACTGGAGTAGGTGACGATCCCCCGCCCGCGCCGCTCGGCATCGAGGCGGCTGATGTATGTCCAGGCACCGCGGAGCTTGAACGCGCCGGTGGGCTGCTCGTTCTCGAGCTTGAGAAAGACCGGAGCGCCAAGCCGCTCGGAGAGCGCAGGCATCTCACGCAACGGGGTGCGCACGGCCACGTCGGCGAGGCCACGCGCCGCGGCGCGGATGTCGTCGAGCGTCACGTGTCGAGGCGTTTTGCCACTCCTGACGGGGTCTGCTAGATCTCCATCTCGCGCTGATCCCGACCGGGCACCACCACCTGAGCGGCGTCCGGCTCCTCTTCCTCGTCCTCTCGCACGACGCGTGCCACGTCCATCACCGAGTCACCCGTGTCGAGATTCATCACCTTGACGCCCTGCGTATTCCGCCCGATCACCCGAATGCCCTCCACCGGGAGCCGGATGATCACGCCATGACGCGTGACGAGCATCAGCTCGTCGTCGGGTAACACCTCCTTCAGGGCCACCACCGCTCCGGTCTTCTCCGTGCGCTTCACGGTGATAATGCCCTTCCCGCCGCGCTTCTGGACACGGTAGTCGGACAGCTGCGACCGCTTGCCGAGCCCGCGCTCCGAGACGACCAGCAGCGTCGCATCCCTGCGGATTACTACCATGCCGATCACACGATCGTCCGTACTGAGCTGAATACCCCGGACCCCAGTCGTGGCCCGGCCCATTTCCCTCACTCCCTTCTCACTGAACCGAATGCTCATTCCGTTCCGAGTCGCGAGTACCACATCGTTGGTGCCATCGGTGATCTGCACCTCGATCAGCTCGTCACCGTCGTCGATGTTGATCGCGTTGATCCCGGACGAGCGCGGGTTGCCGTAGGCCGACAGCGCCGTCTTCTTCACCATGCCACTCGCGGTGGCAAAGACGAGGAACTGATCGTCCGCGAACTCACGAACCGTGACGAACGCCGCGATCCGCTCCTGAGCGTTGATCTGAATAAGATTGACGATGGGCTTGCCGCGCGCGGCTCGACCGCCCTGGGGAATGTCGTACACCTTGAGCCAGTACACTTGGCCATTGTCCGTGAAGAACAGCACATAGTCGTGCGTCGACGCCACAAACAGGTGCTCGACCCAGTCGTCCTCCTTCATCCCGACCCCGTTCAGCCCCCGACCGCCTCGACGCTGACGCCGGTACGTCGTCACCGGAATGCGCTTGATGTAGCCGGACCGAGAGATCGTCACGACCATGTCCTCCTCGGCGATGAGATCCTCAATCGAGAAATCCCCCTCGTCGGCCACGATCTCGGTGCGGCGCACGTCGCCGAACTTCGCGACCACCGCGTCCAACTCGTCCTTGAGGATGCCCATCCGCTTCTCGCGGGAGGCAAGGATGCTCTTCAGCTCCTTGATGAGCGCACGCACCTCCTTCAGCTCGGCCTCGAGCTTGTCGATCTCGAGCGCCGTGAGCCGGGCCAGGCGCATGTTCAGGATTGCCTCGCTCTGCTTTTCGGTGAGCCCGAACCGCTCACGGAGGGCCGTGTCCGCCGATGGCACGTCCGGGGCCTTCCGGATGAGCTGCACGACCTCGTCGATATTGTCGACCGCGATCTTGAGGCCTTCGAGAATATGCTCGCGTGCCTGCGCCTGGCCGAGGTCGAACTCCGTGCGCTTGGTGATGACATGGTGCCGGTGGTCCACGAAGTGCTGCAGGATCTCTTTGAGGGGCATTACCTTCGGCTGCCCGTCGACCAGCGCGAGCATGATCGCGCCGAAGGTGGTCTGCATCTGCGTGTGCTTGTACAGCTGGTTCAGCACGACCGTAGGATTGCCGTCGCGCTTCAGCTCGATCACGATGCGCATGCCGTCCCGGTCGGACTCGTCCCGTAGGTCGGAGATGTCCGGCACCTTCTTCTGGCGCACCAAGTCCACGATCTGGACGATGAGCCGGGACTTGTTCACCATGAACGGAATCTCGGTCACGACGATCTGGGACTTCCCCGAAGACTCCTTTTCCTCAACCTGCGCCCGGGCCCGCATCACAATGCGGCCGCGACCTGTCTCGTAGCAGTCGCGAATTCCCTCGCGGCCGTAGATGAACCCGCCCGTCGGAAAATCTGGGCCGTGGACCAGCCGTCGGAGATCCTTGGTCTCGCAGTCCGGGTTGTCAACGAGGTGCTTCGACGCCTCCGCCACCTCGCCGAGATTGTGGGGCGGCACGTTTGTCGCCATGCCCACGGCGATCCCGGACGACCCGTTGATCAGGAGGTTGGGAACCTTGGCCGGCAGGACGGTCGGCTCCTGGAGACGGTCGTCGAAGTTCGGGACGAAGGACACCGTCTCCTTGTCGATGTCCTCGAGCATTGCGACCGCCATCTGCGTGAGGCGCGCCTCCGTGTACCGGTATGCCGCCGCGCTGTCCCCGTCGACCGAGCCGAAGTTCCCCTGTCCGTCGACCAGGGGATACCTGAGCGAGAAATCCTGCACCATCCGCACCAGGGCGTCGTACACCGCCATATCACCGTGCGGATGGTACTTGCCCAGCACGTCACCGACGACCGTCGCGCTCTTCTTGTACGGACGGCCGGGCTGCAGCCCGAGCTCATGCATGGCATAGAGGATTCGCCGGTGAACCGGCTTCAGCCCGTCGCGGACGTCGGGGAGCGCACGCTGGACGATGACGCTCATCGAGTAGTCGATGAACGACTCCTTCATCTCGTCCTCGATGAGACGGGGCAGAATACGCTCGCGCTGATTCGGTGCGGTCATGGTCGCTCTGTGTTGAGCAATGAAAAAAGGGGCCGGCGCCGACCCCTTGCAGAGGTCTGATAAATATACCCCGACTCGCACTGAAAATCAACGAGCCGGAAGTCATCTAAAATATTACAAGCAAACGATTTACGCGAACGGGCCGGCCGCTTCCAGCCGGCCGATCATCCGCCCGTTCAGGCAACCGGACTCACCGCCCCCAGGCCAGTGTCACCGGTCCTCGAGCCCGAGCTGCAACCCTCCGCGACGGAAGTGCATCTAAGAGCAGTGAAGGCAGCCATTCCGGCCGGCGAATCCTGCGGCACGCGACGTTCGTAGTAGAAAGGGAAGGGAGTGAGGACAGTATGGCACATCCAGCGGCGATTCTCCCCTGGGCGGCAACCGGGGCGCGACCTGTCTCGCTACCACGGTGGAGCCGCTCGCCCCGCACCTCGGGGGCGCGGACCATCCGAACGCGCTTGGGCTTCGCCCTATTCGACGAACTCGGACACTACGTCGGCGTGGTGAGCCCGGACGACCACACGCCTGCGTTCGGGCCGGGCGCCGACACGGTCCTGCTGAAGCGGGAGGGCGCGCTGTAGAACGTCGTCGCCCCGTGTTGTCCCGCCTGGTCACCCACATCTTGGTGGGCCCCGGGTCGACCGTGGATCTCCGAGTCGGTCACTCCTCTATTGCTACCGCGATTTTCCCGAATTGCGTCCCCTGCTCGAGCCGCTCAAACGCCTCCCTGGTGCGCTCCAGCGGGAAAATGCAATCGACAACCGGCCGCAGTAGCCCCTGACCAAGGAGCTCCACTACCTGCCGATAGTCTTCCGCGCCACCCATCGTCGAGCCCATAATGGTCCACTGATACCAGAACAGCCGGCGTAGATCGACCTGAACGTTGCGTCCCGTCGTCGCGCCGCAGGTCACCAACCGACCCCTGCGCGCGAGCAATCGCAGCGAATCGGCCCACGTTGCCTCCCCAACGCTGTCGACGACCACGTCGACCCCTCGCTTCCCCGTGACTGCCCGGACCTCTCTGACGACGTTCCCCGAGGCGTGATTGATCCCCACGTCTGCTCCGAGGTCCCGCGCTTTCGCGAGTTTCGCATCACTCGACGACGTGACGATGACGCGGGCACCACACACCTTGGCAATCCGGAGTGCGGTGACCGACACGCCACCACCAACTCCCCAGATGAGGACCGTCTCACCCGGCCGCACGCGTGCCTTCGTCACCAGCATCCGCCACGCGGTGAGCGAGACGAGCGAAAAAGCTGCGGCTTCGGCCCATGTCACCATAGGCTCGCCGCCGGGCCCCACCGGGATCGTCGCGAGGTTCTGCTCCGGCACGACGACGGACTCGGCCAGGGTACCCGAAACATGCTCGCCGAGGAGGCGGTAGCTATCGCACAGGGAGTGATCGCCGCTCAGACAGTGCGCGCAGCGATAGCACGAGACACCGGGATTGATCATGACGCGGTCGCCGGGCCGCACCCGCTTCACGTCGCCGCCGACCTCTTCGACGATCCCGGCACCGTCGCCTCCGAGTACATGCGGGAAGCTCAGCGACAGCCCGGGTAGTCCTCGCAGCGTCCACAGATCCAGATGATTCAGGGCAGATGCCTTGAGGCGGACACGCACATCGCCGGACCGGGTCACGTCGGGTGTGGGCACGTCGGCGAGCGCCAGCTGTGACAGGCCGCCGTGCCCCTGCATGACGAAGGCCCTCATCGTGTCACGGCAACCGGGCCCGACGCCGGAACGCGGGACGCACCAACTGCTCATACTCGCCCTGCCGCGGCACTTCAGTGACTAGGCCGCCGGCGACGGGCACGAGGTGGACCGTACGTAGCGTTCGCGAAGACGAAATTCGGGATTCCGTGGCCACGGCCAGGAGATTCGCATCAGACGACACGGCGAAGTCGTTGACCACCATCGTCGGATCGGTGAGCACCTCCGGCGATGCTTGCAGTGGATGGCGCACCACGACCCACGTGGCGCTGCGTCCAGACCGTTCCTCACGAACATACGCCAGCGTCCCGTCGTCGATCCACGCAGGAACCCGTTCGTGCGCCGAGCTGCTCTCCGTGAGGTTGCGCTGGTTCGAGCCGTCGAGCTCCATCACGTAGATCTCGTAGTTGCCATCCCGGATCGTCGAGAAGGCAATCGTACTCTCGTCCGGCGATACGGCCGGCTCCATGTTGGCCGGGCCCTCGGTGAGTGCCTGCTGGCCGGCTCCGTCCGCATTCATGACCCAGATCTGCGGTGCGCCCGAGGCATCTGATTGGTAGGCGAGGCGTCGGCCGTCGGGAGTCCACGCGGGCTCGGTCTCGTTCGCCGGAGTCGACGTGATCCTCGTGGCGTTCCCGCCATCCGCATCCGCCACGTAGATCTCGAAGTTGCCGTCGCGATTGGACGCAAAGGCGATGCGCGACCCGTCAGGTGAGTAGGCTGCACCGATGTCGTCTCCCGGACCGCTCGTGACAGCGATGAATCGGTCCGGATTCGCCCGATCGAAGGCGAACAGATCCGCCGTCCCCTCCCGGGTCGACGTCACGAGGATCTCCCCCTGCACAAACACGACAGCCGTGTCCGCCACCCCCCACGGGGTCGACGCCACGATGGTCGATCGTCCATGGCCCACCGGATCGAGCGATCCATCCACCCCGACCCTGACCACCTGAAGGTTGGAGGAGGTCCAGCTGACCTCGCGGGCGGGAGCCAGCGGTGTAGCGGCGGTGTCCGCGAAGAAGGCCCGTAGCGTATCTCTATCCGTCAGCCCCATGCCAAGTCGGGGGTGGTTCAGCACGAGCCCCGTGGCAACTACGTTCACCGTCCACGTCGCGTCCGCAAAGCCTCGCGAGCGCATCGTGAGGGAGGTCATCCCGATCTCCCGGCCGACCAGCCGCAGACTGTCGGCGTCGAAGACGGCGATCGTCGTGTCGGACACACTCCAGAGCAGCACCGCCTCGGGAACCGGAGTCGAGTCCTCCGCAAGGGCGAGTGCCTCGAACGCAACCGTGCCACCAAGCGGCACGAGCGTTTCTCCCGGGCGGGGCCGGACGACGATTTCTTCGACCGTCCGATGGATGTTCACCGTCACTCGGTCGCTACGACCGAACCCGACTGCCTCGATCTGCGCGGTGCCGGGGGAGAGCCCCGTGATCTCCCCGATCGGCGATACCGCCACAATGTCGGGGTTCGACGTGCGCCAAGATACCAACTGCCTGGGGTCGAGAACGCGGTTCCCCTGGGACGGGACCACGACTCGCACCGTGTCCGATTCCAGGGGGCCCAGCGCATAGACCGGTCGCTCGAATCCCCAATCCGCAGCTGCGACCTCGACCAGCACCCGGCGACTGAGCCCGGTCTCGGTGCGGACCTCAAGGACCGTGCGTCCCGACTCAAGTGCGGCCACCATCCCACCCTGATCCACGGTCGCGATCTCAGGTCGCATCGACGTCCAGGTGACGGGGCTGTACGCTGCCAGCGAGCCATCGTCCTTGAGGAACTTCGGTCGCAGCTGCACCTGTTCGAGCGGGAACAGCTGGACCTCGGAGGGCTCGACCTGGAGGATCGTCGCCACGCCCGTGCCACCCGCGATTGCTCCTCCGGAAACGGTGACCCTCACCGACTGTGATTTTCCGCCCGCCGTGATCCGGAGCGTCGTGGTGCCGGCCCCGACGCCGACCAGATAGAACACCCCCGGGGGGGAGGTCGGATCGGTCTCGACCTGTACGATGGTGGTGTCGACCTGCGCCCAGCGGAACGCGACGTCGCTGAGATAATCGCCCGATGCGCTGTAGGCAGAGGCGAGGATCTCCTCCCGCTGGCCCACCGCCAGCTCGACCGATGCAGGAAACACCTGGAGATCCGCGACCTGCGCAGCCCCATCGCGGACGCCGCCCGCAGCCATCAGGGCGGCGACACATCCGATCTGAATGGCGTGTCGATGCATGCGACTCAGCCTACGTAAGAGACGCGTAACTCACTATCGCAACATGAGATATGAAGCGAACGTAAGGGACCCCGAAAGCGGGTGTCAAGCGATGACCGGCCCTGCACATGGCGCAGGCAGGCACCACCCCCTTGCGAACCCTCCTCCCAACGGCGGAAACTAGGGGAGCGTACGCTCGCGTCTGAAGGAGATTGGCTCATGTCCGCACCGTTCGATTCCGCCAGCAAGGGTCCGGGGGGACCGGGAATGTGGGACCCCATGCCATTGGTGCCCCCTGTGACTCCACCGACTCCCCCCAAGCCAGAAGAGTTCGTCTGGTCCAAGCCGGAAGAGCTGAAGGAGCCTGCCGAACAGGTGCCAGGCGAAGCCGACAAGCCCAAGCGCCCAGCTCGCGCGCGGACCGCACGCAAGTCCAGTGGGCGGCCCGTCAAGAAGTCGGCGAAGAAGACAGCGACCCGCAAGGTGACCGGCCGCCCAGTGAAGAAGGCCGCCCGCAAGAAGACCTCGAAACGCACGACGCGCCGCTAGGTGGCCCGAGCGAAACGCGCCAGGCAGTCCAACTCGGAGACAGACGGGGACATCGGGATGAGGGGAGCGACGGTCCGATTCGACCTGCGAGGGACGACCCTAGTGACACTTGGCCTGCTGGCGGCCGGGTGTCGTGTCCCGGACACGACCGCCGAGGATCCCACCCCCGCCATACGGGAGATGCTCGCGCGCTCAGCGGAGGCCTGGAACGCGGGTGATCTGGACCGATTCGTCTCCGACTACGCGGACGACCCTTCCACCACCTTCATGTTCGATGGCCGGCCGCGGCACGGCCTCGCATGGATCCGATCCCATTTCGCTCCTCGGTTCGCCCCGGGCGCCGACCGCAAGTCCCTGCGCTTCGAGAGTGTCGAAGCCCGGGCTCTCGGTCGGGATCATGCGATGGCGACGGCTCGCTTCGTGCTGTTCGCCCGGGACTCGATCACAGCGTCCGGTCCGTTCACCCTCGTGCTGCATCGGACGGGCGGGCAATGGAAGATCATCCATGACCACACCTCGAGCGACTAGGCTCGCCGTCGTACTTGCACTCGCGGTCGTTGGCTGCGAGACGGGGAGCACCAAGACCGCGTACGTCGGGGCAGAGATCTTCGACGGAACGGGTGCACCGTTGCTGCTCGATGGCGTCATCCTGGTCGACGGAGCACATATCGAAGCCATCGGCCCAGCGGGCTCCGTGGACGTGCCCGGGGGTGCGACAGTCATACCACTAGATGGCAAGTGGATCGTCCCAGGCCTGATTGACGCTCACACCCATGTGGAGCGGTGGACACTGCGACCGTTCCTCGCGTACGGCGTCACGAGCGTCCGGGACGTCGGGGGCACGATCGATTCGGTCTTCGCGCTGCGCGAGGAGACGGTGCTCGGTTCGACCCTCGGGCCGCGCATGTTTGTCGCTGGTGCCATGATCGACGGTGCCCCGGCCACGTGGACAAACGCCATAGAGGTCACGACCACGGCCGCAGCCCGTCAGGCCATCGACCGGCTCACGCTGCGGGAAGCAGCCCTGGCCAAGCTCTACACGCGGATCGACCGCTCGCTGATGGAGGCGATTCTGGATGAAGCCCGGGCATTGAGTCTCCCCGTCACGGCGCACCTGGGCTTGGTCGATGCCGTCACGGCTGCAGAACTCGGCCTCGGGGCCATCGAGCACCTGACCGGCATCATCGAAGCGAGCGTCAGAAACGGAGCGCGCTACTTCGCCGCGCACGAGCTCGACTTCTTCACCGGCTGGAACCTCACCGCGCGCAGCTGGCACACTGTGGATTCAACGTCACTGCAGCGAACCGTCGACCGGCTCGTCGAGGCGCGTGTGGTTCTCGTCCCGACACTCGCCCTGCACGAGAGTTGGGCGCATCTGAGGGACTCGGCCTATGTCGACGGCCTCGACCTGTCGATCGTGCCGCAGGCCGTGCTTCAGGCCTGGGACGTCCCCGACCTGATTCACCGCGCGGGTCTCACAGAGGAGGACTTCCGAGCCTTCCGCCGGTCGCGCCCGTACCAGGACCGCTTCGTGCGGATGTATTACCGATCTGGAGGCACCGTCATCGCGGGCACGGACGCGCCGAACCAGCTGCTCGCACCCGGAGCGAGCCTCCACGCCGAGCTGGAACACCTGGTTCGAGCCGGGCTTCTGCCGCGCGACGCGCTCCTGGCTGCTACTGGCACGGCGGCGCGCCTGCTCGGTGCCGACTCCGTGGGCACGCTCAAGCCAGGCGCGCTCGCGGATTTCGTCGTGCTCGACGCCAATCCACTCGCGGACATCCGAAACACGCAAGCGATCCATCGCGTCGTCTTTCGGGGCACCGCCTACGATCCCGCGACGCTGAGGGGACAGCCATGAGCTGGCGCATCCTGCTCGGTTTCGCTGCACTCGTGCTCGCCGCGTGCGGCGGTGATCGCTTCGACGTCCTGATCGAGAACGGCTGGGTCGTCGACGGTGCTGGGAATGCCAGGTACCGCGCAGACGTCGGGGTCGTCGACGGGCGCATCGCGGCGATCGGCCAGCTTTCAGATGCGTCGGCGCGGAGCCGGATCGATGCTTCCGGGCTGATCGTCGCCCCCGGATTCATCGACATGCTCGGCTGGTCCGAGCTGAAGCTGCTCGCAGACGGACGGGCGCTGAGCAAGATCTCACAGGGCATCACGACCGAAGTGACAGGGGAAGGCACGTCGGTCGCTCCGCAGACCCCGGAGACGATCGCCGAGGATGCGGAGTATCACGCATCCTTGGGCGTGACGGTGGACTGGACGGATCTCGACGGCTATTTCCGGCGTCTCGAGGCGTCCGGGTCGACCCTAAACGTCGCGACCTTCGTCGGTGCGACGCAGATACGGAAGATTGTGCTCGGGAACGAGGATCGTGCGCCCACCGAGTGGGAGCTCCAGCGGATGGCGGCCCTGGTCGACAGCGCCATGCTGCGAGGGGCGCTCGGCATTTCCAGCTCCCTCGTGTATGCGCCGGCGTTCTACGCCACCACAGCCGAGCTCGTGGCGCTCGCGCGGGCAGCGGCGCGCCACGGTGGCATCTACGCCACGCACCTCCGGAATGAAGGCGCGGGATTCGACGAGGCCTTCGAGGAAGCGGTACGCATCGCCTCGGCAGCTGAGATCCCGGTCGAGATCTGGCACCTCAAGCGCGCGGGCGACGACAACTGGGGCGATATGGCTCGGGTGCTGCAACGCATCGACTCCGCCCGCGCGGCCGGCCTCGACATCACCGCCGACGTCTATCCGTATCAGGCCTCGGCAACCGGACTCGCCGCCAGCATCCCCCAGTGGGCACACGAGGGTGGCACGGACTCGCTCATCGCGCGTCTGCGCGACCCGACGGCCCGGGCCCGCGTTCGAGCCGAGTTGACACGGGGGACAGGTAGTGCAGAGAGCTTCTACCGTGGTGCTGGCGGCGCACGGGGTGTGCTCGTCGCGGGCGTACTGGCGGATTCCCTCGAATACCTCGAAGGGAAGACCGTGGCGTCGATCGCCGCTCTGTGGGGCATGGATCCGATCGACGCCCTGTTCGATCTCGTGATCAAGGATCGGGCGAATACCGGCGCCATCTACTTCAGTATGAGCGAAGTGGACGTGCGTGCCGCGATTGCGTACCCGTGGACCAGCTTCTGCACCGATTTCGGGGCCGTGGCCCCAGATGGCATTCTGTCGCAGGACCAGGTGCACCCACGTGTCTATGGGAGCTTTGCGCGGATTCTTGGACGCTACGTGCGTGAACACGGCCTGCTGCACCTCGAGGAGGCCATCCGCAAGATGACGTCGCTGCCGGCGCAGCGTGTCGGCCTGCTGGACCGCGGACTGCTGCGGCCCGGCATGGCCGCCGACGTCGTCGTCTTCGACCCGGACTCCATCATCGACGTGGCGACGTTCGAGGACCCTCACCAGCTCTCGCGTGGCGTGCAGTACGTGGTAGTGAACGGTGAGATCGTGCTGAGCGACGGTGAGATCACGCCGGCGCGGCCGGGACGGGGCCTCCGGGGTCCAGGCTGGCACGACGAGGCGCGGGACTGACCGCGCACCGCGGCGAGGGAGGTACTATGGGTGGGGAGGCGATACGCGAGGCCCTGGAGCGCGCCGCCACGTTCTTCGCTGAACGAGAGACTCGTGCGGGAATCCTCGGGCGCCGGCTCACCGGCCACACGCGACCGGACGACAAGGACCTCGCAGAGCATCTCATCCGCGAGCTGCGCCGTCGGACCCGGATCGACGGGAGCATCGGTGGCTCACTCGTCGACACCGCCTGGGCAGCCTGGGAACTCATGGACCTGGGTTGTGCAGAGGACTGTGCCGGCCTGGTGCGTGTCCTCGGCTACCTCCTGGCTCAGCAGGACAAGCCGGGACACTTCGCCGAGGGATGCTCCCCGGAGCGCCATGCGGCACGCCGCTGCCACCATGCGATGCAGGGCTTCTTCTCGCCTGGCGGCCGGGACGAATCTCTCGCGCCCGTCACCCTCCCGACGGGTGCGACGTTCGCGGATGAGGAGGAGGCTCGGCTCGCAGCGAGTTGTCTCGCGCTCCGCAGTGTCCTGCGCGCCGGTGAGGACCGCCGCGAGGCGGTCCGCCGGCACATCGCCTCCCTGCTCGATTCAGACCTCGTCGCCGGTGCCTGGTCCGCCGGAAACCCCGATCTCCCCTTCCTGGTGATCGGGGCGGCCGGCCACGGTCCGATGAAGACTCGCACCCGCCTCGGGCCCCTGCTCGACGAGACCCTGGCACACCAGGGAGGGGATGGCACTTGGCCGAACGCGCATACCTTCCATGCGCTTGCGATGCTCGCACGACTGACGGACCCTCGGATCGGGCAAGTGGCGTCCACCATCGCCGGCCACCTGTGCGCGCTGCAACACCCGTCGGGGGCGTTCGACCCCACTGGAAACGAGGAGTGGGCACTGGTGTCGACTCGGACACTCACGGTCGCGCACACACCGTACGCCTGAGCGGCTCACTCAACGGTCCTGCGCCATCCTCGCCGCGCGACCTGCTACTTTTAGGCACGAATGGCGGCACGACGGCTCAACTGCGAGCCAGCGGGCCTTCGGCTTTGCCCACGATGGAGGCACCTCCGATGGCGGACGTTCCGCGCGATCAGCGGCCACGTATCCGGCTGACGAGCCTATCGCATGGCGCTGGTTGAGCGTGCAAGCTCGGCTCGGCCGAGCTGGCGCAGGTTCTGCGCCACTTGCCGCCCGTGGAGGACCCCCGCGTGCTGGTCGCCGCACTCTCGCGGGACGACGCCGCCGTGTATCGCATCACGGACGATCGCACGGTCGTCGTGACCGTCGACTTCTTCACCCCGATCGTGGACGATGCGTACACCTTTGGCGCCATTACCGCCGCTAATGCCCTGAGCGATGTCTATGCCATGGGCGCAACTCCCCTGTTCGCGCTCAACCTCGTGGCCTGGCCGAGAGATCCGAACATCCTACCGCTCGTGGAGGACGCCGTCCGGGGCAGCGCGGACAAGATGCGGGAGGCGGGTGGCTTCATCCTCGGAGGACACTCGATCGAGGACCGGGAGCCAAAGCTCGGCATGGTGGCGGTGGGCGAGGCGCATCCGGACGCCCTGCTGACCAACGCCGGAGCGCAGGCAGGCGATCGACTGGTGCTGACCAAACCGATCGGTACGGGCATCCTCGCCACCGCCCTAAAACGGGAAATCCTCTCCGAAGCGGACATGCAGGATGCAATCCAAAGCATGATGGCGCTCAACCGGGCCCCCCTGGCTGCCGTCCGACGCGTGGGCATGGCGGTGCACGCGGCGACCGACGTCACGGGGTTCGGCTTGCTCGGTCACCTGCAGGAGATGGTGGCTGCCAGCGGCGTTGCCGCGCAGGTGACGGCATCCCGGGTACCCTTCTTTCCGGGTGTGCGCGAGCTCGCGGCAGCCGACACCATTCCCGGTGGAACGACCCGGAACGTCGATGCCGCCGCCGATTACACGACCTGGCACGAGGACATCGACGGCCTGGTGCGGAGTGTTCTGTGCGACGCCCAAACATCGGGTGGCCTCTTACTCTCCGTCGCGGCGCCGGATGCCCAGGACCTGATCGCCGCGCTGGAGCGTGAGGGTACTCCGGCGGCCGCAGACATCGGCGAGGTCGTCGCAGGGCCGGCAGGCACGATCGAGGTGGTCGCGTGACACCGCGCCGGGAACCGGATTTCGTGCTGGTGCACGCGGACGAGAGCTGCCTTGGCAACGGGCGCGAGGGCGACAATCCCGGCGGCGCAGGATCCCTGCTGGAGGTCGAGACCCCCGACGGTGTCGCGCGCCGCGACGTGTCCATCTCCGCTCCGGCCACGACGAACAACCGCATGGCCCTCGCCGGTGCCATCGCCACGTTCGCGCTCCTGTCGGCGAAAGGGAGTCGGTTCCGGGTGACCTACGTGTCCGACTCGACGTACCTGGTCAAGGGAATGACGGAATGGGTGCCCGGCTGGAGACGCCGCGGCTGGCGGCGCAAAGGTGGCGCGATCGAGAACCTCGAGTTGTGGCAGAAGCTCGTTCAGGCCGTCGAGGGGCATGTCGTACAGTGGACGTGGGTCCGCGGTCACGCCGGCCACGCGAAGAACGAGTACACCAATCACCTCGCGATCACGGCCGCGAGAGAGCAGATCCACTCTCATGGGGCGGTGCCATCGCAATTCGAGGAATGGCTCGCGGCGTGTCAGGCGCGTGGCCAGTTCACCGACTACGACCCGGATATCGAGTTCGCCGAGCACGCGACGCACCACTCGGACGGGACATGACGGAATACAAGGACGGCGTGCCCGCAAACACACACCCGCTCAATGTGCTGCCGGACGGGGCAGAGTCTCAGCTCGACCGGATCCCCCTATACGAAGTCTACATGCGTATGGCGGAGGAGCTGGCGAAACGCTCCACCTGCGTGCGGCTGCAGGTGGGAACGGTCGTCACCGATGCACGACTGGAGAATGTGCTCGCCATCGGATACAACGGGAACGCTCGGGGCCTCCCCAACCGCTGCGATTCCGCCGCCCCGGGGAGCTGCGGCTGCATTCACTCCGAGGTGAACGCGCTGGTGAAGGCGCCCGGGGCACAGCGGGACAAGGTCCTGTTCGTAACGGACAGCCCGTGCGTGGCGTGCGCCAAGCTGATGATCAACTCGGGCGCCACGCATGTCTTCTACCGCCGACCGTACCGCGATCCGAGCGGAGTCGAGTTGTTGGCAGCCTCCGGAATCACGCCCGTGCACTACGATCGCTGGGTAGACGCCTGGAGATGAATCCGACCATGAACGATGTCGATCGACTGTTCCAGTATCTCGTGAGCCACCTGGCCAAGGACGCCCCAGACTATCTCGAGCGTCCGTTTCAGGTCTCGGAGCTGTACCAGCGGCTGATTCCCTATCGCTATCACCGGGACGGGCTGGGCTTCGATACGATCGAGGACTACGATGCAGCGATTCTCCGGCTACTCGCCGGCGAACGTGGCTACGCGACGGTCGAGCCTGAGGACGCCCAGCGTGCGATGGCGGAGGAGATCACCTTGCCCAATCCGACGCCAGGCGCCTTTCGCGAGTATGCCGCGGCGACGATGACGCTCAGGCGCGAGGCCGTCCAGCGCTGCGTGGCACCGGAGGTCGCGTATGCCCCCCCAGGTTCCGAGCCGACCGCCTCGCCGTTCGCCCGGCCGGCCGAGCAAGACTCCGCCCCCGCGCACCCCGAACCGACCACACCTCCCGCGCCTACACTAGCAGGGTCCCCATCAACACCACCTCCTCCAGTGACCGCGCTGCCCACGGATCCGACGTTACCCATGGCAGACGTGGGATCGTCCATGCCGCTGCCCTTCGAGCACGTCGAGGGTACCGCGGACTGCCCGGGGTGTGGCGAGCTGTTACCGGTCGACCGCGACGTGAGGTTCTGCCCGTTCTGCGGGCTGCGCATCGGTGTGGCCCCATGCCGGCAGTGCGGAGAGCCGTTGCAGCCCGATTGGCGCTTCTGCGTCGCGTGCGGTCGACCACACGATGCCTGAGCCGGTTCGACACCGGCACCGGGTTGCACTGATTCCGGGCGACGGTATCGGGCCCGAGGTCGTCGACGCTGCCGCTCCAGTCATCGCGGCGGCCGCAGCCCTCGATGGTGCCGAGCTCGTGTTCGAGCACCTCCCCTACGGTGCCGAGCACTTTCTCACCACAGGCGAGACGCTGCCCGACGAGGCCTGCGCGCATCTCCGTGATGACGTGGACGCGATCCTGGTCGGCGCACTGGGGGACCCGCGTGTGCCTGGGAACGAGCATGCCCGTGACATTCTGCTGGGCCTGCGCTTCCGGCTCGATCTCTACGTCAACTTCCGGCCGTGCCGCCTGCTCCATCCTGATCTGTGCCCGTTACGCCCACCCGAGTCCGCGAATGCCCCCAGGACCGCGGCGACGCCGGGCAGGCAAATCGAATTCGTGATCTTCCGGGAGAACACGGAGGGTGCCTACCTTGGCAAGGGCACGTCCGAGCATGTCGGGACGGCATCCGAAATCCAGATCGCCCACGAAGTACACACCGCCCCGGGCGTCCGACGCATTCTGCTGGCGGCCCTGGAGTGGGCGCGACGGCACGGGTGCTCTCGCGTGACGATGGCGGACAAGTCAAATGCGGTACCGGCACATCGACTCTGGCGCCGGCTGTTCGAGGAAGTCGGCGGGTCATTCCCGGACATCGAGCGCGAGCATCGGTATGTGGATGCCCTCGCCATGGAATTGGTGCGCGCCCCCGAGCGATTCCAGGTCATCGTGACCAGCAACCTGTTCGGAGACATCCTCTCGGACCTGGGGGCGGAGCTCGTCGGCGGGCTGGGGCTCGCCGCCAGCGCGAACCTGCATCCCGGTAAGGTGAGCCTGTTTGAGCCCGTCCACGGTTCCGCACCGCCTCTGGCGGGCAAGGGAGTCGCCAACCCGCTCGCGACGATCCTCACCGGTGCGCTGATGCTGGATCACCTCGGGCTTTCCCGCGGGGCGGACGCCATTGACGCCGCCGTGCGCGACGCCTTGCAGGCCGGAACGACGACGCCGGACCTTGGAGGAGCACTCTCCACCGCCGACGCGGCCTGGCATATCGGGGAACGTCTTCCCGACGCCTGACCGAGACCTGCGGTGCAAAGAGCGGTGGGGGCTCCGCCGGCAGCAGCACTGGATACATGTTGCGCCTCACCGCCATACTTTACGGTGAGTGGGCGATCCGCGGGCTGCGGTCCGCTGCAGACCCGCATGACTCGGCGGGAGATCGACCTGCACCCGAGGGTGCATGACCAGCCGATCGACCGCGGATCGGGCCGGACTCCAGGTGAGGACGATGAACGATCTCGTTCCCGACACGACGCGTATCGACCGGAACGCGCTCGAGCGGATCATCCAGCGTGCCGCGGAGCTCCAGGCAGGGGAACGCGATATTGGGGACGGGCTCACCGAAGCGGAGCTGATGCATCTCGGCCGGGACGTCGGTATCCCCGTCCGGTACCTGCAGCAAGCCCTGGTGGAGGAGCGCACCCACTCGGTGATGCAGACCGAGCCGGGCCTGGCGTCGTGGCTCAGCGGCCCACGGTACGTCGTCGCTCAACGATCCGTGCCTGGCACGTGCGAGCGTGTGCACGCCGCGCTCGGCCGGTGGATGACCGAGAGTGAACTGCTCACCGTCAAGCGGCGCTTTCCCAACCGAACGTCGTGGGAACCCCGGCGTGACATGTTCTCGTCGATCAGACGTGAGTTCAACGTCGGGGGCCGCGCCTACCGGCTTGCGCGTGCACGTGAGATCGTCGGCCAGGTTTCTCCCCTCGAGGGAGGGCGCTGTCACGTCCAGCTTCTGGCGGATCTGTCCAATACCCGGCGATCGTACCTGAGCGGCGCAGCCACACTGGCGGGGAGCGGTGCCATCGCCACTACGATCGGCCTCACGCTGGGCGTCATGGTGCCCGTGGCACTCCTCCCGGTGGGCATCGGCTTGGCGGCCGGGACCGTACTTGCCCGGAGACGGATGAGCAAGGTCGAGCAGATGCACGTGAGTTTGGAACAAGTGTTGGACCGCCTGGAGCACGGTGAGATCGATCTGGCCGACGGCGAGGCGAAGTCCGGCGGCACGATCGAGCGTCTCGCCGGAGAGATCCGTCGGAACCTGGGTTTCTAGGGCTGAGGACACCATGAGAGTCAGCACCCACGGCAGCCGGACCGCACTTTGGCGCGCTCCGGCTCGGCATCCAGGTGCACCCTACCGGTACGGAGCAGCGGGCGTGGTGTTGCTTGGCGCGATCGCACTGACGAGTGCCTGTGGTTCGATCGGCGCCCGGCCCTACCTCGTGCCGCTCGCCGGAGCCGAGATCGACACCCTCAATGCCGAGCCGCACGTCGTGATCACCACGCTGCAGGACCTGGTCGTGGGTGAGGGACTCACCGTCCGGGTGTCCAGCCCGCCGGAGGGCTATCTCGAGACTGACTGGTACGACACGGTCACGCAGACCCCTGGGGGCGGGTCGAGCCTCGACCCCCGACGAGCGGTACGGCTGCGGTTCTTCGCCGACCGGCTCGGAGAGGACCGCACGAGACTGGCGTCGGAGGTCGTCATGCGCCGGGCCGTCGACCCGTCGCTGCCCGAGCGGGAAAACGAGATCATCGCACCGCCGGGGCATCCGGGAGCCGAGTTGCTCAACCGGATTCTGGCAGTGACGCGGGAGTCGCTGGGCTCCGGACCAACGTGATTGACGCTACCTTCCCACCCGATTCGACACATCGCGTCCACGACAGGACGTGGGACGTCGTGGTCATCGGAGCCGGTCCGGCTGGTACCACGGTAGCGCGGATCCTCGCGGAGCGTGGGCACGCGACGCTCCTGCTCGACCGTCACCTGTTTCCGCGGGAGAAGGTCTGCGGCGACGCACTCATTCCCGATGCCGTCGACGCCCTCCGACGAGCGGGGCTGCTAGACACCGTCGAGGCCGAAGGGTATGGGAGCGATCGACTCTCGGTCTTCAGCCCCTCGGCGGTGCGTGTCGATCTTTCCGGTCACTTCCTGACGCTGCGGCGCCGACGGCTCGACCATCTACTGCTGGAAGCCGCGCGTCGGCAGGGAGCCCGATTCCTCGCTGCGAAGGCGACAGCGATCACGTCGACCGCGCGGCAGGTCACAGTACGACTCGCAGGATGCGCTGATGCCGTCCGCGCCAGGTACGCCGTACTCGCGACCGGGACGGACACCAGACTTCGCGCGACCCCTCCCACTCCACCCGCGGCAAGCGCGGTTGCGTTACGCTGCTACGTCGCATCGCCGATCGAGATCCCTCAGCTGGTGATCTCCTTCGACCAGTCCGTGCTCCCCGGATACGCATGGGTGTTCCCGCTCGGTAAGGGCTGGTACAACATCGGTTGCGGTGTGTTTCGTCGCGACCGAAGGCAGGGCCAGCGTAACCTGCGGCAGGTCTTCCAGGCGTTCACTGCGGACTTCCCCATAGCGCGCAGCATCTGGGCGCGGCGCTCGGATGCGACACCGCTGGCAGGCGCGCGACTACTCTGTGGCCTCGAGCCGGGTGCGGCGTACGATGGCTGCCGGACTGTTGCCGTCGGTGAGACGATCGCTGCGACGTTCCCGTTCACCGGCGAAGGGATCGGGAAGGCGATGCAGACCGGTGAGCTCGCCGCGGAGGCCATCGATACTGCCCTCGAGTCCGACGATTCCGCGTCCCTCGCCAGCTACCCATCGCTGCTCGAGCGCCGGCTGGAACCACGGTACACCGGCTACCGGGTGGCCGAGCGGTGGGTCCAATGGCCTCGCGTTACCGATTTCGTGGCCCGTCGCGTCGCGCGCAGCGAGCGCCTGCGTCATGCCGCCGCCGGTGTCCTGAGTGAGACCGCAGACCCACGCCAGGTCTTTTCTGCGCGCGCACTGGTCCCCGCCCTGCTGCCCTGGCGTTCCTGACAGAACCGCATGTCGCGCACCATGACGACCGCCGCACAGTCGCCCGCCGACGACCGCGCGTTCTGCCATGCGATGCTGCCCAAGGTGTCCCGCACCTTTGCCATCTGCATTCGCCTGCTGCCCCCGGACCTGGAGCATCCGGTGCTCGTGGCCTACCTCCTGTGTCGTGTCGCCGACACCATCGAGGACTCCACCGCCCTCTCGGCCGGGGACAAGGACCGTCTGCTACGGGCATTCGGCACTTCCCTCGACGATGACGGACCGGACGACAGCGGTCTCCGTGAGGTGTTTGCGTCGGCTGCCACGGATGAGGAGCTTCTCGCACGGAACGCGGAGGCGGTCATACGGGAGTTCCGCCGCTTCGTTCCGGCACAGCGCGCCGCGATCGCGCCCTGGGTCCAGGAGATGGCTGTGGGGATGGCCGAGTTCGCGGGGAAGAAGCGTGACGGGACGACATCACACATCGAGGCCCTCGCCACCGTCGAGGAGCTCGACCGCTACTGCTATTACGTGGCCGGGACGGTCGGGCACCTCCTCACGGAGCTGTTTCACCTCCACGCCGGCACGCGGCACCGAGCGCGGTACCGCACGCTGAAACGGCTCGCCACCAGCTTCGGCCTCGGACTGCAGCTGACGAACATCGTCAAGGACGTGGCGGACGACCGGCGCCGCGGTTGGAGCTTCGTTCCGCAGGAGCTCTGCCAGCTCGCAGGCATCACCCCGGACGAACTGCACGACGGCCGTCACGGCACAGCGGCACGCCAGGTGATGGTGGCGCTGATCGCAAAGGCCAAGAGGCATCTCCTCGATGCGCTGGAGTACACGACGACGCTGCCCCGGCGGGAGTACGGTATCCGACTGTTCTGCCTCACCGCGCTCTACTTCGCGGTGCAGACCCTCGAGCTGGCGGAGCGCGACGATCGGCTGCTGGATCCCGAACACAAGGTCAAGATCAGCCGTGCCGACGTTCTGCGCACAATCGCCATGGCACGCCTCGTCGCCCCGAGCAACACGCTGGTCCGGTACTACTTCCGCCGCCTGGCCCGTGGTACCTGGGCAGCGGACGACTCCAGCGTCTGAAATGGTCCCTCTGCAAACACCACCCGGGTTCTCGGGCCGGTTCGTCACCGACCACCGGACCCGGTGCGCGTACGCCGAAGCCGCCGGGCCGTATCGCATCGTGCCGGCGGCCGTGGCGCTCCCACGCGACGCCGACGACGTGACAAGGCTGGTGCACGCCGCGGCGGAGAGCGGCTGGACACTGACCCCGCGAGCGGCGGGCAGTGGCATGCCGGGAGGCAACGTCGGCCCCGGCGTGATCGTGGACCTTCAGGGATTGCGTCACCCATTGACAGTCCATTCGGACGACCGGCGTGCCGTGGCCGGTGCCGCCATCACCTGGCGGCAACTCGATCAGGCTGCCGGAGCCGTCGGGCTGCGACTCCCACCAGATCCATCGAGCGGTGCGTTCTGCACAGTGGGGGGCATGGTGGCAACGAATGCGGCAGGATCGCGGTCGGTGCTGCACGGTCCCATGCGACCGTGGGTGGCATCGCTCGACCTGGTCACCGGTCGGGGGGAATCCATTCGGCTGACGCGGGCCGCACCACCATCGGGAGGCATGCAGGAGGGACTCAGCACGATCGATCGGGAGATCCGTACCGGCGCGGAGGTCATCCCGGCCCGCTTCCCTCGCACTCGGAAGAACTCCTCGGGGTACGCGCTGGACGTCTACCTTCGCTCCGGCGACGTGATCGATCTGGTTATCGGCTCCGAAGGTACGCTCGGCATCATTACCGAGGTCGGTCTGCGCCTCGCACCGCGCCCGTCTGCGGTGGCCGGTCTGCTCGTGGTCCTGCCCGAGGTCGCAGCCCTCAGTGCGGCAATCAGCATCCTGCTGCCGTTCGCACCGGCGGCACTCGAGCTGCTCGACCGCTCCTTCCTGCGAATCGCCGAGTACGATCGCGATCTCCCCATCGAGGACTCTGCCGCGGTCCTGCTGGTCGATTTTGAGGGGACGGCGGCGGAGGTCGAGGACACGGTACGCTCAGCGAGCGACGCCGTTGGCCGGACTGCAATGCATACCCGGACGGCACTGGACGAGGAGGAGTACTCGGAGTTGTGGGCCGTGCGCCACGCCGCCAGTCCCGTACTCGCCCGGCTGCCGAATACCCGCCGCTCGCTGCAGGTCATCGAGGATGGATGCGTTCCGATCGACCGGTTGAGCGACTATCTGGCAGGCGTGCACCGTGTGGCTGCCGACGTCGGTGTTGAGATCGTCGCCTTCGGGCACGCTGGAGACGGACACCTGCACGTCAACGCGCTTGCCGACACGACCGACCGCTACTTTGAGGCGACGCTCGAGGAGCTGCTCGAGCGAACGACGGATCTGGTGCTCGAGCTTGGCGGCACGCCGAGCGGCGAGCACGGTGACGGTCGGCTGCGGACCCGGGCCGTGGCCCGTCTTTACGGACCGGAGCTGCTCGCGCTCTTCCGGCAGGTCAAGACCGCGTTCGATCCGTCCGAGGTGCTCAACCCGGGCGTCATCGTCCCCGCGGGGGATCCTCCGCTGGACCAGCTCAAGGTGGGCAGACGGGCCGTGGCCATCCCGGACGACATCGCCCTTGCCCTGCGGCGCGTGGAGCAAGCGGGAGACTGGGGCCTTTCGCGATTGGAGTTGCCCGATGACCCCTGGCCTCGCTAATTCCTCTATATAAGGAACGCGCGAACCGGGGCTCGACGCCCCCGGGGTGAACGCTCCCCCTCCACGACTGCCTGGCGATGCGACCATATCTCGACCTCCTACAACACATCCTGGATCACGGTCACGCGAAGGAGGATCGCACGGGCACGGGCACCTCCAGCATATTTGGCCATCAGATGCGGTTCGACCTGGCGGACGGCTTCCCCCTCGTCACGACGAAGAAGGTCCATCTCAAGTCGATCATCCACGAGCTGCTCTGGTTCATCCAAGGCGACACCAACGTCCGATACCTCCAGGAGCACGGGGTCCGCATCTGGGACGAGTGGGCCGATGACCGCGGGGACCTCGGTCCCATCTACGGCGCACAGTGGCGCTCGTGGCCCGCACCCGATGGCGGCACGATCGATCAGCTGACCCGGGTCGTCGAGCAGATCCGCACGGACCCCGACTCACGACGCCACGTCGTGAGTGCGTGGAACCCTGCCGCCTTACCGGCCATGGCGCTACCACCATGCCACATCCTCTTTCAGTTCTACGTGGCGGACGGACGGCTGTCGTGCCAACTGTACCAGCGCAGCGCGGACGTCTTCCTCGGCGTTCCATTCAACATTGCCTCGTACTCGTTGCTCACGATGATGGTCGCCCAGGTCACGGATCTGGCGCCGGGGGACTTCGTGCACACGTTCGGGGACGTCCATCTGTACCGGAACCACCTCGACCAGGCGCGTCTCCAGCTGTCGCGGGCGCCGCGGGCACTCCCGACGATGTACCTCAACCCCGCCGTCCAGTCGGTCTTCGACTTCACCTACGACGACTTCCGGCTGGAGGGGTACGACCCATATCCGCGAATCGCCGCCGAGGTGGCGGTATGATCGTCTCGCTCATCGCCGCGATGAGCGAGAATCGTGTGATCGGGCGCGACGGCGACCTGCCCTGGCGCCTGCCGCGCGACATGCACCGCTTCAAGACACTGACGACAGGTCATCCGGTCATCATGGGCCGGAAGACGTTCGAGACCCTCACCAAGCCGCTGCCGAACCGGCACAACATCGTTGTCACCGCCAACCGCTCGTACGTCGCCGTGGGGGCGGACGTCACCCACTCCCTCGACGCGGCGCTCGCCCTGGTCGAGGACGACGCGGAAGTCTTCATCGCTGGCGGCGGTGAGATTTACCGACTGGCTCTGCCGATCGCCGATCGCATCTATCTCACGGTCGTGCACGGCACGTTCGAGGGGAATGCGCGCTTCCCGGAGTTCTCGATGGAGGCGTGGCGCCTCGCCGAAGACATTCGCTACGAGTCGGACCAGCGTCACGCGTATCCCTTCAGCTTTCGCCTCTACCTCCGACGCACAAGCGAGCCCGAGAAGCGCTGACTGGTCCGTCGAAGCGCGTGCCGATCGTGTGGTGACGCGGGTCAAGTCGCGCGCCCGCAACGCGATCCGCTCAAAAAACCTATTGCGTATCTCACCATCATTTCGTATCGTGTTGCGCAACACAAACTCCAAACGGAGTTCACTTGCGCATAGGGCTCGCTTTCAACCAGCGACCGGACGATGCCGTCGTCGATAGCGAGGGCGATCGTCGCACCACCTTCGAACCAGTCACCGATGCCTTCGTCGAATGGGATGACGCGGAAACCATCGCGGCAGTTCGTGATGCGCTCAGCTCCTTCGGCGAGGTCGTCCTGCTCGAGGCGGTCGACGATTTTCCGAAGCGGCTTGGCAGCGCCCGGGTGGACCTCCTCTTCAACATGGCCGAGGGGCTGCACGGCCCGAACCGCGAAGCACACGTGCCGGCCATCGCGGAGTTCCTCGGCGTCCCCTACCTCGGCAGCGACCCGCTGACCCTCGCGCTGTCGCTGCACAAGGTCCGCGCCAAGGAGGTGTTCCGTCAGCGCGGCGTCCCGACGGCGCCGTTCTCCTGGATCGAGACCCTCGACGACCTGCCGATGCTCGCGAACGGGCAGCGCTATCCCGTATTCCTGAAGCCGGTCTGGGAGGGCTCGTCCAAGGGTGTCGCCGAAGCGAACTACGTCGAGGGTCCCCGGCAGGCACAGGACCGGACCCGGCATCTGCTCGCCACCTACGACCAGCCGGTCCTCGTCGAGGCATTCCTACCAGGCGACGAGTTCACGGTCGCGATTCTCGGCAACGGGCAAGACGCGCGGGCGCTGCCCCTGATCCGGTATCGCTTCGAGGGTCTGCCGGCCGACGCCTTGCCGATCATCGGCTACGAGGCGAAGTGGACGTGGGACGTGCCCGACAACCCGCTCGAGATCCTGGAGTGCCCGGCGCAGATCGACGAGACGCTCGCGTCCCGCATCCGGGAAACTGCGCTCGGTGCGTACCACGCGCTGGGCTGCCGGGACTGGGCGCGCGTCGACGTCCGGCTCGATGCGGACAGAGTTCCGAACGCGCTCGAGGTCAATCCGCTGCCCGGCATCATCCCGGATCCGGTTGCCAATAGCTGCTTCCCGTGCGCGGCCCGTGCGGCCGGCATGTCATACGATGAGCTCATTCAGTCCGCCGTGCGTGTGGCGTGGCGGCGGATCACCGGGCACGACCTGTTGCCCGCCACCGAAGGAGTCGCGAACTGAAGATCGCGGTCATCTACGACAGCGGCGCCGAGAGCTGGACGCCGGAGGATATCCAGGCCGTGCTGGAGTCCGTGGAGGGCGTGTGCCGCGTGCTGACATCCGCCGGACACGAGGTCGGCCGTGTTCCGGTGCATGACGATCTGGCGTGGTTCGAAACGGTGCGGGCGGCCGACCTGGTCTTCAATCTCTGCGAGGGAGTGGGGGGCGTGAGCCGCCTGGAGTATCCCGTCGCCTCCGCCATCGAGCTGATGGGCACTCCGTGCACCGGGACCTCATCCTGGACGATGACGATCTGTCACCGGAAGCCTGTGCTCAACGCGGTCCTGCAATCGCGCGGGCTTCCGGTACCCGGCTGGACCGTACCGACCGAGCGCGGCGATCTGCCAGCCGCGCTGCTTCCGGCCATCGTGAAGCCGGCGGCCGAAGATGCCAGCATCGGGATTGAGCAGGCCTCCGTCGTCGCGACGCTCGACGCACTGCACCGGCGCGTACACGAGATGGGCTCGCGGCATGGGCTCCTGATGGTCCAGCAGTACGTTCCGGGCCGGGAGTTCAACGTCGGGTTCGTCGGCGAGCACGTGCTCCCGATCTCGGAGATCGACTTCTCGGAGATGCCGAGTGGTGCCTGGCCGATCGTGTCGTTCGCGGCGAAATGGCACTCCGACAGCCCGGAGTACACTGGCACCCAACCGGTCTGTCCCGCTCCGATCGATCATGCCCTCCGTTCCCGTCTCGTGGATACCGCCGCCGCCGCGTGGCGAGCTGTCGAGGGACGGGGGTACGGACGAGTCGACCTGCGCGTCGACCGCGAGGGGCAGCCGTGGGTCCTCGAGGTCAATCCGAACCCCGACCTCTCCACGGATGCCGGACTTGCCAACATGGCGCTTGCGTACGGCTGGACTTACGACGACCTCGTCCTGCACATCGTCGAGGCGTCCCTTCCCGAGCGCTCGGCCCAGGCATCACCCCGTCGGGAGGCGTCGGTCGCGTGAGCGCCGCCGATGCGGTCGTGACGCTCGGGCCGCTTGCCGCGGTCGACCGGAACCGGGTCCGAGCCATGGTCACTGCGACCGGGGTGTTCCGTCCGGACGAAGTCGCGGTTGCGGTGGAGGTGTTCGACGACGCCACCACTCGCCCGGGGGCGGACTACTATGGCCTCGGAGCCTACGAGGCCGACCGGCTCATCGGGTTCACGCTCTACGGCAGGACACCCTGCACCGTGGCGACCTGGGATCTGTACTGGATCGTCGTCGATCCATCGGTACAGCGGGGCGGGGTCGGGCGACAGTTGATGGCTGCCACTGAGCAGGACATCGCCGACCACGCCGGTCGCCTCATCGTGGTCGAGACCTCCTCACGGGACGACTATGGTCCGACCAGAATGTTCTACGAGTCGCTTCGCTACGACCGGGCTGCGCGGATTCCCGAATACTACGGGCCCGGCGACGACCTGATCGTCTACACCAAGCTCCTTGATCCTCCCGAGACAGCGGCGAGGCACCATGGCTGAGTGGCAGAAACTCCTCCACGACCGAAGCGTGCGGACGCTCCAGCAACTGGTGGATAAGTTCGGGGCCGAGCAGTTCCCCGATCTCGACCGGTTGCAGGAGGCCGTCGACAACTTCGAGTTCCGGATCTCGCCGGCGATGGTCGACCTGATCCAGGAACCGGGCGATCCGATCTGGCGGCAGTACGTCCCGGATCTCCAAGAGCTGGAAGTGGTCGACGGCATTCTCGACAGCCTGGACGAGGAGGGGGACAGCCCGGTCCCGAACATCACGCACCGCTATCCCGACCGTGCCTTGTTCCTGGTGAGTGCGGTCTGCGCGGCGTACTGCCGGTTCTGCACGCGGCGGCGCAAGGTCGGGGATCCCGAGAAGATCCCCATGGCCCAGCTGGAGAGCGGATTCCGGTATCTCGAGGAACACCCGGAGATAAGGGACGTCATTCTCTCGGGGGGCGATCCGCTGTTGCTCTCCGACCGGCGGCTCAACGCCATTCTCTCTCGCTTGCGCAAGATCCCCCATCTGGAGGTCATCCGGATCGGGTCGCGCGTGCCGTGCCATTTGCCGGAGCGGATCACGCCGGAACTGTGCAACGTGTTGCGCAAGCATCACCCGCTGTACATCAATACCCACTTCAACCACCCAGCTGAGCTGACGCCAGCGGCGGTGAGGGGACTCGGCATGCTGGCCGATGCCGGCGTACCGCTCGGATGCCAGACAGTCCTGCTCAAGGACGTGAACGACGATGTCACCGTCATGAAGGATCTCATGAAGGGGCTGCTCCGGGCCCGGGTGCGCCCCTACTACATCTTCATGTGCGACAATGTCGCGGGTGTCGAGCACTTCAAGGCCACCGTCCAGAAGGGACTCGAGATCATCCGTGGCCTCAGAGGCTGGACGAGCGGACTCGCCGTTCCGCACTTCGTCATCGATGCCCCTGGTGGCGGCGGCAAGATCCCGCTGCTTCCCGAGTACCTCGAAGAGATCACCGAATCCGAAGTCGTGCTGCGGAACTACGAGGGAGATCGGTACACCTATCCGCAGCCGCGGAAGGAGGTCCTCGTGGCAGCCGGCATCGCCGAGCCGGAATACGACCTCATCCCGGTCGCTGCGGGCAATGCGGCAGCATCGCGCGCGAAGTCCAAAAACGGAAACCGGAAGGCCCGGAAAGGCAAGCGGGCCTAGGGGCGTCTCCACGCCCCCGGCCCACCATACCATCCGCCGGCCGCCGCGGCGGCGTTACCTGGCGTTCTCTTCCTCCAGCTCCTTTGCCCGCTGCTCGCGGACCTTCTCCGCGGCGTCGGGCGGAACTTCCTGGTAGCTCGAAAACGACCACCGGAAGCTTCCGCGACCGTGGGTCATCGAGTGCAGGTGCGTGGCGTACCGGTACATCTCGGCTTCCGGTACATACGCCTTCACTTTCGTGAGTCGCCCACCTGCCTCGCTCCCGAGGATCTGTCCGCGCCGCGAGGAGAGATCGCCCATCACCTCGCCGAGATTCTCATCCGGCGTCCAGACTTCGATGTCGAGAATCGGCTCGAGCAGGATCGGCTTGGCTTTCGGGGCCACGTTCCGGAAGGCGAGGATGCCCGCCATCTTGAACGACTGCTCCGAGCTGTCAACGTCGTGGTACGAACCGTCGTAGCACTCGACCTTGAAGTCCACGACCGGGTATCCCGCGGTCACGCCGCGTGCGGCGGCCTCCCGCACCCCCTTGTCCACCGCTGGGACGTACTTGCTGGGGATCACGCCGCCCTTGATCTGGTCCGCGAACACGTATCCCTCGCCCCGCGGCAGCGGCGAGATCCGGATCCAGCAGTCACCGAACTGTCCCCGGCCCCCAGTCTGTTTCTTGTGGCGTCCCTGACCATCACCCTTGCCCTTGAACGTCTCCCGGTACGCGACCTTGGGTTGCCCCAGCTCCGCGTGAACACCGAACTTCCGTTCGAGCCGACCGACGACGATCTCCAGGTGCCGCTCGCCGCGGCCCCCGATCAGTGTCTGCCTCAGCTCCGCGTTGTATTCGTGCTGGAAGGTCGGATCCTCTTCGTGCAGCTTGTGCAACCCCGTGGAGAGCTTTTCCTCCTCGCCCCGCTGTTTGACCTCGACCGACAACACGGTGAGCGGCTCCGGGAACGGGATCTTCGGCAGCACGACCGCCAGCCTCGATGTGGACAGCGTGTCATTCGTGTGCGTGTCCTTCAGCTTGGCCACTACCCCGATGTCGCCGACGTGGAGCCTCGGCACCTCGGTGCGGTCCTTCCCCTGAGCGATCGAGAGATGATTGAGCTTCTCGCTCGCGTTGCGGGGGGCGTTGTACACGTCCGCACCGTTGCTGAGACTGCCGGAGTAGATCCGGAAGAACGTCACGTCGCCGACGTGTGGTTCGGACACCGTCTTGAAAACTTGCACTACCACCGGGTCCCCCTCGCCCGGCGTCAGCTCCACCGGCTCCGCCGAACCCCATTTCTCCGCGGCTGCCGGGGGGCGTTCCGTCGGTGCGGGGACCAACTCGGTCAATTTCGAGAGGAGTGCACGCGTGCCGTAGGTCAGCGTCGCCGATCCGCAGAGCAGCGGGCAGATGTCGCCTGATGCCACGCCCTGCTTCATCGCCTCGATGGCTTCCTCCCGCGTGATTTCCTCGCCACCGAGATACCGCTCGAGCAGGACATCGTTCGTCGTCGCGATCGTCTCCACTAGTTCCTGGGAGTATTGCTCGAACCGCGTCTGGTACTCGTCCGGGATGTCGACTTCGTCGTACTCCCCCGTCTTCGTGCCCTTCTTGAACAGGTGGCACTTCCGAGAAAAGAGATTGATGATTCCGTGGAAGTCCGGTCCCTCGCCCACCGGGATTTCGATCGGCACGACCTTCGGGGTCAGGTGCTCCTTGATGTCGGCAAACACCTTCTCGAAATCGGCGTTGTCCTTGTCCAGTTGGGACAGGAAGAAGAGCCGGGGAATGCCGCGGTCCGTGGCGTATTCCCAAGCCTTCTCGGTCCCGACCTCCACGCCGGATGTGGCACTCACCACGATGAGCGCGGCGTCCGCCGCGGAGATCCCCGCCAGGGCATCGCCGACGAAGTCGAGGTATCCGGGAGTGTCGATCAGGTTGATCTTGACGCCGTTCCACTCGGCATAGGCGAGGGCGAGGTTGATGGAGTACTGCCGTTCGATCTCGTCGGGGGTGTAGTCGGTGAGGGCGGTTCCCTGCTGTACGGATCCATGTCGGGTACTGCTGCCGGCCACGAACGCAAGAGCGTCGACCAATGTCGTCTTTCCGCTTGCGCCGTGGCCGACGACCGCCACGTTCCGGATCTTATCTCCTGTATAGACCTTCACGGTCACACCTCCTCGTACGGGGACCCGGAACATGCGCCGAGGGGAGGTGACGCCGCAAGGGTACGCGCACGGCCTCGCCCATCCCGGGTCCGAGCCGCTAGTTTGCGACCATGGAACTCGAGAAACGGACCTGTGTCGTGACCGGGGCCACCGAAGGGATCGGGCGGGCGATAGCCGTCGCCCTGGCGGCCAACGGCGCCCGACTCGCCCTCTGTGCACGAACCGGAGCGGCCGTCGACGCACTCGCCGGGCAGCTGCGCGAGGACGGAGCAACGGTCGCCGGTGCCTCGTGCGACGTGAGCGATGAGGCTGCCGTCCGGGCATTCGCAACCGTCGTGCGCGATCGGTTGGGCCCCGTGGACGTACTCGTGAACAACGCCGGGCTCGCGCACTTCGGGCCGGTCGCCGAGATGTCCGTTGAGGACTTCGACGAGACGATGGCCGTGAACGTGCGGGGCACGTTTCTCATGACGCGGGCGTTCCTGCCAGACATGCTGGAGCGGCGGGATGGTCACATCATCAACATCGCGAGTCTGGCGGGCCGTAATCCCGTGCCCCAGGCGGCTGCCTACTCGGCTGCGAAGCACGCCGTGCTCGGGCTCTCGAAGTCCGTATTCGGGGAGGTGCGGAAGCAGGGGGTCCGCGTGACCGCGATCTGTCCGGGATCCGTCGTCACACCGTTCTTCGAGAAATCCGGCGCCACGATCGAGAACCCCGACGCGAAGCTGCGGCCGGAGGACATCGCAGAGACCGTGCTGGCCGTGCTTCGGCTGCCGCCGCGGGCGCTGCTGTCGGAGCTGGACATCAGGCCGTCCAACCCCTGACGTCGATCACTTCACGTAGACCGTCTTGACGTTCACGAACTCGCGGATGCCGAATGCCGCTAGCTCGCGGCCGTAACCGGACTCCTTGATCCCCCCGAAAGGCAGGCGTGGGTCTGACTTCACGAAGGCGTTCACGAAGCAGGCCCCTGCCTCCAGCTCGTCCCGGGCAATGCGCTCGCCGCGTTCCACATCACGGGTGAACACGGCGGCGCCCAACCCGAAAGACGAATCATTAGCGATCCGGATGGCATCGCTCTCGTCCTGCGCCCCGATGATCGCCGCCACGGGCCCGAACAGCTCCTCATCGTACGCCGGCATGCCGGGACGGACGCCGGCGAGCACCGAGGGCGGATAGAACGCACCTGACCCGTCCGGCACGGTTCCACCGAGCAGGACGCGCGCACCACCGTCGATCGATCGGACGACCTGCTGGTGGAGCTCGTCCCGCAGGTCGGCGCGTGCCTGCGGCCCGAGATCCACGCCCGGCTGCTTCGGGTCTCCCATGCGTTTCGTCGCCATCAACTCGACGTACCGACTCTCGAACTCGGCCCGCACCCCGTCGACCACGATGAACCGCTTGGCCGCGATGCAGCTCTGGCCGCTGTTGATGAGGCGCGAATTCACGCACGTGGCGACGGTCTCCTCCAGATCCGCGTCCTCCAGCACGACGTAGGGATCGCTGCCCCCGAGCTCGAGCACGGTCTTCTTGAGGTGCGCACCGGCGGCCGATGCGACGGCGCGACCCGCGCGCCCGCTCCCCGTGAGCGTCGCTGCCCGCACTTCCGGCGCCTCCAGGACCGCTCGCACGAGCTGCGAGCCGATCACGAGCGTTCGGAACAGATGCTCGGGGAATCCCGCCTCCCGGAACACCGACTCGATCGCGAGCGCGCACCCCGTCACGGTCGACGCATGCTTCAGCACACCGGCGTTGCCAGCCATGAGCCCAGGTGCCGCGAACCGAAAGACTTGCCAGAATGGGAAGTTCCAGGGCATCACGGCGAGGATCACTCCAAGCGGACGGTACGCTACGTAGCTTCGCGTCGCGTCCGTCGCAGCGGGCTCGTCGGACAGGAACTCCTCGGCGTGGTCGGCGTAGTACTCACACACCCAGGCGCACTTCTCGACCTCGGACCGCCCCTGCCCCAGGGGCTTGCCCATCTCCAGTGCCATGAGCCTGGCGAACTCATCCACCCGCCGCCTGAGCACCGCGGCGGCTTCGCGCATCCGGTCTGTACGGTATGCGAATCCCGTCCGGGACCACGCTTCGAGACTCCGGTGAGCGAGACCGATGATCTCCCGAACTTGGGTAGCCGACATCTCCTCGTAGCGCTCGATCGTCGCTCCGGTACTGGGGTTGACCGTCTCGATCGCCATCGCTGTTCTCCTTGACCGATCTCCACGGCGCGCGGGTCCCGGCGCCATGTGGTCGCGTGTGGAGGCCCGTGGCCGCGGGCCTGCAGCACCGTCGAATCCTGACGGGTGGAAACTACCGCTGGGAGCGCAGGGCAGCGACGAGTCGGCCGTCGTACACCAGGAGCAGGACGGGAACGCCGTGGGTGGTTCACAGGTGGGCGCGGGACTCCGTCACGGTCACGGGTCTACTGGGCCTTGTTGGTCCGGATACGGAAGATCGAGTACGCGGGGCACCAGCCTACGAGGCCGGTGACCAGCGGTAGGAACCCGAGGAACCTGAAGACGGTGCCGAGCGCACCCGTCACGAAGCCGCCCCATCCGACACAGAGTAGAGCGATGCCGAGGATCACGCGAAGCACACGATCCCATCCGGCCTCATTGATGAATGACATGAGCGGTTCCTCCAGTATCGACGGTTGATCTCCAGTTGCCGCCGCCCGTGCGAGCGATCTCATTCGCATCGAGCGTAACACAGGCAAGAACGCGCCGTCCAGTACTCCGCTTCCGTGACATCGTCACACATAACCTGCCAGCATCCACCATACCCCCGTCGACCTTGCGGGGCCTGCTCGTGCCAGCCATACTCGGCGACCATGTCCGCGCCCGTTTCCTCATCCTCGAGGTCCGTCGGGTACGTCCGCCGACTCGGCCTGTTCGACGCCACCATGTTGGTGATCGGCGGAATCGTCGGTGCCGGCATCTTCCTGAACCCCGCGGTGGTGGCGCAACGGGTACCCACGGCGGCCGTGGCCATCGGCGCGTGGGTGCTCGGGGGTGCCGTGGCGCTTGCGGGAGCCCTCTGCTTCGCCGAGTTGGGCGCCCAGCGCCCGCTCGCAGGCGGTGGTTACGTCTACCTGCGTGATGCCTTCGGTCGGCTGCCCGCCTTCCTCTACGGGTGGACCCAGTTGCTGGTGATCAACAGCGGGGGCATCGCCGCGGTTGCCTTCACGTTCGCCACCTATTCCGTCGCCCTCGGCGGTGGCGACGCCCGGCTCGCCACACCCATCGCCATCGCCGCCATTCTACTGCTGTCCGGCATCAACTACTTCGGCGTCCGGTTTGGAGCGATCGTCCAGAATGTCTTCACTGTGCTCAAACTCGCGGCGCTCGCAGGACTCATTGGGGTCGGCTTGTACCTGTCCGCGGACCAGCAACCGGTCGGGGCTGCGGCTACCCCGGCTGCACCGATCGGCATCGTCACCGCGCTCGGGGCCGCCCTGATCCCCGTGTTGTTCGCCTACGGTGGGTGGCAGAGCACCAACTTCGTGGCTGAAGAGATCACGCACGCCGAACGCAACCTGCCGCGCGCCCTGCTCCTCGGCGTGGCAGGCGTGGTCACGGTCTACGTCCTCGCAAACGTGGTGTACCTCGATACCCTGGGCCTGGCAGGGCTTGCTGCGAGCACGGCACCGGCCTTCGACGTCATGGAGCGCCTCGTCGGCCGAACCGGGTCCACCGCAATCACCCTGGGAGTCGTCGTATCCACGTTCGGCTTCCTGAACCTGGCGATCCTCGCGTCGCCGCGCATGTATCAGGCAATGGCCGCGGATGGGGTGTTCTTCGGCGCTGCCGCCCGGCTGCACCCCCGCCATCATGTTCCGGCCGTCGCACTGTTGATTCAGGCCGGGTGGGCCGTGCTCCTGCTGTCCTCCAAGACGTACGGGCAGTTGCTGGATTACGTCGTGTTCGGTGACTGGATCTTCTTCGGGCTCGTCGGGGCGACGCTGTTCGTGTATCGCCGCCGCGAACCGACCGCCGTGCCTCACTTCCGGACTCCACTGTACCCTCTCGTCCCGCTCTTCTTCGTGAGTGCGGCCGGCTTCACTGTCGTGAGCACCGTGACTGCAGATCTCGGAAACGCCATCCTCGGGTCGGGCCTCATTCTCGCCGGCATTCCAGTATTCTTCGCATGGCGACGGCGTCAACGCCGGACGCCGCTCCTCCACTGACCTCAAACTGGGACGCTGCGCCTCGCGATGCCAAACGAGCGAATACCACCCAAGCTGTCAGCCGCCGAGCTGACCGCCTTCGAGGCTGAGTGGAACCAACACCCCGGGATGCGGCACATGGGTGCGACACTCGACCTCTCGACGCTGGGCCAGGTCCGGACCGTGGTCGATCCGATCCGGGCCGAGCACCGAGGCGGCCTCGGTACCGAAGCCGTCAACGGTGCGGTCATCGCCGGCATCTTCGACCTGGTGATCGGACTCTGCGGCTACCTGCAAACCGCGGGGCGGCGAGCCGGGGTCGCTCAGCTGAGCATTCAGTTCCTGCGCCCCGTGCTCGGTACGAGATTCGAGGTGCGGGGACACCCGGTGCGCGCGGGCAAGACGCTGGTCTTCTCGGCCGCCGAGTTGGTCGACGAGGCCGACGTCGTCTGCGCCCGCTGCGACGGTATCGTCGCGGTGGCGGGTGGGGACGTCGGCGCGGGTCCCGCGTTTTGAGCTCGGCTCAAACGGGCGCCCCCACCGATCACGTGATGGTCTGACCATGGAACACCTCCTCATCGGTCTCGCCTCGATCGTTGTCCTGGGAATCGGAGCCCAGTGGCTCTCCTGGCGCCTGCGGATGCCAGCAATCCTGCTGCTGCTGGTCGTGGGCTTCGTGGCGGGTCCGGTCACCGGATTCCTCCACCCCGACGAGCTGCTCGGTGACCTGGTCTTCCCCATCGTGTCCCTCTCGGTGGCCGTGATCCTGTTC
Organism: Gemmatimonadota bacterium; assembly: GCA_039584325.1. GTDB lineage: Bacteria > Gemmatimonadota > Gemmatimonadetes > Gemmatimonadales > GWC2-71-9 > JAOTVV01. The sequence continues at coordinate 83,572 of JBDGYA010000004.1, forward strand.
GAGGGCGGGCTGAGTCTGAACGTCGCCGAGCTGCGCGACCTGGGACGGGTCGTCGGGCGGTTGCTGACGCTGGGCGCGCTGATCACCTGGGTCCTGTCCACTGCGTTCGCGATGCTCCTGCTCGATCTGTCCGGTGGACTCGCGCTGCTGCTCGGCGCCGTACTCATCGTCACGGGTCCCACCGTGATCGTCCCCCTGCTGCGTCACATCCGCCCGACGCCGCGTGTCGGCTCGGCAGTGAAGTGGGAGGGCATCGTCAACGATCCCGTGGGGGCCATCCTCGGCGTGCTCGTGTTCGAGGCAATCATCGCCGGGGGTATCGAGGCCGGACTCGGCGTAGTCGTCCCCGGCATGATGAGGGCGGTCGTCGTGGGAGCGCTCACCGGCCTCCTCGCCGCGGGCTTCGTGGTCCTCCTGCTCCACCGTCACTGGATTCCGGACTACCTCGAGAGCCCCGTCGCGCTGGCGCTCGTCGTCATGGCGTATGCTGTCTCGAATCGGCTACAGATGGAGTCGGGCCTGCTCGCGGTGACCGTAATGGGATCAGCACTCGCGTCCCAGAAGCGTGTGAGCGTGCGCCAGATCGTGGAGTTCAAAGAGAATCTCCGGGTCCTCCTGATCGCCGCATTGTTCATCATCCTGGCAGCGCGCCTCCCCCTGACCGATCCGGACTACTTCGGTGCGGGGAGTCTCCTGTTTCTCGCCGCGCTCGTCCTCGTGGTCCGCCCGCTCGCGGTGCTCGCTGCGACGTGGCGATCCAGGTTCAACTGGCGCGAGCGGGTGTTCATCGCCGCGATGGCGCCCCGCGGGATCGTCGCGGCGGCAATCGTTTCAGTCTTTGCCCTCGGGTTGGTCGACGCCGGCCGCGAGGAGGCGGCGCGCCTCGTGCCGCTGATCTTCGTCGTGATCGTGGGTACCGTCGGCGTGTACGGGATCGTGACGCCGATTCTCGCCAGACTCCTCAGAGTCGCCAGTCCCAATGCCAAGGGCATGCTCTTCATCGGTGGCGGTCCCTGGGTCATCGAGGCCGCCACGCTCCTCAAGGACCTCGGAGTCGACCTCGTCGTCGCCGACTCAAACTGGCAGAACGTCTCGGCAGCGCGGAGTGCCGGACTCCGGACGTATCACGGCAATGTGCTCACCGAGGGTGCGCTCGAAGAGATCGAGCTGCAGCTGGACGGGATCGGCCGTTTCCTGGCCCTCACTCCGAACGACGAGGTGAACACGCTCGCGACCGTACACTTCCGGGAACTGTTCGACAGCTCCCGCATGTACCAGCTGCCCCCGGAGGAAACCGAGCGGGAGCGACGCCAGCGGGGTATTCCGCAGCACCTTCGCGGGCGGCTCCTGTTCAACACCGACGCGACGCACGCATACATCTCCGAGCGCTTCCGAGGCGGAGCCATCATCAAGCGGACCCGCCTCACCGACGAATTCGACTACGACGCCTTCCGCGAGTACTACGGCGAACGCGCCGTCCCTCTCTTCTCGGTGAAGGAGTCCGGTGACATCGTGATTCACACCACGACCGCCCCACCATCGCCCAAGTCGGGACAGACACTGATCAGCCTGGTGGATCCCGCCGACTGAATCTGGCACCGTCGGAACCGTCACCGCCTCTTCGCCGTTCTCCCGTGCAGGTGCCCAGGGATCGATCGGAGGTGACGCATGAGCACCGCACTTCACCTGTCCGTGGCCGCGGCGGCGGCGATTGTCTTGCCTACGAGCGCCCTCGCGCAGTTCGGCGGCGAGTGGAAGACAGACTTCTCGAAGCACACCGTGCCGCTGGAGGAGATCGTCTCCGGGGGGCCACCCAAGGACGGCATCCCCGCCATCGACCGCCCCAAGTTCGTGGCGGTGCCGGAGGCGGACAGCTGGCTCGGCGAACGCGAGCCCGTCGTGGTCGTGCTCATTGCTGGTGAGGCCAGGGCCTATCCGCTGCAGATCCTCATCTGGCACGAGATCGTCAACGACGTGGTGGGGTCCACGCCCGTGGCGGTGACATACTGTCCCTTGTGCAACACGGCCCTCGCGTTCGACCGCCGGCTGGACGGACGGGTACTCGACTTCGGAACGACCGGCCACCTGCGCCACTCCGATCTCGTCATGTACGACCGGCAGACGGAGAGCTGGTGGCAGCAAGCCACCGGCGAGGGCATTGTCGGAACGTTCGCTGGTCGTGGGCTCACGTTCATTCCGGCGCCTCTCGTGAGTTGGAAGACGTTCAAGGACCTGCACCCGCACGGCCGGGTGCTCTCGCGGGAGACGGGATACAACCGCTCCTACGGCCGCAACCCGTACGTCGGATACGACGACCGGGACGGCAGCCCCTGGAAACGGTTCTTCCGACGCCCGACCGATGGACGGTTGCCAGCGATGGAGCGGGTGGCGGCTGTCACGCTGGCGGGTAGCGACGTCGCGTACGCCTTCACCGCCCTCGCGCGAGAGCGGGTCGTCAACGATGAGATCGCAGGACAGGCAATTGTGGTGTTCTGGACCCCCGGCACCGCGAGTGCGGTGGACGCCGGAACGATAGCCGAGGGGCGCGACGTGGGATCCACCGCTGTGTTCAGCCGCGAAGTTGGATCACGCACCCTCACGTTCGAACCGGTCGGCGACGACCGCTTTCGCGACCGCGAGACCGGCAGCCTCTGGAACCTGCTCGGGCAGGCGGTGGAGGGATCGCTGGCAGGTACCGTGCTCGATGCCGTGCCACATGGGAATCACTTCTGGTTTGCCTGGGGTGTGTTCAAGCCCGCTACGCGGGTGTGGCAGTGAGGTAGAGGGCAGACCGGATTCGCGCCTCGCAGGTGGAGATCGAGCCACCGGTGGGGGAACCGGTACGCCCCGGTCGATCTCGCTGCAGGGGGCACGTGGCGAACACGCTCCGCCGTCACCAGCGGGAGCAGGTGTTCCAGATGTCAGGTGTGAGCATCGTCGGGGAGGTTCGCCTCCTCCCCATCCCGCAGCGCGGAACTCACCATGAGAAACTCCCCCACGTTCTCCAGGGTGAGTAGCCCCGTCAGGCCACTGCCGTCCACGACCGGCACCGACGAGGAGCCGGCAGCACGCATTCGACTCAACACGTCATGCAGATCGTCTTCTCCGCGCACCGAGATCCCTCCCTCGCGCATTACGTCGCTCACCCTGACCTCCGACCCCTGTTCCTTCAGCACCCGCACCAAGTCCGCTCGGACCAGCATCCCCAGCACGCGATCGTCTTCCACCACGGGAAAATCCTGCTGGGCACCGGCGAGCAGTTCGTCGACCGCCCGTTGCAGCGAGTCCGACGGTGCGAGCACGCGAAACCTGCGCATCATTGCCTCGCGTACCGTGACACCGGAGAGCGCCACCCGCGTCTGCGCCTGCTGGGCTTCGGCCTGAGCGCCCAGGTAGACGAAGACCGCAATGAAGAGGAGGAACGGGTTCCCGCCGAGCAGTCCAAGGAAGCCGAACAGGACAGCCATCCCCTGTCCGATACCGGCGGCGATGCGCGTCGCCTTTGCGTAGTCCAGACGTACCGCCAGCAGCGCGCGGAGCATTCTCCCCCCATCCATGGGAAAGGCGGGGAGGAGATTGAAGGCAACCAGCAGCACGTTGATCCACATCAGCTGCACGACGAGGTTGCCACCGACCAGCACGACGTCGTCGAGTGTTCGGGTCACGCCGACCGCCGCGAGCACGGCGAAGAGCAGCAACGCGATGACGACGTTGACCGCCGGGCCGGCCGCGGCTACCGCCAGCTCCTGTCGCGGCTCCTCGGGGAGCCGTTCGAGCCGCGCCACCCCGCCGATCGGTAGTAGCGTGATGTCGCGCGTCGTAATGCCGTACCGGCGCGCGGTGAGTGCGTGCCCCAGCTCGTGGAACACCACACAGGCGAAGACGGCCAGCACCAACACGACGCCCCCGATAACCGCGCTGACCGTGGCTCCCCCAGCCGCGTGAACCGCGATCACCCACGCGATCAGAATCAGGAACGTCCAGTGGACCTGGACCGTGATGCCTGCGAGACGGCCCAACTTCCACGACCACTTCATCGCGGCCTCCCCCATTCGCCGATTGCGGTACAGATTGTAGACTGCTGCAACGTATTGTGCTCCCGGCATGCACTCAACGCTGACGCCGGGATCGTCCCCCCACCCGTCAGGTGGAGGTCTCATGCCGAAGCTGTCGTACGTATCGCTCCTCATTCTGGGTTCCGTGAGCGCGACAGCGCCTCTGCTCGCACAGGATCCCGACTGCGCCATTCCCCAGACGCGAATCGTGGACGTCGTGGACGACTACCACGGAGTCGCGGTGCCGGATCCTTACCGATGGCTCGAAGATGCGGACGCCCCGGAAACCGAGGCGTGGATCGAGGCGCAGAACTGCGTGACGTTCGGGTACCTCGCCACCATTCCCGAGCGGGAAGCGCTGGAGCGCAGGCTCACTACCCTGTGGGATTATCCGAGATACCGTACACCGTTCCGGGAGGGGGACCGCTACTTCTTCTTCAAGAACGACGGTCTCCAGAACCAGTCGGTCCTCTACATGCAGGACTCATTGGAAGGTGACGCGACGATCTTGCTCGACCCGAACACCCTCTCGGCGGATGGGACGGTAGCGGTGACTACACTGGCGTTCACCGAGGACGGGAGCACCCTCGTGTACGGAACGGCCGCCAGTGGATCCGACTGGCGGGAATTCCGCGTGCGCGACGTCGCGACGGGGCAGGACCATTCCGACCATCTGCGATGGATCAAGTTCTCCGGGGCTTCCTGGACGCACGACGGCGTGGGGTTCTTCTACAGCCGGTATCCACAGCCGGAAGGCACCGACACCCTCCAGTCCGCCAACCGCAACCAGCAGCTGTACTATCACCGACTCGGCACCTCGCAGGACGACGATCGACTCGTCTACGAGCGTCCCGACGAACCCGAGTGGGGATTCGGCGGCAGTGTCACGGACGACGGGCGCTTCCTCGTCATCAGGGTTTCGCACGGGACGGACGAGCGCAACCGCGTCTACTACAGGGACCTCGAGCGTCCGCGGTCACCGCTGATCGCGGGTCCGGTCGTGCGCCTGCTCGACGACTTCGATGCGACGTACGATTTCGTGGGCAACGACGGCGACGTGTTCTACTTTCGCACGGATCTCGATGCTCCCCGGTTTCGGCTCATCGCGATCAACGTACACCAGCCAGCCCGCCAGCGGTGGCGCGAGATCGTTCCGCAGTCCGGGGACGTGCTGGATGGCGTTCGGATCGTGCATGGCACGTTCGTCGCGACCTACATGCATGACGCGCACACGAAGCCCGTCCTGTTCGACAAACAAGGTCAGCTGCTCGGGGACCTCCCCCTGCCTGGAATCGGCTCGGTTCGTGGGGTCAGGGGTCGTCCCCAGGACGACGAGATGTTCTATGCGTTCACGTCGTTCCTGTACCCTCAGACGAGCTTCCGGTACGACTTCACGACGGGTACCGCCTCGGTCTTCAAAGCTCCGGACGTCGACTTCGATCCGTCGGAGTATGAGACGCGGCAGGTATTCTACACCAGCAAGGACGGCACCTCGGTGCCGATGTTCCTCACGCATCGCAAGGACATCCGGCTGGATGGCAGCAATCCCACGTACCTCTATGGGTACGGTGGCTTCAATATCAGCCTCACCCCGTCGTTCTCGGTTTCCAATCTCGTCTGGCTCGAGCGCGGAGGCGTCTACGCAGTGGCGAATCTGCGCGGGGGCGGAGAGTACGGTGAGGAGTGGCACCGTGCCGGGATGCTCGGCAACAAGCAGAACGTGTTCGACGATTTCATCGCGGCCGCAGAGTACCTCATCGCCGAGGGCTACACAGCGCCCGCGAAACTGGCCATCGGTGGGGGCTCCAACGGCGGTCTGCTCGTCGGCGCCGTGCTGAATCAGCGACCCGACCTGTTCGGAGCCGCCCTGCCAGCCGTCGGTGTGATGGACATGCTCCGGTTCCACAAGTTCACAATCGGCTGGGCATGGATCTCGGACTACGGATCGCCGGACGACCCCGAGGAATTCCCGTTTCTGCACGCCTACTCGCCCCTCCACAACGTCGTCCCCGGCGCGGACTATCCGGCCGTGATGATCACGACGGCGGACCACGACGACCGCGTGGTTCCGGGGCACTCGTTCAAGTACGCGGCGGCGCTCCAAGCGGCTCAGGGAGGGGACGCCCCGATCCTGATCCGCGTGGAGACGAAGGCGGGACACGGGGCGGGCAAGCCCACGGCGAAGATCATCGAGGAGCAGGCAGACCGCTGGGCGTTCCTCATCGAAAACCTTGGCATGCGGCGCCTGCAGCCGTGAGGGCCGCGCGACCCATCACCGCCCCACAGTGAGTCTACCATGGCACTGGACCACCCCACCGTCGATTTCCTGGGTGCCGCAGGCACCGTCACGGGCTCGAAGCACCTGGTCACGGCGAACGGGAGGCGTGTCTTACTCGACTGCGGGCTCTTTCAAGGACTGAAAGAGCTGCGCCAGCGGAACTGGGTGGCGCCACCCTTCGTTCCGGCCGAGTTGGACGCGGTCGTCCTGAGTCACGCGCACATCGACCACTCAGGATATCTCCCGCTTCTGGTGCGACGGGGTTTCCGGGGACCGGTGTACTGCACCCGCTCGACCGCCGATCTACTGGGGAATCTGCTGCCCGACTCGGCCTATCTGCAGGAGAAACAGGCGAGTCACGCGAACCACTTCGGATACTCGAAGCACTCTCCGGCGCTGCCTCTCTACACCATGGAGGATGCCGAAGAGGCACTCACCCTCCTCGAACCCCAGCCCTTCGGCGAGGCCATCTTGGTCACCGACGGCATCGTCGTGACGTTCCGCACCGCCGGCCACATCCTGGGCTCGGCGACCATCGATCTCCTGCTCGACGGCCGGCCCGGACACACACCCGTCCGGCTCGTCTTCTCGGGGGACCTCGGGCGCTGGGGCCGTCCCATTCTCCACGACCCGCAGTCGGTTCCGGAGGCGGACTACCTGCTGCTAGAGTCGACCTACGGGAATCGCAGCCACCCTCCCACGGTCGACGAGGAGCTGGCAGAGTGCGTACGGGTCGCGGCCGAGCGTGGCGGCGCCCTGCTCGTTCCGGCGTTCGCCGTCGGGCGAACGCAGGAACTGCTCTGGTGGATCCGCCAGCTGGAGGATGACGGCCGGATCCCCCAGCTGCCGGTCTACATCGACAGCCCCATGGCAATCGACGTGACGGGGATCTACCTGCGCCATACCGCCGAGCATGATTTGGACATGCGAATGGTCGCCGACACCGGGGATCACCCACTGTACCCGGAGCAGTTCGCGCTGGCCAAGAGCCAGGAAGAGTCCATGGCACTCAACGACCTGCGCGGGCCCATCATCATCATCTCCGCCAGCGGGATGGCCACCGGCGGTCGCATCCTCCACCACCTCAAGCTGCGGCTTCCGGACCGTCGAACGACCGTATTGCTCGTGGGCTTCCAGGCCGCAGGTACACGAGGGCGTCGGCTCCGAGAACAGGCGGAGGAGATCCGGATTCACGGCCAGGACGTGAAAGTGCGCGCCCGGGTCGAGGCTCTGGACGGTCTCTCCGCCCACGCCGATCGGCACGAACTGCTGCAGTGGCTGTCGGGTTTCGAGCGCTCACCGCGCCAGACGTATCTGGTGCACGGCGAAGCCAATGCCACCGACGCCCTCTCGGAGGCGATCGGCAGGCGCTACGACTGGCAGGCGCGGGCCGCCGGTGACGGCGAGCGGGTCACGCTTCGCTGACGGCCCGGGGGAAGCGACGGCCGATCCGCGCGGGTGGCAGCGGCTCGGTCACGGGCGGCACGCATCCGCGAACGGATGTGCCAGAAACGGGAAACCCCCGGTGCCCTCCCGTGCACCGGGGGTGAGGGATTCCCTCCAAGATCTGGTTCTGCACGCCATGATTGGTGTGGCGCAGGGCCTCGCCAAGTCAACCACCGGATTACCCGTTCGACGATCCCGATCGTCTTACCTGCGGCCGGTGTCAAGACCCCTCAGATCGTGGCGGCGCCGCGAGCGCCGGCCCTTCCCTCAAAGAGCGTTTCCCGCAGTTGGCCACCCATCAAGGATGACGATGAACGCTACCCATTGAGCCATGAATTTCGAGTGAAATCGCTCTGAATGCGACTTCACTGCCTCGGCGCATGCCACATAGCTTGACGTACGGCCCCACGACATCGTACACTCGCCTCGCCGACCCCATTCACGGTCCGCTGCGGATGCCGGGAGGCTATCGCGAAGGGGAGTGCTCAATGAGAAGACAACCGGTCATCGTCGGAGTCGACGCCTCTCCTGCCGGCGTACTGGCAGCGACGACCGGATGGGCCGTTTCGTTCGCCGGTGATGTACCGTGTCGCCTCGTTCACGCCATCCGGCCACCGTCGGCGCTCGCCGTGGACCCAGAGTCCAGCGCACTCCTGGACGGACTGCTCGCGAAGAGTCGGGCGGAGATCATCGAGACCATTCGCCATCACGTCCCGCCGGAGGCCCTCGACGAACTCGAGATCCGGCTCGGCAATCCCACATGGGTGCTCCGACAGGCCGTCGCGGACGCCTCCGCACATCTGGTCGTGCTGGGCGGAAAACACCACGCCGCCCCCATCCGATGGTTCGGAGGGAGCACGGCGCACCATGCCGTCCGGACGATCGACGTGCCGCTGCTGGTGGTAGCCGCGCCAGTTACCCGGTTCATGCGCGTGCTCGTCGCCACAGATCTCTCGGATGCCGCACTCCCGACGCTCGAACAGGCGTGCGAGTTCGCGGCCTTGTTCGATGCGGCCGTCAAGGTGCTCACGGTCGTAGAGCCGATGCCATCCATCCCGGACGTCGGGGTGCAAATCGACATGAGCGCACAGCTGCTGACTGCGGAACAGGAGACACGCGCCCTCGTCACCCGACTCGAAGATGGTGAGCACATGGAGGTCTCCGTGGAGAGTGGCTCGCCAGCGAGGACCATCGCCGATGAGGCTGCGGCATGGGATGCCGACCTCGTGGTGGTAGGCTCCCACGGCAAGGGGTGGGTCGACCGGGTGTTGCTTGGCAGCACGACGGAGCGTCTGCTCAACCGGCTGCCGTGCTCGACCCTGGTGATTCCGGTGCACGGTCCACCCGCCGACTGACGGCGGGCCCGGTGACCGCACCGACTCGCCCGGGCTTGGTGTGCAGCCACCGCACGGAGGAGGACGCATGCAGGTCGCCGAGCTGATGATGACCGATCTCACGGTGGTGAACGAGGACGCCTCCGTCTCCGAGGCGGTCATTCGAATCGCGGACGCGCACGTACATGGTGTTCCCGTCGTGAGTGATCGCGGACAGGTGATCGGAGTGCTGTCATCCAGCGATATCGTGCTGGCTACTGCCGAGCACTCCGGCACCGGGCATCCGGTCGCTCTCGACGATACGTTGGTGCGAGAGATCATGAGTACGCCGCCTCAGACGGTCCGCCCGGAGGCCGACGTACGGCTGGCGGCACGGCAGATGCTCGAGCATGACGTGCACCGACTCTTCGTGCTCAGCAGCAACGAGCTGGTCGGGGTGATCTCCTCCAGCGATATCGTGCGGGCGGTCGCGGACGGAGCGATCTGACCGTCCGCCGCCCGTTCGGCGATCCTGCGGGGAGCCTCCGACTAGAGATACTGCTGAAACACCAGCATACCGAACAGGGTGAGCGTCACGGTCAGCGCGACGCTCGGCCGCCCGCCGCGGTCGTACGCCTCGGGCAGCAGCTCCTCGAATACCATGAACACCATCGCGCCCGCGGCGAACCCGATGCCATACGGGAGGACCTGCCGGAAGGTGTCCACCAGGAGGAACGATGGCACCGCCATGGCCGGTTGTGGCAGAGACGAGACGATGCTCCACCCCACACAGCCCAGGACACTCACCCCCTGCGGCCTGAGCACGGCGCTGATTGCCACACCCTCGGGGATGTTGTGTACGGCGATAGCAACCACGATGACGAGCGCGAGGGTCATCCCACCGCCAAACGACACACCGACCGCGACCCCCTCCGCAAACGAGTGCACGGTCATAACGATCATCATGAGGAGCATGCGTCGTGCGGCCGCGCCGCGTACCCGCCCGATGGAGACGTCGCCCTGGCGTCGGAGGATCGTTTCGGTCACCAGGATGAACGCCACTCCGGCCACCCCGCCGAACAGCGTCTGCCATCCTCCGTAGGCCGTGCCCTCCGCCACCAGGCCGAAGCTCGCCCCGAGCATGAGCCCCGAGGCAACCGCGTTCGCCTGTGCAACGACTCGTGGCGCGAGCGTCCGGACGAAGGCGAAGGGGACCGCTCCCAGCCCTGTGGCGAGCGCCGTGACGAGGCCGCACAGGAAGACCAGCAGGACCGGGTGCACGCTCACGCTCCGGGGCCGCCAAGCAGGATCACGATACCCATGGCAACGATCGTGACGAGCGCGATGCTCGTGTGACCAGCCTGGCGGTAGCATTGCGGCAGCAGCTCCGCCATCACCAGATACACGAGCGAACCCGCGGCGAAGCCGAGCGCCCATGGGAGCAGGCCCGGGGCCGCCCCAATCAAAGCGAAGACCACGATGGCCATGAGGATTTGGCTGACGTTGGTCGCGACCGCGAGCCCTGTGGCAGCCGGCAGGCTCACCTTGCGGGCGAGAAGGATCGCCGTGAGCACCATCCCCTCGGGGATGTTGTGCACGGCGATGGCCAAGGCCATGAACACCCCGAACGGAAGGCTGACTCCCATCGCCACGCCGATTGCCACGCCCTCGGCGCCCGCGTGAAACGCGTTGACCAGCAGCACCTGATAGCCATACTCCGGACCTGTTTCATCGAGCCGATTCAGGTCCAGCTCAGCGGTGCCGGAGGCCGCGTGCAGCCGATTGACGAACGCCATCCCCAGGACCACGCCGACCATCCCGGCGGGGGAGATCCGCGCGAGACCCCCGACCATGAGCGCATAGGCCGCCCCGAGCATGAGACCGGCGGCCAGGGCGTTCGACCACCCCACCCACTGCACCGGAGGCCGCGGGCGCCAAACAAACGGCACGGATCCGATGCCTGCCATCGCGGCGGCCAATGAGGAGTAGACCAGGACCAGCAGTGTCGGATCCATCGGGCATCGATGATTGAGATGTGGTGGAGATTTACCGCGTGGGTCCGGCTCGGGTAAGTCTCCCCACCGAAGGGGGGAACGGGCTGGCAGAATCCATCGGCCCCGGATTAGCTTGAGCGCATGAATGCCGAGTCCTCTGGTCGCCGTGACGTCTGGCATCGTGCGCAGCGGCTGAGCCAGGCGGCCATCCGGATCGCCTCTAATCACGACCTCGATCGCGTCCTGCAAGAGGTCACCGATTCCGCGCGCGCGGTGATCGACGCTCGGTACGCGGCGCTCGGCGTGTTGAGCGCTGATGGCTCCCATCTCATTCGCTTCGTGGCAAGTGGCATGTCAGAAGAGCAGCGGGACCGTCTGGGCGAGCATCCTACGGGCAAGGGTATTCTGGGGCTGCTGATGCGCGATGCCAGGCCGTTGCGTCTCGATGACCTCACGCAGCACCCGGATGCCACCGGATTTCCGCCCAACCACCCGCCAATGCACTCGTTCCTCGGCGTCCCGATCATAGGGCGCGAGGGGGCAATCGGGAATCTGTACCTCACCGAGAAGGTGGGAGATGACGCGTTCACGCACGAGGACGAGCGAATCGCCGTGATGCTCGCCGCTCACGCGGCGGTTGCCGTGGAGAACGCCCGCCACCACGAGGAGCGAGAGGAGTTGTTTCTCACGCTCCGCCAGATGCAGACGTCGCGGGAGCGGTTCTTCGCCATGACCAACCACGAGCTGCGGAATGCCCTCACCGCCGTTCATGGCTGGACGGAGCTGTGGATCCGCAAGACCGCACCCGACACGCCACGCGCGGCTATCGAAGTGCGCGAGTCTGCCGAGCGATCCCTCAACCTGCTTGAAGACCTGCTCGACCTGAGCCGGCTCGACGCCGCGAAGCTCGAGCCCGTGATCACCGATACTGACGCGTGGGAGATTGTGCGGGAGGCCGTTGCGACCGTCGAGCCCGCCGCCGAGCGGCGGGGGGTCCGCGTGGAAGTGACGGGCCCAGCCGGTACCGTACCAGCGCGCACGGACCGGCAGCGTGTCCGGCAGATCCTCATCAACCTCCTGACCAACGCGGTGCGGCACAGCCCCTCCGACGAGGCGATTGACGTCGAGCTGCAGGTGAGGGACGGCGAGTTGCGGTTCGACGTCGTCGACCGTGGCGAGGGGATCGCTTCGGAGCAGCAGGCGGTCATTTTCGAGGCGTTTGAGCGGGCTGGCAGAGAGACACAACGCGGCACGGGCCTCGGGCTGGCGTTGTCCCGCAAGCTCGCCCGCCTGCTTGGCGGTGACCTGCGGGTCGAGAGCCGGCAGGGCAAGGGCGCGCGATTCTACCTCCAGCTACCGCGACGACTGAAGCCCTCCCCATCTTCATAAAGAGCCATTCACAGTCCCTTCAGCGCCCAATTACCAGGTACCGGCTAGGGTTTTCCACATGCGGATTCTGGTAGTCGAGGACGATCGCAAGGTCGCCGGATTCATCGAGATGGGCCTCCGCGAGGAGGGCTACGCCGTCGATGTGGCAAAGGACGGCGAAGAGGCTACCGTCTTCGCGCACATCAACGACTACGACGCCATCCTGCTCGACCTGATGCTGCCCAAGAAGAACGGGCTCCAGGTAGCGGCGGAGCTCAGGCGCGAGGGTCGGAGCACGCCGATCCTCATGCTCACTGCACGGGACGCCACCGAGGACGTGGTGCGCGGCCTCGACGCCGGGGCTGACGACTACCTGACGAAACCGTTCAAGTTCGACGAGCTGCTCGCGCGGCTGCGCGCGCTGGTCCGCCGGGGAGGGGCGGCGCGGCTCGATCGTCTCTCGTACGGTCCGCTCGAGCTCGACAGGCTGAAGCACAAGGCGTGGGCGGGTGAGACGGCGCTCGATCTCACGCCCCGTGAGTTTCAGCTGCTCGAGCACTTCATGCTGCACCCAGAAGACGTCGTGCGCCGCACGGAGCTCCTCGAGAAGGTCTGGGACATGCACTTCGATCCGGAGAGCAACGTGGTGGATGTCCACGTGGGCAACCTGCGTCGCAAACTGCGCGAGGCCGGATTCGACACACTGATCCAAACCGTGCGTGGCGTTGGGTTCTGCCTGAAGAAGAACAGCTCGGGTAACTGATGCACTCGTTGCGCCGCACGGTCGCCGTGCGGTTCTCCCTCACCATCTTCGGTGCACTGCTCGTCATTGCCCTCTGGGCGTATCTCGGCACGCGCCGCGTCTTGGAGGAATCCCTCGACCAGAACCTCGCGGCGGCGGCGCAGCTCGAGCAGGCCGTGCTGGCCGCCCGCCTGCCGATCGCGATCCAACCGGGACCGGACGACTGGGACAGCTTCATCCACCGTGTGAACCGCTTCGTCGTGATTCGCGATCCGAACGGACGAGTGGTGGAGACGAACACCGCCATCGCCGCTGCGATGCCGATGGACCGAGTGGCGTTCACGCGCGCCCTGCGTGGCGATACCGCATGGGTATCGCAGCAATGGCTTGACGGGAGTTTGCGGTCGATCTACGTGCCCGCGCCACCTTCCAGCCGCGAGGGTCACGACGTGCTGCAGATTGCCGCGTCGTTGCATCCGCTCCGCAGCGCCACCCGCGAAGTGCTGTTCCTCATGCTGGGAACCGTCTTCCTCGGCGCCGTCGCCACCGCGATCGGCGCAGGCTGGCTGGCACAGACCTCGGTCGCTCCGGTGCTCGAGATCACGAGACAGGCACGGAGCGTTGCACCAAGGGCGGGGCAGCGTATCACGGCACACGCCGATACCGAGGAGTTCACCGGACTCGTGGCAGTCCTGAACGACGCCTTCTCGCGATTGGAGCGTGCCTTCGAGGCACAGCGCCGCATGATCGCCGATGCCGCGCACGATCTCCGCACTCCGCTCACGGCAATGCGCGGAGAATTGGAGGTGGCGCTCCGGGGAGTCCGGAGCCCGGACAACTACCGCAACGTACTCCGCAGTGTACTGGAGGAGGTTGACCAGTTGACCGCGATCTCCGAGTCACTGACGCTGCTGGCGCGGCTCGAGGCCGGAGAACTCGCGGTCAATCGGGTCGAGCAGGACGTGACCGAGTTGCTTCGGGAGGGGACGGATCGCGCCGCCGCACGCGACGGCTCCCACTCCTTCGAGTTCCGCGGCCCCGACGACACGGTGACGGCCTCTGTCGACGGACACCTGCTCGGGATCGCCATCGGCCAGCTACTCGACAACACCATCAAGCACACCCCGCCTGGGTGTCAGGTGCTCATCGGCCTGGACTCGGATGCAAACGAGGTCACGATCACGGTGGACGACAACGGCCCCGGCATAGCGGATGAGGTTGTCCCGCACCTGTTCGAGCACTTCTACCGCAGCGATGAGGCCCGTACACGGACGGGATCGGTGGGATTGGGCCTGACCATCAGCGCTGCCATCGCCCAGGCGCACGGCGGCGAGATCGCGGCATCGCGAAGTCCGATGGGAGGACTTCGGATCACATTGTGGCTCCCCCGAGCATCCGGCCACATCTAACCAGACCTCACCACCTCTTCACAATTCGTTATCGATCGCTTCATGCTGACCGGCCGATGTTAGAGCACACTCACCAGGAGTGTGGAGCGATGCATGCCAACGTCGGTACAGCGGATGCATGGATTCGGGGCTTCATGGCGATCGCCTCGGTCGTGATCGCCGCCCTGTTCAACGAGACGTTCCTCGTTTCGCTGGTAGCCATTCTGCTGGCCATCCTGTTCGGCGGTACTGCGCTCACGCATACCTGTCCGCTCTATACCCTGCTCGGCGTCAACACACGCGCTCACCACTCCAGCCTCTGAGTTGGCCGTAGCAGCTGCACGGCCCTCGGGTGCGCGTTCGTCGCCGGGAGCGCCATCCCCAACCATCCCATCGACCTGGTGTCTGGACAGTTCCAGATTGCCAGGCGCTGACCGGTGGCGTCGGCTACATGCGCTGGCGTAACTTCCGGGTCCACGCCGAGGGGAGCCGGGTCTTCGAGCTTGAGGAAGTCCGACTCTTGTCGGAGGTGACATCGGCGTTCTAGAGAACCGAAAGAGGGTACGGAGATGCGTCAACTGGCCCGACTGCTCGTCCTGGCGCTGGGTATCAGCGTGGTCGCCGTGGCGACTGCCCGTGCGCAAGAGATGCCCGAAGGCATTACGAAGGCAATGATCGAGGATGGTGGAAAGATCTTCGGTGGGGAGGGGCTCTGCTACGCCTGCCACGGCCAGCAGGGCCAAGGGATGCCGAACCTCGGCTCGAACCTCGCCGACGACGACTGGATCCACAGCGACGGGTCGCTCGACGGAATCATCGAGACGATCATGCAGGGCGTGTCGGGTGACAAGTCCACGGTCAGCACCTCCATGCCCCCGAAGGGCGGCAGCTCGATCAGCGACGAGAAGGTGAAGGCCGTCGCGGCATACGTCTGGAGCCTCAGTCACGGAAAGAAGTAGGATGCACATGTGACGGGAGCGGGGTGCCCGCTCCCGTCTTCGGACCTGGATTCGCGTCTTCACATCCCACCGCGACGATGGCATGTTTCACGCCTGGTGCGGATTCCCTCCGGGGCCGCATCCGTACAAGTTGTTTCATAACTTTCACATAGAGGAGCGGAAACCAGTCATGAAGACTCGGAATGGAGCAGCGTTGCTGGCGCTGGCATTGGCTTTCGGCTGCGGCGGAGGCGAGACCGCCGAGCAGGCTGCGACGGAGACCGCCGAAGCGCCGGCCGTCGAGGCTCCGGCCGCGCCGGCACAGATGGCCGAAGCGCCCAGCGGCCCCATCGACGAGGCACTGGCAAGCCAAGGCGAGACCTTGTACACGAGCCGCGGCTGCGCGGGATGCCACCAGATGGACACCCGTATGATCGGCCCGGCACTCGGCGACGTCACCACACGTCGCGACTTCGAGTGGATCACTGCCATGATCCTCAAGCCGGACTCGATGATCGCCAATGACTCCGACGCGAAGGCCCTGTTCGAGGAATACGGCACACCGATGGTGAACATGGGGGCCACGGGCGAGGACGCCCGCGCGATCTACGAGTACCTGCGCTCACTGGCAGAGTAGCCGTTCGCCGAGCGGCCGCAACGCACACGGGCGCTGTCACTGACAGCGCCCGTTGCACGTTCACCCCGGGCCGACATCTGGACCGTCGCTGCTCGTGAGCGGCGCTCCCTCACCATATCTTTGACGCAACGATCTCACGACCTCTGCGGGAGCGGTGCGGTTCCATGGAACCCTTCAAGATCAAGTCCGTCGAATCCATCCCGTTCACCACGCGTGCGGAGCGAGAGGCTGCGCTCACGCGTGCCGGCTACAATCTGTTCAATGTTCCTGCGCGCCTGATCACCATCGATCTGCTGACGGACTCTGGAACATCCGCCATGTCGGACAGGCAGTGGGCCGCATTGATGCTGGGCGACGAGTCCTACGCGGGTAGCCGCAACTACTTCCGTTTCGAGGAGACGATTCGTCGCCTGACCGGCTTCGCCCATGTCATCCCGACCCACCAGGGCCGTATGGCCGAGAATCTGCTGTTCACGGCCCTCGTCGAGCCGGGCGATTACGTCCCCAACAACATCCATTTCGACACGACGCGGGCGAACGTCGAGCACAGCGGCGGTGTCGCCATCGACTGCGTGATCGACGACGCGTACCACCCGACGCGCGAGGTCAGCTACAAGGGGAACATGGATCTCGCGAAGCTGGACCGCGTGATGGCCAACGTAGGCCGACAGCGGATTCCCCTCGTGCTGCTCACCATCACGAACAACTCCGGTGGTGGACAACCCGTGAGCATCGAGAACGCGGATCGCGTGTCCCAGTGGTGCCGGAGGCATAGCATCCCGTTCTTCTACGATGCGTGCCGGTTCGCGGAGAATGCCTATTTCAACAAGGTTCGCAGCAATCTCGATCTCGGCATCGCGGAGATCGTTCGCCGGTTCTTTGAGCTAGCGGACGGGTGTACGATGTCGGCGAAGAAGGACGGTCTGGTCAACATCGGCGGATTCGTCGCACTGAACGATGACGAGCTCACCACGCGACTCACGAACATGCTGATCCTCATCGAGGGATTCCCCACGTACGGTGGCCTCGCGGGCCGTGATCTCGCGGCCATCGCCCAAGGTCTCGAGGAAGTCCTCGACGAACGTTACCTCGCCCATCGCATCGGGCAGGTGAGGGAGTTCGGCGAGGGATTGCAGCATGCCGGTGTCCCCATTGTGCTGCCCGTTGGTGGGCACGCCGTGTACCTCGATGCCCGGCGATTCCTGCCGCACATTCCGCAGGACGAGTTTCCGGCGCAGGCCCTCACCTGCGCACTCTACCTCGAGGCTGGCATCCGTGGAGTCGAGATTGGGAGTCTGATGTTCGGCGCCGATGGCACGCTGCCCGAGCTGGAGTTGGTGCGGCTCGCTGTCCCACGCCGCGTCTACACGAAGAGCCACCTCGACCACGTCGTGGAAGTGTGCGCGCGCCTCCATCGGAAGCGGGAATCGATCCACGGTCTGCGCCTGACGTATCAGGCGCCCATGCTGCGGCACTTCACGGCGCGTCTGGAGCCCGTGGGTGCGCCCAGCGCCTCCTGATGAGCAGGGACGCGGCGAACGCGATCACGGAGGCAACCAATCCCCAAGTGTAGGGGTTCCACACACCGGTAGTCGCGACCCCTGTGGCCTGGAGCGCGACAGAGATCGCTACCCCCCCGACAATCGCCGCGAGCGCCTCGGTAACCCCCGCCCGGCCCACATGCAATCCCGCCACGATTGGAACCAGGAGGCTCACACCGAGCAGCGAGTAGAAGATGCTCAGTGAGCTGATCACCGACGGGAGCACGATGGCGAGCAGCACACCGAGCGAGCCGCCAGCAACCGCGGCCCAACGCGCGACGCGGAGCACCTCCCTGTCGGTAGCGTCCGGCCTGATGAACCGTCGGAAGAGATCTTCAGACAGCGATGTCGAGAGCATGAAGAGGATAGCGTCGGCGGAGCTGATCTCAGCAGAGAACACGGCGGCGAGTCCGATCGCCCCGACCGCCGCCGGGAGTCCCAGTGTGAGCACGGTCGGCAGGGCTAGCTCGGGGTTCACCAGTTCCGGCCTGTATGCGCGCGCCATCATCCCGAGGAGCGGCGGCACGAAGGCGAACAGCGCGAGTACAGCGGCACTCAACCCGACCCCCACACGCACGGTACGCTCGTCACGCGCTCCGTAGATCTTCTGAATGAGCCCGGGCGAGACGATGAACGCGGGGACGAGGAGCGCGAGGTACGTCCATCCGGCTCCCTGCCCACCCCAAAAACCGAAGTAGTCGGCTGCCGCGGCCGGGGCTGCTGCCGTGACGCCGGCCCATCCACCCGCGCCGCCGAGCGCGACGGGTACCGCGATCGCAAAGCCCACGAGTAAAACCACGAGCTCCACGAGATTCACCCACGCGGAGGTGAGGAGTCCGCCTGCGGCGAAGTAGACGGTCATGACCAGACCACCGATGAGGCAGCCCGCGATCTTCGGCACTCCAGCGACCACGTTGAGCACCCAGGCGACGGCAATGAGCTGTCCCGCGAGAATCGCGAGCGTGCCGAGCCAGAGGAGGATCACCACGGTAAGCCGGACCGACCCGCCATACCGGTGCTCGAGCCAGTCGCCGACGGTGTACAAGTCGTGCCGTCGGGCGACGCGCCACATACGCGGGCCGACCCACACAGCCAGCAAGATCGTGCCGATGGCGGCGGACCCCACCCACCACCACGCACTCAGCCCATGGGAGTAACCGAGTCCGGCGGCCCCGACAGTCGATCCGGCACCGATGTTGGCGGCGAGAATAGTGGCGAAGATGAGCACGGGACCCAGACGGCGGCGGGCGACGAAGAACGCGCCACTCGACTCGACGCGACGCCCGATCCATACCCCGAGGAGACTCAGACCGACCGAGTACCCGATGAGCAGGACGAGCGTGGCGCTCATCGCCCTCCGGCGAGATCGGCCACGGCGGGAAGACCTTCGAGGCTCGTCGCCGTCCGCACCGCGCGCAGGATGGCTTCGGCCACGACATCCGCCGCCAACGCCCCGATCAGCGTGAGGTCGGCCTCACCCTCGAAGGAGCCCGTCGCCAGACTGAATACGACGTCACCATCCCACGGCCCGTGTGCCGGGTAGATCGCCCGAGCGTATCCGTCCTGCGCCATCTGCGCGACCCTGGTAGCCTCGGCCTTCGAGAGCCGCGCATTGGTTGCGACCACCCCGATCGTGGTATTCTCCAGCGGGTTGGGATCGCCCGATTCGGCTCGCAGCAGGCGGCGGGCATCAGCGAGATTCGCCCCGTCTGTCGTGCGCACCCCGGCCACGACTCGACCGGTAGCCGGGTCGATCACGTCACCGCCTGCGTTCACCGCGACGAGCGCGGCGACCGTGAGACCGCTGGGCAGGGTGATTGATGCCGTTCCGAGGCCACCGCGCATCGCGCGGTCCATGCCACGCAGCTTGCCGACGGTCGCGCCCGCACCCGCACCCACACTGCCTTCGGCCACCGGACCACCGCTCGCCACCGCGGCGGCCTGGTACCCACATGCGGCGCCGGGGCGGGCCCCGGGAGCACCGCCCACGCCGAGATCGTACAGGATTGCCTGCACTACGATGGGAACGCGCGCAACGGCCGTCTCAAACCCCACCTCGCGCTCCTCGAGGTAGCGCATGACGCCCGCGGAGACGTCGAGACCAAACGCGCTGCCACCGGACAGCACGACCGCATGTACGACGTTCACCGAATTCACGGGATCGAGAACGTCGGTCTCCCGAGTGCCGGGGGCACCACCCCGCACATCGACACCGCCCACCGCCCCCGCCTCCACGAGGATCACCGTACATCCCGTCGAGCGCTCGGGGAGCGTGTGGTGCCCGACTCGAATCCCGGGAACGGCCGTGAGTCCGGCCGGCGCAGCGCCAGACCCCTGCGCACCGGCATCTGGGGCGTACGACTGGAAGAGCATGCCGACGAGGAAAGTGACAGCCGTCCGGCGGCAACGCCAGCGCCAGCCCGCGGAAACTCCCACAGAATTCACAGCGCCCTCCATGGCAGGTTCGTGCACTCCGCGAATGATAATGCAGTCAGCCCCGACCAGCAGCGTCGCTCGGGCAGCTAAGTGATGGAAATTGATGGAGTTTCGTGCGTTGCGTCACAGGTGCCACATGGCACGGAACGTGCGCAGGATGTTGCACTGCCGGTCGGTGCACCGGGATTGTCCCGGTCCCCGCATACGTCTATGATCCGAACGCGCCAACGCCAATGCCGATTCGATCATCCGCGGAGCGGAGCACATACAGTCCCTCGACTCGTCGCCCGCCACCCGGGAGCACCAGCCGCGTGACGGTGCCTGACCACCCGCAGGCGTCGACCGATCCCAGCCGGGCGTCGCGAGCAGGGACGGTTCCGGCGGTGATCATCGTCGAGGGCGAAGCTGCGCTCGCCGAGATGCTGGACTATTCGGTGCGGAACGCGGGATACGACGCCCGCTCCTTCCGCAGCGGGCAGCTCGCTATCGACTTCCTCTTCGACCAGATGCCCACGGGCCAGAGCCCGGTCGTCCTGCTCGACCTCGACCTGCTCGGCAGCGAGGGATTCCTCGCGCTCAAACAGGTCGCCGACGCACGCCCTGGCATTCGCGTCATCGTGCTGAGCGCGCAGGGAGCCGAGCGCGACCACATCCGAGCGCTTCGCGCCGGGGCCATCGACTACCTCGTGAAGCCGCTCAGTATCCCGGTGCTCATCGCAAAGGTGGAGCGGCTCCTCGACGACCGCGACCGGTGAGCACGACCTTCCTCGCGGTCGTCGCCACTGCACAACTCGCCTTCTTCGTGGCGATGTTCGCCTGGCTGGTCGTGTACCGCGGCCTGGACGAACGGCGCAAGCGGCGTCGCCGCGCGCAGG
Source organism: Gemmatimonadota bacterium (assembly GCA_039584325.1). GTDB lineage: Bacteria > Gemmatimonadota > Gemmatimonadetes > Gemmatimonadales > GWC2-71-9 > JAOTVV01. Next base: position 104,583 of record JBDGYA010000004.1, read on the forward strand.
GCGCCGCGCTTTCCCGGGCACTCATGGACCTCCTGGCGGGCAGGATCACCCCGGACCAGTTCGTCGGTACGCTGGGCCGTTCCGACGGCCATGTCATCGTCGCCGTTCTGCACCAGTACGCTTCCCAAATCGGCGGTGAGCCGTGGGAACGCGTGGTCGACGCCGTTCGCCAGACAGCCTGGTTCGACCGATTCGTGCCCCCGAGGGCGCGGTCGCGCCTCTGGTGGCAGCGGCTGGTGGCGGCTCGTTTGCTGGCGATCGCCGGTCGCGAGAGCGACCTGTCGCTCACCCGGGAGTTGGTCCGCGACCACCACCCCGCGATCAAGGTGGCGGCGATCAAGATCGTACGCCGCGTGCGCGACGACAGTGTGCTCGAAATCGTGCTGGACGAGGCCCTGGCCGCGAAGCCCGTCGTGCGCCGTTACCTGTTCGATACGGTTGTGTCCGTGCGGCAGGTACTGGTTCCGCTCCTGGCCCGACGGCTCGAAACTGCCGGTTCGGTCGAGGAGTTGCGCTCGCTGATCGCGCTCGGCGGAGAGTTGTCTGCCATCGAGTTCTTCGATCCGCTACTGGGGTACACCGGGCACGAGGCAATGGAGATCCGGGTTGCCGTCGCGCGGGCCCTGGGGAGCTACCCGCACCCCCGCACCGAGGCGGTCCTGTCGGACCTGCTCTCGGACAAGCAGTGGCAGGTGCGGACACAGGCGGGGAGCTCGCTCGGCGTGATCCGCGCCGTCGGCGCGCGCGGTGCTCTGAAACGGGCACTCAGCGATGGGAATTGGTGGGTCCGGCTACGGGCAGCCATGGCCCTGCGCCAGCTGGGTGGAGCCGGCACGCAGGTCCTGCACGACATCGAAGCCGGCGAGGACCGCTTCGCGCTCGAGATGGCCCGGTATGTCCGGGGGCTCTCGGACGAAGCGGTCGCCGATTATCTGACATAGACCCGGCCATGGTCGACCTCCTCTCGGATCTCATCGTCGCGGCCGACCGCACGATCATCTGGTACTTCCTGGCGGTCAACTCGTTCTACGCTCTGCTGCTCTTTCTCGCCGTGCCGGAGATCTGGAAGCACTGGAAGATCATGCGCAACGAGGACCTGCGGAGCTATGTGGGGTCGGACGCGCTGCCCCCCATCTCCATTCTCATCCCCGCGCACAACATGGAGGCGAGCATCACCGACAGTGTGTCGGCGCAGCTCGCACTGGAGTATCCGCAGCACGAAGTCATCGTCATCAACGACGGCTCGACCGACGGGACGATGCGACGGCTACAGGAGCACTTCGACCTGTATGAGGTACCGCCGGCGTTCCCGCGGCGGATCGAGACGAAGCCCGTGCGGGCATTCTATCGGTCGCGCACGCGGACAGGACTCCTCGTTGTGGACAAGGAGCAGGGGGGAAAGGCCGACGCCCTCAATGTCGGGATCAGCTCGGCACGCTATCCCATCGTGGTGCCGGTCGATGCCGATACGCTGGTGGCCCGGGACGCACTGCTCCGACTCGTTCGTCCCTTCCTGCTCGGTGAGCACGTCGCGGCTGCGGGCGGCACCATCCGTGTCGCCAACGGATGTCGGATCGAGGGTGGCCGCGTCACCGACGCGAGGGTTCCTCATCGCTACCTGTCCGCGGTGCAAGTCCCCGAGTACCTGCGCGCATTCCTGTTCGGGCGACTCGGCTGGAACCGGCTGGGGGGTAACCTCATCGTGTCGGGCGCCTTTGGACTGTTTCAGCGTCACTATCTGCTCGCCATCAACGGCTACGCCGCCGGCAACGTCGTCGAGGACCTCGATCTGGTCGTCCGCCTGCATCGCTATCTGCGGCGGAAGAAGATCCCGTATGATATCCCGTTCATTCCCGACCCCGTGGCGTGGACGGAAGTCCCGTCCGACTTGCGCACACACGGCCGCCAGCGCGAGCGATGGCATCGCGGCCTGATCGCGACGATGTTCACACACCGTGGGCTCCTGCTCAATCCGAAGTACGGACGAATCGGCCTCGTCACGATGCCGTTCTTCTTCTTCGGCGAGATGCTGGCGCCGGTGGTCGAGCTGGTCGGGTACACCCTGACGCTGCTCGGTCTGATGCTCGGCCTGCTCAGCGTGGAATTCGCGCTCCTGTTCTTCGTCGTCGCCCTCGGGTACCAAATGTTCCTGAGCATCTGGGCGGTCATCCTCGAGGAGACCACGTTCCACATGTACGGCCGCTTCCGCGACTTCGTCCGCATGCTGTGGTACGCGGTGCTCGAGCCGTTCGGCTACCGGCAGATCACCGTCTACTGGCGGCTCCTCGGGTTCTGGAACGCCCTCCGTGGCATCACCCATTGGGGCGAGATGCGGCGAACCGGTTTTGCCCCGAAGTCCCATGCGTGAAATCGCCGCCGGAGCGCTCCTCGGGATGCTGGTGGGCACGTGCGCCGTCGGGCAGGCACCCTGCCCTGGTCAGGCGAACCCACTCGTCTCCGAGGCATGGACGCACTACCGCGAAGACCGGATCGACGCCGCTGAGTCCCTGTTCACCACGGCGCGTCGGCAGTGTCCGGAACACGTCGGAGCGACGATCGGCGCCGGGTATGTCGCACTGCGCCGCGGGGAACTCGAGCGCGCAGGGCGAGAGTTTGCGACCGTTTTGGAGGGCAAGCCGGAGAGCGTCGACGCGCTCCAGGGAATGGCATTGATCGCCGTGCGGGAGGGCGACGAGGCAGAGGCACGCGCCCTGTTCCAGCGTGTGCTGACGCTGGCACCCCGGCACGAGGAGGCGCGACGCCATCTCGACCTCCTGGGCGTGCCGCCCGAGCGATCTCCGCTGATCCTGCCCGACACGGTAGAACTCGTCGCGCGCACGAGTGGAGAGCGGTTCGAGGTCTTCCACCAGGGGGCGTGGCACCCGTTCTACGTGAAGGGAATGAACGTCGGCGCGGCGCTCCCGGGCCGGTTTCCGAGCGAGTTCCCGGATTCCCTCACCTACGCCGATTGGCTCGCCGACATCGCCGAGATGGACGCGAACGTGATCCGGGTCTACACGATTCACCCACCGCACTTCTATGCGGCGCTCGCCGGTCACAACCGCACCAATCCCGATCGACCGCTCTGGCTGATCCACGGCGTGTGGACCGGACTGCCACCGGACCACGACTTCGGCGACTCCACATGGAATGCGGCGTTCACGGCCGAGATGCGTCGGGTGGTTGATGTGCTGCATGGACAGGCCGATCTGCCGCGCCGTCCAGGCCACGCCGCCGGCTTCTACACGGCCGACGTGTCCCGCTGGACCCTGGCCTACATCATCGGACGAGAGTGGGAGCCGTTTGCCGTGGCCGAATACGATCGCGCCAACCCTGACATCACGCACTGGAAAGGACGCTATCTCGAGCTGAACCGCGGTTCGGCGACGGACGTGTGGCTGGCTGAGGCATGTGAACGCCTGATCGCCTACGAGACGGAGCAGTACCGCCAGCAGCGCCCCGTGGCGTACACGAGTTGGCCCACGCTGGACCCACTCCACCATCCGACCGAGACGACCGTCGCCGAGGAGATGGCATTCCGGCGTGCGTTGGGCGGCGACACCACGAGGCTTCCCAAGGAATACGATAACGATCTCGTAGCGATCGATCCGACGCTGCTCCAGCCCACCGCCGCCTTCCGCGCGGGGGTCTTTGCGGCCTATCACGCCTACCCCTATTATCCCGATCTCATCGTGCGGGAGGGTGGCTACGCCCGCTACCTCCGGCGGTTGAAGCACCATCATCGCGGTATCCCTTTGCTGATCGCCGAGTACGGCGTACCGGCGAGCATCGGCGTCGCGCACCTCACGTCCAGCGGATGGCATCACGGCGGCCATACCGAACGTGAGATGGCCCGGATAAACGCCGACCTCACCAGACTCCTTGCTCGAAGCGGCATGGCCGGCGGCATCCTCTTCGCCTGGATCGACGAGTGGTTCAAGAAGAGCTGGCTCGTGATCGACGTGGAACTGCCACGCGACCGCAGCCGTATGTGGCTGAGCCGATTGAACCCCGAGCAGCAGTATGGCATGATCGCGGTGGAACCCGTGCCGCGACTGGGGGATGGCCCGTTAGCAACGCGGCTGGCAGCATGGAACCGCGTACCCTACGTGTACGACGGTGCTGTGAGGATGCTGGCCGACGAAGCCTACCTCCATGTGCTGTTCGAGACACCCGACCACGAGACCATCGACACGGTCTTCATTGGCCTGGACGTACTCGATCGGCACGACGGTCAAGTCCGCTGGCCCGGACGCAGCGGCCCCCATCTCCCCGTGGGGATCGAGTTCGCACTCGTGATCACGCCAAGCGACGTGCGTGTCCTCGCCGACCCCAACGCGAATCCGTTTCGACTTCAGAAACTGACGGCGCTACGGGTGCCGGTGTCGAAGCTCGGGGTGGGGAAGCCCCCGCCGGGCACGTTCACGGGACCCTACGAGCAGGTGTACAACCTGCCGCGACGGAGCGAACGCCGTGTCGATGGCCGTTACGACTCGCTACGCGTGGTCACCAACCGCCGTCGATTCGGACGCGACAGCACGGAGTACGCTCCCGTCGGTCACGACCGCAGCGTGCTCCTTCCGGGCACCGCCCCCGATGGGTCATGGGAGGTGGATTCGGCGAGCCGGGCGATCGAGGTCCGGATTCCGTGGACGCTCATCAACGTGGCGGACCCGAGTAGCCGGCAGGCGTTGGGCGCCGCTCCCGGCGATACGACCGGGTTCCTGCCTGTCCCGATCCAGTCGATCGGCGTCGTTGCAGCTATGAAGGCCTCCGACGGCACCTGGCTCTCCTGGCCGTCCGGCAGCACTCCGCCGGCGCAGTTCACGTGGGAGCCGTGGGATGAACCGCAGTGGCGGGCGCGTCGACGCCCCGCCTTCGATACCATGCGGCGCGTCTTCCTGGAGCTGGATGGGATGGAGGTGCATCCGTGAGGTCGCGCAGTGTGCTCGCGTCGGCGCTGCTCCTCACTGCCCTCTCCTCTGCAGTGGCGGCGCAGGATCCAGCAGACGACGCGTGGAAGCGAGGGGATCTGGCGGTGGCCCGCCAGCTCTACGCTGAGCGACTGGCCGAGGATTCGACCGACGTGCTCGCGTTGCATCGCATGGCCTTGATGCTCGCGTGGGACGGGCAGCATTCGGCAAGTCTCACACTGCTCGACAAACTGCTGGCGGTGGCTCCTGAACACGAGGATGCCCAACTCGACCGCGCCCGAATCCTCGCGTGGGCCGGTCAGTTCGACGAGTCACTCGACGAGTATGATGGACTCCTCACCCGCGTGCCCGGACATCGGCGAGCGTTGCTCGGCATGGCCCAGACGCTTTCCTGGACCGACGATCTGGACTCGGCCCAGACCATCTACCGCCGCCTCATCGAGGCCGACTCGGCAGACATCGAAGCGCGCCAGGGCCTGGCCCGCACCCTGGCCTGGCAGGGCAAGCTCGGGGACGCCGAGTGGATGTGGCGGAGCGCGGCTGCCTTGGCGCCCGAGAATCCTACAACGCTGATCGGTTTGTCACAGACCTTGCGCTGGCAGGGCCGGCCGGACGCCGCACGAGCGGTGCTCGACCGCGTCCCCCTGGAGCAGCGCCGTGGGCGTGAGTACCTGGAAGAGCGGCGTTGGCTGAATATCGCCCGAGGGCCGAATGTGGCACCGTCGGTCACCTACGAGTTCGATTCCGACGACAACGATATCCTGACCATCGGGGTCCGAGGTACGTACAACGCTGTTCCTCGGCTACGGCTTGGCCTACACACCTACTACCGGCATGCCACATGGAACAGGCAACTCCTCGACGACCGACATGCTTGGGGGGTACTGGCGACCGGTCGCTATTTCGTCGAGGCGGGATGGGTGCTCGGCGCGGGAGTCGGGGTCGCAGGTTCGAACGGGGCCGATGCCAGTACTGAGCCGTCTCTCGAACTCGAACTGCGCAGTCCTGCGCGCCTCCGCCTCGGCGGCACGATCGCGTTCCGACGGGCGGCGTTTGACGCGACCGCCCTGATGATCGAGCGCGGTGTTACCGCCGCCGAGCTGGGTCTGGGGCTCCGCGCCGAGCCTGCGGCGCTCTGGCAGCTCGAGGCCGGCGCAGGGTACGCGTCCTTCAACGGTTCCGAGCCCAATCGGCGGCTCTCCGCCTATGTGGCGGGCACTCGCCGGCTCACGGATCAGTGGGCCGCGGCTGCCCGCATCCGCACATTCGGGTTCGAGAAGAACCTGGATGACGGCTACTTCGATCCGGACTTCTACGGGCACGGCGAGTTGATCGCCCGCTGGCGACCGCTGCGAAGGCCGTGGAGTCTGACGGTGGAAGCGGCACCGGGGTTGGAACAGGTCAGCTCACCCTGGAATCCGAAGGCAACAGTGCGGCTCGCGCTGCAGGCGAGCTATGACATCGGACCCGGTCGTTCCGTGGGACTGGCGACGGTCTACTCGAATGCCGGCTTGCAAAGCTTCGCCACCGGCGAGGCCGGTTATCGGTATTTCGCCATCACACTGTCCGGCAACTGGGCCTTCTGAGCGTCATCACCCGACCCGTCGACAGAGAACTGTCCGAGTAGTATCATGGGGGCCGGAGAGCCGGCACGGGGCGCACCCTGCATCTTCCCCTTTCGCTCCCGTACCGGCGAGATTCAATCCATGGCCGATGACGCCCGGCGGTCAACACCGCCGACCGCAGCCACGATCCTGGTCGTGCACGACGACCCTCAAACCGCTGAGCTCGCGCGGCAGGCACTGGCGGGAGACAGGGTCGAGGTGATCGGCGTCGGCTCTGCCGCCGAGGCCGAGTCGACGCTGGCCGAACGTGAGGTGGCGGTGATCGTTCTGGCCCTGGTTCTACCCGACGCCGACGGTCGCCAGGTGTATTCCAGACTCAGCCAGCAATCCCGGACCGCAGGTATTCCCGTCATCATGGTCGCGCAGAGCGTGGGTAACCACACTCGCGACGAGTGTCTCGCCCTGGGAGTCGCGGCGTGGCTCGAGCGTCCGCTTGATACGACGACGTTGCGTGCGGCGGTGGAAGACGCCGTCCGGACCCCCCCCGCAGAGGGGCACGCCCTGCCGAGCGACGCCGTGACCGGCCTGGGTGTCCGGGTGACGCTCGCTGAAGCATACGAGCGAGAGGTCGTGCACGGAGGACCCGGAGCGACCCCGAGCACAATCGCCCTGATCGACGTCGACGGCGTCGAGCAAATCAACGAGACACGCGGTAGAGCGGCCGGTGACGAGCTGCTGCGACAGGTGGCGCAGTGCATCGCCGCGTCACTGCACGCCGCCGACGTGCTCGTCCGGTGGCGTGATGACGAGTTCGCGGTGCTCCTCACTAATCGTGATGTGAGCGGCGCCAAGCGGCTGCTGGCGAAGGTCCAGGCGACTCTCACGTCATCCCCGCCTATCGGACCGGATGGAGAGGAGTTGGCCGTGACGTTCGGCGCCGGGATCGCATCAGTGCAATCCGCTGCGTCGTTCGAGGAAGTGATGGCGGAGGCCGACCGCGCATTGGGGCGCGCCAAATCACTTGGGCCGTCACGAGTGGTCGCACTGGACGACGCGGTGCCGGAGGCACCGACCACCGTTCTCGTGGCCGAGGACGATCGAGTCACCGCGACACTGGTGAAGCATCGGCTCGAGCGCTCGGGATTCGATGTGGTACACGCTCTAACCGGAACGGACGCTCTGGCGTCGGCGGAACGCGGGGAGATCGGCCTCTTCATTCTCGACATTCGAATGCCCGGCATGGACGGCTTCGAGCTGCTCACGCGATTGCGCACATCCCCCGGACACGCCAGCACTCCCATCCTCATGCTCACGAATCTGGGTCGCGAAGAGGACATCGTCCGCGCCTTCGACCTGGGAGCGAACGATTACGTCACGAAGCCGTTTTCGCCCATCGAGTTGCTGGCGCGCGTACAGCGGCTCCTGCGCACGCAGGCCTCGTCGTCCACCGGTAGTACCGGCAGGTGAGTCTCATCGATCTCGACGTCGGGTTGGGTGGGCAAGTCCTCCTTTTCCTCGTCATCGGCATCTCGCTCCTCGCAGCGACCGCCATCGGCTTTGCCATCTCCGTGGTCGTTTTGCGCCTCCGGAACGAGCGCAAGGCCGCGCACTGGGCTCGGCTCGAAGCGAGATGGGACCAGGCAATCCTCGGTGTCCTGACAGGTGACCGGGCCTCCGACGATTTCTGGAGTCTCGTCGCACCGGAGGAAGAGCTGTTCTGCGTCAACTACGTGCTCCGGTTCAGCCGGCGGGTCAGCGGTGCGGAACGCACCATCCTCCGAGGGTTGGCCGCCCCGTATCTGCCCCGCATCGAGGCCAGGCTTCACGACCGTGACCCTCAGCGACGCGCTCGGGCCGTTCAGACATTGGGTGAGCTGGGCCTTCCCAACTATGCCAACAGCGTAATAGACGCACTGGACGACCCCTCTCCCATCGTGGCGATGGTTGCGGCCCGCACGCTCGCCCGGAAGGAGCATCCGGAGTACCTCCCTTCCGTCGTGGCACGGCTCCATCGCTTCACCACGTGGAGTCGTAACTTTCTGGCGTCGATGCTCGCGAGCGTCGGCCCCGAGGCGGGCGCGACGCTTCGGGACGTGCTTGCGGACACCTCCCGATCCACCGAGGTGCGTGCCCTCGTGGCGACAACACTGGCCTACCTCCACGACCTTCCGGCCGCGGATATCGCTGCCACCACGATAGCGACCGCCACCGACCGTGAACTGCTCGCCGCATGCCTGCGATTGCTTGAACGAGTCGGTCGAGCCGAGCACCGCGACCCCGTGCGCCTGGCGATGGAATCATCGGACTTTGTGGTACGCGCCGCGGCCGCCAGTGCCCTGGGAACCATCGGTGCGCAGGACGACATGGCACGCTTGAGAGCGGCGTGCGAAGACGATTCCCGCTGGGTCGCCATTCACGCGGCCCGGGCCCTTCGCGACGCGGGACAACTCGAGGCGCTCCAGCAACTCGCGTCGACCGGCCAAGACCGCGCGACTCTCGCGCTCCAGGTCTTGTCCGAAGTCCAAGGATCATGATGGCGTTTGTGCTCATCGTCCTCGGAATCTTCAATGCGATCGTGCTCGCCTACTTCGTCGTGCTCAACTCGGTCTACCTGTTGACCAGCATCGTGGCGTTCCGGGACATCCGTCGGTACGTGCGGCGCCTCAAATCTCTGGATCTCAGCGAGCTATTGACATTAGAGGGCGTTCCCCCCGTCACCATTTTGGCGCCGGCGTACAACGAGGAGCCGACGTGCGTCGAGTCCGTGCACTCCCTGCTCACGCTCGAGTACCCCCAGTTCGAGATCCTCGTCGTGAACGACGGATCGCGCGACGGAACGCTTCCTCGGTTGATGGAAGCATTCGACCTGGTCGCATGTGCTCGCCTTCCGACCGCCGAACTGCAGACGGCTCCCGTTCGGAAGGTCTATCAGAGCCGGCAGCACCCGAACCTGTGGGTGATCGACAAGGAAAACGGCGGTAAGGCCGATGCGCTCAACGCCGGCATCAACTTGTGCGTGACCCCGCTGTTCTGCGCCGTGGACGCCGACAGTCTCCTGGAGCGGGAGGCCCTCACACGGATCATCCGGCCGTTCTTGGAGGAGGCGCATACCATAGCCGTTGGCGGCGTCGTGCGCATTGCCAACGGCTGTACCGTGAGCGCCGGCGGTGTCACCCAGGTGCGATTCCCCCGGAATACGTGGGCGCGATTCCAGGTGCTCGAGTACTTGCGCTCGTTCCTGGCGGGCCGGATGGGTTGGTCCGTGCTCGATGCGACCTTGATCATCTCGGGGGCCTTCGGCGTGTTCCGCCGATCGACCGTCGTCGATGCGGGCGGGTACGCGTCACCCCACACGACGGGCACGACCGTTGGCGAGGACATGGAGCTGGTGGTCCGCCTGCACCGCCACTGCCGGGAACGGAAGATTCCCTATCGCATCCGCTTCGTGCCGGACCCCGTGGCGTGGACGGAGTGCCCGGAGACCCTACGCAGCCTCGCGCGCCAGCGCGATCGCTGGCAGCGCGGCATGGCCGAGAGCCTGCTGCGCCATCGGCGCATGCTGTTCAATCCGACGTACGGCCGGATTGGGATGGTTGCGTATCCGTACTTCCTCTTCCTGGAGACGCTGGGTCTGCTCGTCGAGATCGTAGGCTACTTCGCCTTCGCTCTCACCGTGGCATTGGGGCTTGCATCCACCGTGTACGCTATCGGGTTCTTCATGGCGGCGTTCATTTTCGGAATGGTGCTGTCCATCGCGGCGGTGGGGCTCGAGGAGCTCGGTTTCCGACGCTACCCGCGCCTGAGCGACCTGGTATGGCTGTTCGCCGTCGGCGCACTGGAAAACTTCGGCTACCGCCAGCTCATCTCGTTTTGGCGATTGCACGGGCTGGTGTCCGCGTTGCGCCGGGTGCAGACGTGGGGCGATATGCCGCGCAGGGGATTCGGACCATCATCCGAACCCCACGCCTGACCCCGGGCCCTCGCGTCTGCACCGTGTCAACTCCGTGATCGGGACAGCGCCGGGCCGGCCCGTCGACAACGCTGACGCTCCGCCGTATCATGCGTGACGAACTGTCGAGTTCGGCCGACCCGCCACGATACCCTGGGACATGGCGAGCATGAGTGAGCCCAACAGCGAGATGAGTCACTGGAGCGTGCTCTCCCGCGTGAGCCACCAGCTACGCACGCCCATGAACAGCATTGCGGGGTTGACGGAGCTGCTGCTCGATACCGACCTCTCGAGCGAGCAGCGGCGATCGATCGAGCGGATACAGATCTCGGCCGAATCACTGCTGACGCTCGTCAACGACATTCTGGATGTGACCAGGCTCCGTACGAATCGCGTGGAGCTCGAGAACATCCCGTTCGATCTGGCAGCACTCGTCGAATCAACCGTGCGTCTGCTCGGCGTACGGGCCTACGAGCGCCGCATCGGACTGTCCGCCACCATCGACCCCGACGTGCCGCGGATGGTGCAGGGAGATCCCAGCCGCCTGCGGCAAATCCTCGTGAATCTGATCGGCAACGCGATCAAGTTCACGCACGAGGGGCGTGTTACCGTCGACGTCATACCTGCCGGCATGCGAAACGGAGACGTGATCGTCCAGTTCGCCGTGCGCGACACGGGCATCGGCATCCCGAGTGATCGTATCGAGGCGATCTTCGACGAGTTCACCCAGGCCGACACCGAGAGGACCCGGGAGTACGGCGGCACCGGACTGGGCCTACCCATCGCTCGCCGCCTCGCGGAGCTCATGGGAGGGAGTCTCACAGCGACGAGCCTGGAGGGGACCGGCAGCGAGTTCCTGTGTCGGATCGCGGTCGCTCCGCTCGCCGAGGAGGAGCCCGAGGCCGACGCGGCCGTGCATCTGGATCTGAGCGCAACGCGTGTGCTAGTGGTGGACGACAATGCTGCGTCGGCCGAGTCCGTTGTCAGTGCGCTCGCTGGGACCGGAATGGCGCCGGAAGCCGTCGCGCGCCCTCAAGACGCCATGGCAGCGCTACAGGCGGCGAGCGCCTCGGGACGCCCGTATCACCTCATCATCCTCGACGGCTGGATCGGCGGCAAGGACGGCTTCGAGCTCGCACGCGCGATCCGCTCAGACGGCAAGCTGCGGGAAACGCGCATCTTGATGCTGACCGGCGCCGCACGCCGCGGCGACGGACAGCGTTGTCGTAGCATCGGCGTCGCCGCCTACTTTGCCAAGCCACTCACGGACGACGACCTGGTCAATGCCGTATCCGCGACACTCCTTACACGTCCGGGTGACGGGCTCGTCACCCGGCACTCGGTGGAGGAGGGGCGACGACGGCTCCGCATCCTCCTGGCAGACGACAACGAGGTGAATCGGCAGGTCGCCACCGCAATTCTCCAGAAGCGGGGGCACCTGGTGGACGCGGTGGAGAACGGACGACTCGCGGTGGTGGCCGCCGGTCGGTCCGCCTACGACGTGATCGTCATGGACGTCGAGATGCCCGAGTTGGACGGCCCCGGAGCGACGGCCGAACTGCGCTCCATGCCAGGGAGCGCGGACGTACCCGTGATCGCAATGACGGCACACGTCGAATTCGAGCGCGAGGAGCAGTTCCGCGCGGCGGGAATGGACGCCTACATCGCCAAGCCGTTCCGACCGCACGAACTCGTACGGATGGTCGAATCACTGGGCGTCGCAACGCCTGCCGCTCGCCTTGGCGGGCCGTCCGCGCCGGTCACCGACCCTGTGAACCTCGCGGAGTTCCGGCGCGTCTTGCGAGAAGCCGGTATCGAAGAGACAGTCGACCGCATTCTCGGGGTGTTCGCGGAAGATGCCCCGGTGCGGATGGCAGTACTCGAGGGTGCGGTGGCGGGAGGGCAGGGTGGGGAGATCCGAATGGCCGCGCATGCGTACAAGTCCGCGGCGGCGACGATCCGCGCCGAGAACCTCGCGGAGCTGCTGAGCCAGATCGAGCATGCCGGTTCGGCCGGCGACGTGCACCACGCCGCAGAGCTGATCGGCCAGGTTCGCAACGAATCCGACAGTGTGCTGTCGTACCTTGCAGTGCCGGCCGTGCCGTAGGACCCGGCTCCCAGAACCGATCCTGGGCTCGGCACACCCAAGGGTTACATCTCGGGTTACGAAATCGGAACATTGGATCGGTTCTCGCCGGGTTACGTATGGTCGGCTGCACCCATAAGACAAACCAATGAAACAACTTAGAGATCCATTCGCCAATCCGCTCCGGCGGCATGCCCCGTGCTGTTCATACCTCTCACTCTCGGCCTGCGATGGGATGCGGGACCGGGAAACCCTGAAGCCGTCGGGAGAGCGTGAATCGTGCTAGGGGCACCGACCCCATGAGTGTGGCGAGCACTGTAAGAGCGACACGGGCTTTCGTCAGCCGCTGTCCCCTCCGGGAACGCATTGCGCTGGGCGTCACCGCCGTGGCCGCAACGCTCTCCACCTTCATGTACCTCTACTTCCCGGCACAGCTCGAGCGCCAGGCATTCGCAGGATTGGCCAGCAGGGCGCAGAGCATGGCGCAGGTCACGGCGTACACCGTGGCGCCCGCTGTGGACCTCGACGACGTACTCGCCGCGCACGAGAGCCTGCGGGCCGTTCGCACGCACCCCGATCTCCGCTACGTCGTCATCGTGGACTCGGTCGGCCGAGCCTTCACTGCCTATCGGGCGGCGGACGCCCGGCGACACGGGTACGCGGACGGTCTCGTGGCAGGGGCACTTTCGGTTGACGAGACCGTGTACCGCACGATGGCTCCTATCGTGACCCAGGGGAGGCCGATCGGCGTGCTGTACTTGGGGCTTTCGACCGACGCGGTGCGACTGACGATCGCCGAGAGCCGAGACGGCGTGGCGATTGTCGCACTCCTCACGGTGCTGCTGGGGGCTCTCTGCGGCATGGCGCTTGGCGCGCTCATTACCCGACGGCTCGCGCGCGCGACCGCCGTCGTGCGCCGGATCGCGGGCGGCCACTGGGACACGCGGGCGTCGACAACTGGTGGCGAGATGGGCGAGCTCGCTACCGCCTTCAACGCGATGGTGGACGCCATCGCCCGAACCACGGGGCAACTCAAGCGAGAGATCGCCCAGCGGGAGGCTGCGGAGGAGGTGTCCCGCGCGAAGTCGGAGTTCGTGGCCAACATGAGCCACGAGGTGCGAACCCCGATGAATGGGATTCTGGGCATGGCGACGCTGATCAAACAAACGAACCTCTCGCCAGTCCAACACCGTTACATCGATGGTCTCGTCCGCTCGGGCGAGTCGATGCTCCAGATCCTGGATGACATTTTGGATTTCTCCAAGATCGAGGCGGGTAAGCTCGCGATCGACCCGAAGCCCGTACACCTCGACGCCTGCATCCGAGACGCAGTGGAACTCCTGGCATCGCGGGCGGACGCCAAGGGCATCGAGCTCGTCACACGCTACTCACCAGACGCCCCCAAGTTCGTGGTGGCCGACGCCGTTCGGATCCGTCAACTCGTCATCAACTTCGTGACCAACGCGATCAAGTTCACCGAGGACGGGCACGTCCTTGTCACGGTCATGGCCGATGTCACCACGGAGAGCGTTGCGCAGTTTGTGATCGCCGTTCAGGACACGGGATCCGGAATTCCCGCTGCTCAGCAGACTCGCATCTTCGATAAGTACACGCAGGCAGACGCGTCTCTTACTCGGCAGGTGGGTGGCACCGGCCTCGGCTTGGCGATCTGCAGGCACCTGGTCGAGCTCATGGGTGGGTCCATTGGACTCGAGAGCCACGTGGGAGTAGGATCGACCTTCTGGTTCCAACTCGAGCTGCCGCTCGCGCCAGCCGGTGCCGTGACAGCACCGCAGAATCGCCTTCACGACATGCTGGTCCTCACCGTGAGTGGATCATCGAGGCATCGCACGGCGCTCGGAGCGCTGGTCGTTGCACTGGGCGCTCGCCACCGTGCAGTCGCGACAGGAGAGGAGGCGCTCACCGTGCTCCACAGGCGGCAGGCGCTCGGTGATCCGTACGGCATCGTTCTCATCGACAGTGAGCTTTCGGATATGGAGAGTGGCTCGCTGGCCAACATCGTCGCTGGGGATCCGAGCCTCGCTGAGAGCAGGACGGTCCTGCTCCACTCTCCTGAGGAGGACCGCGCTACACCCGAGCTCAGCGAGCGCGTCGTGGTGCTGGCAAAACCGGTGACCGAGGCGGCACTTGCCGAAGCGGTCACGTCGCTCCGCGGCGTCGCGCACGACACCGCCGTTGAAGCGCCAGATCACACAACGTCAACGGCTGCGGTTGCCCCCACCGGCGCCTGCGTGCTCCTCGTCGAAGACAACGAAACCAACCAGGAAGTCGCCGGAGAGATGTTGTCGCTTCTGGGTTACCGGTTCGAGGCATGTGCCAATGGCCGGGAGGCGCTCGACGCATACGATCCCGAGCGTCACTCGGCAATCCTCATGGACTGTGAGATGCCCGTACTGGACGGGTATGCGACGACCGGTGAGATCCGTCTGCGTGATGCCGGCATTCGACACGTCCCCATCATCGCGATGACCGCCAACGCGCGCCCAGCCGACCGGCAAGTGTGCCTGGCGGCTGGTATGGATGACTTCATCCCGAAACCCGTCAAGCTGAGTGTCCTTCAAGATGTTCTCGCCAACTGGGTCGTAGACCCTAGCATGAGCTGCGCGTCATGACTGAAAGATCCGACGACGATCACAGCGGATGGTTCTCGCGCCCACCGCGCGCCGGTGCGGCAGCTGACTACCGTCGGCAAGACTACGCCGGCCACTCCGTGGCTTTTGGCGACCGCCGCCCCAAGACTCTCGTTGTGGAGGACGACGGCATCGTCGCCTCATCCATCGAGCGTTTGCTGCGAGCACAAGCCCTCGACGTCACCGTGGTTCGGAACGCCGAACAGGGCCTTGAGGCCTTTCGAGCCGACCCACCGGACTTGGTGCTGATCGACGTCTTGTTGCCGGGCATGGACGGCATCCAGTTCTGCGAGCTATTGAAGCAGGACCCAAGTGGCCGCCTCACTCCGGTCGTGCTCATCTCCGGTCTGGACACGAACGATTGCCGCATGCGCGGAATCGACGCAGGTGCCGACG
Organism: Gemmatimonadota bacterium; assembly: GCA_039584325.1. Classification (GTDB taxonomy): domain Bacteria; phylum Gemmatimonadota; class Gemmatimonadetes; order Gemmatimonadales; family GWC2-71-9; genus JAOTVV01. The sequence continues at coordinate 120,164 of JBDGYA010000004.1, forward strand.
ATTTCCTCACCAAGCCCTTTTCAACCCCCGAACTGATCGGCCGCGTACGCGCCCTGCTACGCATGAAGCGGCACGTCGATGATCTCGAGCCGGCGGAGTCAGTGCTCTTGGCCCTTGCCCGCAGCGTGGAAGGCCGAGATCCGTGCACGGATGGACACTGCGAGCGACTGTCGACCAACGCAGCGGAACTCGCCATCCGTCTCGATCTTTCCGAAAGCGAAGTGACTGCGCTTCGGCGAGCGGGTCAGCTGCATGACATCGGCAAAATCGCGGTGCCCGACGCCATTCTCCTCAAGGACGGCCCACTCACGGCCAACGAATGGAACGTGATGCGCGAGCATCCGGTCACCGGCGAGCACATCTGCCGACCGATCCGAGCGTTCCGTACCGTGCTGCCGATCATTCGACACCACCACGAACGACTCGACGGTACGGGATACCCCGACGGTCTTGGTGGGGAAGAGATCCCACTTGCGGCGCGGGTGATTCAGGTCGTCGACATCTATGATGCGCTGACGACCATACGTCCGTACAAACCGGCGCTCACTTCGCGCGACGCACTCGATGTCCTCGCTGCCGAGACCGACCGAGGGTGGCGGGATCCACACATCGTCGCGGAGTTCACCAGGATGATGCGAGGCGAAGGCGTGAATGAGTCCTCCATCCTAGGCACGCCTCCCGACGCCGCTCAGGCTCGCGCACGGTGAGACTCTCATCAACCTGCCGGCCTCGAGGGACGAGGGATCGGACTTCACCTCGCAGTTGCGTACCGTCTCCGAGGTGATGGACGGAGAGCAAGACGAGCCCAGTCCGCCTCGGGAGGCCATTGCCGTTACATCACTCGTTCCGATTTCGTAACTACCGCACTGTTCAGCGCACGGCGACCGATGACCGCGCTATCCATAACGCTATTAGTAACAATAACTTACATTGTTCGATTCGCAGTGGACCCGTGGCACGCGAGGTGCTCCTTGAGATCCGTACCGGTGGCCGCGGGCCAACGCCGCCGGCGCTCGATGGAGGGATTATGGAACTGACGGGGGTCACCCACCTCGAGGAGGCGCTCGAGGCGGAGCGGGAAGCGCGCAGGCAGGCCGAGCGGGAGCTCGATCGGCTCCGAGGTGCCAGCGCGGATGCTGACGCAGCCTTGCAGCGGAGCCGGTTCCTCGTGAGCATGGGGCACACACTCCGAACACCGCTCAACGCCATCCTTGGGTTTTCGGAGGTTCTGCAGCAGGGGGCGTGCGGGCAGCTGACGGAGGGTCAACTCAAGTTCGTGGGCCGCATCGCCAATGCCGGGCAGCGACAGCTGGGACTCATCAACAATTTGATCGACCTCGCCCGCATCCACGCGGGCGAGATGATTCCCGAGCCCCAGTCGGTCAATGCCATGCAGCTCGTGCAGGCTGTCGTAAACGAGTATGCCGCGGCAGCGAAGGAGCGTGGCATCGAGCTGTCGGCACACGCCGAGAGTCCAGGCCTGCTCGAGTGTGACCCCGAGCAGCTACGGCAGGTGCTGGCGAGCCTCGTCGACAACGCGATCCGGTTCACCGATTCCGGCGGCTCCGTGCGGGTCACGGCTTCGAAAGGCACTCTATCCTCGAGCGTGGCCGAGACAAGCGACGAGTTCGACAGCGTCCTGCGCATCGAAGTCGCCGACACCGGTAACGGCATTCCTCCAGACGACCAGCCGCTCCTGTTCGATGACTTCGAGCATGCCGAGTCGCTCACGTCGCGCCGCCAACGCCGATCTGGTGTCGGTCTGGCGCTCGCGCGGCGCATCGTCGAGCTCCACGGCGGCCGCATCTGGGTCGAGAGCTCGGGGGTCAAGGGCGAGGGGAGCCACTTCTTCATCGAGTTTCCGTGCCGCGCCAACATGAGGAGCACCGCATGATCACCGGGTTCGCCGATCTCACCGTCGCCGACGCCGAAGTCCTCATCGTCGACGACGACGCCGACAACCGCTTTCTCCTGAGAGAACTGCTGGCGACGGAAGGCTGCAACATCATCGAGGCGACGGACGGCGCCGAGGCACTGGACCGCGTGGCGGAGCACCTCCCGGACGCCGTTCTGCTGGACGTGCTGATGCCCGGCATGGACGGCTTAGAGGTGTGCCGGCGGTTGCGCGCCGACGCTCGCACGGCAGCGCTCCCGGTGATCCTCGTGACCGCACAACGTGGACGCGAAGATCGGCTTGCCGGCATTGCGGCCGGCGCCAGCGACTTCCTCACCAAACCGGTCGACATCGCCGATCTCCGACTTCGCGTGCGCAATGCCGTGGCGACCAAGAGGCTGTACGACCGAGTCGAGCGGGAATACCAGCGCACCAAGGAACTCGAACAGCACCGCGACAGTCTCGTCCACATGCTGGTACACGATCTCCGGTCGCCGTTGACCGGCATCGTATGCGATCTCGAACTGCTCGAGCACGAGGGGCAGCGGACGCTCCACCCGAGCTTCATGGCGGGCGTGAGCGGCGCGATCAAGAGTGCCCAGATCCTGAGTGGCATGATCACGTCCATCTTGGAGGTGAACCGCCTCGAATCGGGGGCCATGCCGCTGTCACTCATGGAGACCGATATCGTGGATGTCGTGCGTGAGGCACGAACCGCGCTCGGGTCCGCGGCACTGCGCGTGCGGGTGGAGAATGGCGGAGGGCCCACACATCCCACCGTGCCGTGCGATCCCGAGCTCATCCGTCGGGTCGTGCTCAATCTCTTGAGCAACGCCATCGACTACTCACCGCCCGAAGAGCCAGTGACGGTCAAGGTCGGGCGGCGAAACGGGAGCGTCCGCATCACCGTATCCGATCGCGGACCCGGGATACCCACCGAACACCACAGTCACGTCTTCCAGAAGTTCGGTCAGGTCGAAAAGAACGGGCACCCACGCAAGACCTCAAGCGGCTTGGGCCTCGCCTTCTGTCGGCTCGCCGTGGAGGCCCATGCCGGTCGGATCGGCGTAGAGAGCGAAGAGGGGCAGGGCTCGATGTTCTGGTTCGAGCTTCCCGTGCGAGAACCTGACATGGAAGCCGAGTCTCGGGAAGAAGCACTGGACCGCAGCGCGTAGCTACTCGAGCAATCCGTACTTCTTTCGTTTCTCCCACAGGGTCTTACGCGAGACCCCCAGGAGCTTAGCCGCTTCCTGTACACTTCCGTCGCAGTCGGCCAGCGTGCGGCGGATGTGCTCCTTCTCCATGTCCGCGAGGGACAGGCCGGCGGTCGCCCACTCAGGCTGTTGCGCGGGCGCCTGGGCAGGTCCCGTTTCGGCCACTCCGAGGGGCGGGAGGTCACTTGGCTCCAAGGCGTCACCATCCGCGAAGATCATGGCGCGCTCGACCACGTTGCGGAGCTCACGGACGTTGCCGGGCCAATGCCATCCCCGCAGTCGGTCCATCGTCGCCGGGGCGATCGTCCTCACGTCCTTGCGGAACTCGCGATTGAAGTGCTCACGAAAGTGCTCCGCCAGGACCGGAAGATCCCCTGTGATGACGCGAAGCGGCGGAAGCGTATGCGTGGCGACGCGAATGCGGTAGTACAGGTCTTCGCGGAACGCACCGTCACGTACTAGCTCCTCCAGGTTGCGGTTGGTGGCAGTGATGATCCTGAGCGTGACTTCAAGCTCTTCCGTGCCACCCACGCGACGAAACTGTCTCGACTCGATGAAGTTGAGGAGCTTGGACTGGAGCTCCGGTGACAGGTCACCGATCTCGTCCAGGAAGAGTGTTCCCTCATTGGCAACCTCGATCAGCCCACGCTTCGACTCCTTCGCATCGGTGAAGGCACCCTTCTGGTGGCCAAACAGCTCCCCTTCTAGCAACTGCGACGGCAGCGCCGAGCAGTTGATCTCCACGAAGCGTCCGGCCGAGTGCTGGCTGGAGTAGTGGATCGCCTTGGCACAGAGGTTCTTCCCCGTCCCACTCTCCCCGTAGAGGAGCACGGTCGGGTTGGGAATGTCCGCCACCCGACGCACGAACTGCCGGGCCTCGTGGATGAGCGGGTGGTCCCCCAGGATCGCCTCCGCCGAGAAGCTCGCCTTTCGCGTCTGCTGAATCGACGCGACTTCCTCGCGGATGGGCTGGTCGGCGAGCACGCGACGGAGCAGCGTCGTCAATTCATCGATGTTCACCGGCTTGGTGAGATACTCGTTCGCCCCAGCCTTCAAAGCTTCGATCGCCGTCTCCATCTCGCCGTACGCGGTGAGCACGAAGATCGGAAGCAGGGGATCGATCTTTCGCAGTCGGCGGGTCAGCTCGATTCCATCCACTTCCGGCATCACCAGATCCGTGATCACGGCGTGCGGCGGACTCTCCGCCCGACGATCGAGCAGATCCTGCGCGGTCTCGAAGGTCTCCGTCTTGAACTTACCCGCCTGCCGCAGGTTGATCGCCAGGACCTTGGCGAACGTCACATCGTCGTCCACGATGTAGATTGTGGGAACCATGGCTACAATCTTCGCAACAGTGCGACTGCGTTCAAGGGGACGCCAGCTTCGTGGTGAGAATGCTCGCGCGTTGGCAGGGGCTCGTCAATGCGCGTCAGCGCGGTTCCTGTCACCAGCACCACGCCGATGACGACCGATCCCAACGATCCCCTGGCGCCGGTCCGGCAGGAGTTCGCACGCGGGCTCCCCAACCGGCTCGGGAAGATCCGCAGCGCCTTGACAGCACTTCTCGAGGGATTTGACGGGGCCCAGGCCGAGCAATTTCATGTCACGTCGCACGCTCTGGTCGGTATGGCCGCCACCTTTGAGGCGCACGAGATGGCTGAGCAGGCGCACGCGCTGGCGATGTTGGGGCGTCGTTGGCGCAAGGAAGGCGCGGCAGCTCAGGGGGAGTTGGCAGAGGCACACCAGGGAGTAGAACTACTCGAGGCCTCCATCACCGCGTTCATGACGGAGACGATTGGCGGCGACACAGATGCTGGGAAGAATCAGCTCGGGGTGACCTGAGCGGTCCCCATTTCGTCCATCAGCGCGTCGAGCTTCCGCACCTCGGCCACCGCCCCACACCCTGCGAACTGCTCACGCGCCGTTGCTGCGAGCACCTGTGCCTCGTCGACACGTCCGAGACGCCTCAGCAGCCCGGCCAGATCACGTCGCGCTGCCGCCTGGAGCAGCGGTCGCTCGAACCGGCGCGCACGGACGATGGCATCCCGCAGCACCGCTTCGCCCCCGTCCACGTCACCCGCGGTAGCCAAGGCCACGCCCAAGACCCGCAGGTCCTCGGCCTCGTCGACGATATCCTCCAACTTGCGATGGAGTGCCAAGGCCTCCTCGATATCCTGAACGGCAGCCGCAGGCTCGCCCAGGGCCACCCGAATCTCCGCGCGGCCCGCGAGGGCGCGCGCGAGCAGCTCGGTATCCTGGATCTCGCGCGCACCCTCCACCGCGAGGTTGGCGGCCTCGAACGCATCCCTGAGGTTTCCTCGATCGCGATGCGTGATGGCGAGGTTATGCCGGGATTCTGCGGCCCCGTGCGGAAACCGGGAACGTTCGTACGCGGCGACCGCCACGGTGTAGGCACCAACCGCCTGACCGTACCGACCCAGCAGATTCTCGAGAATGCCGATGTTGTTCGAGCAGCGACCCACCGTGGAATAGTCACCGAGCTTGGTGGCGATCGCGCGGGCCTTGAGCCAGTGCTCCTTGGCCTCGGGCATCTCGCCGGCTTCGAAGGCGAGCGCGCCCAACGCGTTGAACGCACGAGCCTCCACATCGCCGAGGCCGCGATCCTGCGCGCCTCGCAGGGCCGTCAACGTCCAGTGGCGTCCCTCGAGCTGCCGCCCGATGCGCGCAAGCGCGATGCCGAAGAGAAGTGCCAGCTCCGGATTGCTCTCGAGCCGCGTGTAGGACTGGTCACGGAGAAACCGCACGACCTCCGCGAACCGCCCGGCCTCGATGAGCTGTCGAATGACCCCAGGTGCCACCGGCGACAGACAGGTCGCCTCGGTGGCGGGCGACGCTGTGGGAGCGCACACGACGCCCACCTTTGCACCGTTGCCGCCGTCAGTCATGGCTGCATCGCTCATCGCATCACCCGCATCGGGAGTATTACCACGCCACCGCGTAGCCCGAGAAGTGGTCGATCGGCGCTTCCACCCAGTAGGACTTCCACTTCCACTCGGTGGGCAACGCCGTCCACGCGTTCCCGGCCTCCGGCCGGTAATAGACCGACAACCCGCTCAGGGCTTCCTCCTCCACATCCGCGTACGTCAACGAGTACTGGATGACCGCTGGGAACTTCCCTTGAAACGTGGAGCCATGTGGGGAGAATTCCACGTGAAAGTACACCGGATCGATGTCCATCGTGATCAGGACCGTATCGCCATCCGAGTACGGGTTGCCGTATTGGTCGACGAAGGTCCCTTCCCGGGGAATCAGAACGGACATGAACCAGAATCCGTCCTCATAGTACACTGAGTGAGACGTCTTCCTTCCCTGTATGACTCGGAAACTGTACGTGTAGCCATCGAGCGGCGGGGCGTCTGCTCGATGCCGTAGCGTGCACGGCGGCAGATCGCTCGCTGAGGAATCGCTCGAGCAGCTGACCGATGCCGGACCGCTCGAATCGGGGCTCTCCGGAGCAGTCGTGTCTCGTGGCGCCCGGTGTCCGCCTTTGGCGACCGTCTCAACTCCGTCGACCTGTGGCCCAGTCTGATCGCTGCAGGCGAGCAGACCAAGCACCACGATCGCGATCAAGGGTCGCACCCTGCGCAGCAGTCTCGTCACGGTTCCGATCTCTTCCCTCTACCAGGCCACGGCGTACCCAGAGAAGTGGTAGACCGGACCTTCTACCCACCAACCCCTCTGGCTGAACGTGGTAGGCAATGCACTCCACTCCGGAGCACTGGGCTGCGGTCGGTAGTACACCGAGAGGTCACTCGCGGCACCGTCAATCACCGCGTTGGCGAGGGAGAACCGCACAATAGCGGGCCTCTTCCCGCCGAAGAGTGCCCCGTGTGGGCCGAACTCCACGTGGAAGTACACCGGATCGATGTCTATCGTGACGACGACCGGCTCTCCCTTGGGAATCCGGCTCCCGAACTCGTCAAAGAACTCGGCCTCACGAGGAATCGTCACCGTGAGGAAATACTCGCGAAGCCCGGTCTCCGGATCCGGCGCGTAGAACACATTGAGGTTGTACTGGTACCCCGCCAGGATCTCGAAGCTCGGGTTGTACGACTCGAGCGGCGGCGCGTCTGGTTGGTGCCGTAGCGTGCACGGAGGCATACCGCTCTGATCTGCGTCACTCGTACAAGTCGCGGTACCACCGTCGGGCGCCGTGGCGCCCCCGCCTGTCATGCCATCATCGACGGTTGCCCAGCGTCCGCCTCTGGCGAACACGGGAGAGTCGTCGACCTGTGGGCCTGTCTGATCGCTGCAGGCGAGCAGACCAAGCACCACGATCGCGATCAAGGGTCGAACTGTGCGCATCAGCATCGTCATCGCCTCGCTCAGTCTGCGCGTTACCAGGCTACCGCGTAGCCGGAGAAGTGGTGAATCGGCGCCTGAAGCTTCGTTCCGCGCTTGTCGAATCGCGTGCCGAGGGCATTCCACTCACCCATGGCGTCGGCGCGGTACCAGATGTCGAGCATGTCGGGGTCCAGCTCCACGAGCTCCGCGAACTCGAGGCTGAACTCAAGCAACGCGGGCTTCTTGCCGAGAAACGTGGAACCGTGGGGCCCGAACTCCACCAGAAACTGCTCTTGATCGACCAGGACCGTGATCTCAACCGAATCCCCCACCGCAGCGGGGAGACCAGTCTCGTCGAGCAGCTCCGCGTCCTTGGGAATCGACACGCGCATGAACCAGCTCCCTACCAGTTCCCAACCGTCGTACGACAGCGCGACAACATAGGGGTTCACGTAGTGGAGAACGAATTCGGTTCGCTCACCCTGAACCGCGGTGAAGCTCGTGTCGTAGCTCATGAGCGGCGGGGCATCCGGACTGTGCCGGAGCATCGTCATCACCGGCTGGCTCAGAGCCTTCCGTCCGCCTTTGGCGAACACGGGGGAGTCGTCGACCTGCGGGCCCGTCTGATCGCCGCAGGCCGCGACAGCCCCGAACACGGCGATAAGAGAAAGTCGGCTCAGCATCTTCATCGTTCGTACTCTCCTCATCAAGCGTTAGCCTGCGTCGCGGCCTCAGGCAGCCACGGTCGCCGACGTTGAACTCTCTTCACGTCCAGGATGCGCGAGGCGCGCCATGGCGATCAACGCGTCGAGCTTGGCGACCTCGATGCGGACACCGAGGGCCGCGAAGCCGTCGCGCGCCGACTTGGCGACCGCGAGCGCCTCTGAGACTTCGCCTCTGTTGTAGCGCATGCGCGCGAGATCACGCTCGGCCTGCGCCACGAGCAGCGGCCGCGGGAACGACTTGGCACGCTCGATCACAGCGCGGAGCAGTGCGAGGGCCTCTTCGACGCGGCCCGTGGCCGCCTCGGTGCCCGCGAACACCCTGAGGTCCTCCGTCTCACCCACGACGTCACCCAACGCCCGTTCCCGCTCGATGGCCTGCTCGATCTCCCGGCGTGCCAGCGCAACGTCACCGGCGAGGAGTCGAATCTCCGCTCGGGCGCCGTAGGCCAGGTTAACGAGCCGGCACTCACCGGCCGCTTCCGCGGCATCCACCGCAGAGTCGGCGGTCAGGAGTGCGCGATCGAAGTCTCCCATGTCGCGGTAGGTGATGGCGAGGTTGTTCAGAACCTCTGCGGTTCCCTCGCGAAGGTCCATGCGCTGATACGCGGCCAGGGCCATCGTGTACCAGCCGATGGCACGGGCATAGTCGCCGCACATCGTCGCGATCACACCGAGATTGCTGGCGCTGCGGCCCACCGTCCCATGATCACCCTCGCGCTTGGCGGCGGTGATCGCCTTGGTGAAGTGCCCCGTTGCGTCATTGATCATTCCGCTATCCAGCGCGATGGCACCCAGCACGTTGAGGGTGCGCACCTCGACGGCGTGATGACCGCGCGCCACCGCGCGATCCAGTGCACGCTGTGCCCAGCGCACAGCTTCGGTGGATTGTCCGAGACGAGCATACGCGATGGCGCAGAGCACCATGAGCTCCGGGAACCGTTCGAGGTCCTCCTGGGGCTGCACACTCAACTGCTCCAGGAGCGCAGCATGCTGCCCGCTCTCGAGCAGCGCTTGGGCGTCAGCCAGTCGGAGAAGGAGTCCGCGCTCGCGCATGGTCAGTAGGCGATGGCAAAGCCAGAAAAGTGTCGGACCTTGGCCGAGAGCCAATCCTCGTTGGGCGAGTGTTTGGCCTTGATCCGCTCCCAGTCCGCGCCCTCAACTTCCTGGTACCACATGCCGAGGTGTTTCCGTTCGATCTCATCGTCCGTCTCGTCCACCACCCCGTCTCCATTGAGATCACCGTTCGCGCCGGAGTACCACATCATCAACTGCGGTGGGTTAGGACCGGCGAACTGGAGTCCGGCAGGGCCGAAGCGGACCGCCATTGCCACCGTGTCGACAGTCGCCGTGATAAGCACGGAATCGCCTTTCTGCAGCGGCTCCCCATCCGGCAATTCGATCATCGTCCCGGTCTGGACCGTGAACTTGACATACGGCTTGCTGGAGCCCTGATCGATGTAGTCGATCGAGAGGCTGTTTCCCTTTCCCTCCTCAATCCAGACGCTCGCCTCGTAGGTGTCGAGCGGCGGGACGGGAATGCCCGGCGACGCAAACACCGCGTAATCGCCCGCTCCTTGACTCTCGCCGACAGGCATTCCGTCCGCCACGGTGAAGCGCACCGGGCCTTCCGCCGGCTGCCACTTGATCGGACGAAACATGTCGGCCGACGCTACGGGCTGTAGCCGTTGGTCGTCCAGCGGTGGACCTGCACCGTCAGCACAGGCCAGGACCAGCCCGGCAGTCAGCAATCCGGCCACCAGCAATCGCTTTGTCATCACAACACCCTTCCTGTTGGCACAGCCCGCATCACGTTTAGAATGGTCCTGCCGCTCTCTCCGGACATCACTGTCAGTACGCCACCGCAAACCCGGAGAAGTGGTCCAGGAACGCCTTGAACTTCTCCATGTAGGTCGAGTGCCTGGAGCTCAGGATCATCCAGGAATCATCCGCCCCCTGCTGCGTGAACATCCCAAGCAGATTGGACTTGATGTAGTTGTCCACGCTGTCCTCCACGCCGTCGCCGTTGAAGTCATGATCGGCGCCGGTGTACCACATCTCGAGCACGGGCGGATCCGATGGGTCAAACTGCAAACCCGACGGTTCCATGCGCGCCAGAATCGCCGTCGAATCGACTGTGACCGTGATGAGGACCGAGTCACCATAGGCGATCGGCGTCCCGTCCGGTCCCGCGAGAAGCGACCCGTCGCGAACCTCGAAGTGGAGGTACGGGCACACCTGAGTCTCGCGGTGCCCGTTGTCGTAGTAGTAGGTCGTGCCCGGCACGCATGCGGTATCCAAGTAGTTGATCTGGACGGACCGCGTTTGGCCTTTGACCGCCCAGAAGCTCACATGGAACGCCTCGATCGGCATCGTCACAGACAGCATGATCCCGGCATCGTGATCGAACAGCCAACCCCCGTCAGGCGCCTCGAGAATCTCCCCGTCGGACGTCATGGCGAACCCGGTGAACTCCCGAGGTTGCTCGCTCGGCCGCCAACCCAACGGGCCAAACTCCGCTGCGGGAATCGTGGACCGCTGAGTCGTCGACTGGATACCCGACGATTCCGTGTCGGCGAGTTCGCTCGGCGGGCCGGCACCGTCCGAGCAGGCCAGGGCAAGCCCAGCCGCCAACAGTGCTACCGCAGAGAATCTTCGCGTCATCCGCTTCACCTTTCTCGTTTCAGCGCCACGGGGCACGCTGTTGTCTTTCTCGTGTCTCTGAACTCACTTCGTTTGTGCTCCTCAATACGCGATTGCAAAGCCGGAGAAGTGCTCGATGCCGGCCTTGAACCAATCCTCCGACAGCGAGTGTTCGGCCCAGACGGGTGTCCACCACGTCGAACCCTTCTGGGTGGTCCACAGATCGAGGAGTCGCTGCTCGATATACGCGTCCTCCTTATCCACCGCGCCGTTACCGTCGAGATCGCCTCCCGCACCGGTGTACCAGTACTGCAGCGTCGCCGGGCTGTCGTCGTCGAATGTGAGGCCCGATGGCGCGAAGTAGGCAGTCATGGCCGACGTGTCGATCGTCACCGTGATCAGCACCGAGTCGCCGGACTCGTAGTCGCTGCCGTAAGGATCCTCGTCGAGTCCATCCGGCGGCACCACGAACGTGAGGTACGGCCGGCTGGTGACCATCAGGTACCCACCAGACTCGGAGACGTCCAGCCAGTTGATCTTCACGCCCCGAGCCTCACCTACGACCGCCCAGAAACTGACCTCGTAGCTGTTGAGGATCGGCGCACCGGCGCTCGGAGACGCGAGCACACCTTCGTGATCGAGTCGTGTGTCACCGTCCGAGACGTGCTCGGCCGTGAACTGGAGCGGCCCGTCCATGGACTTCCACGAGAGCGGCCGGAAGGCGCGGTCCTGCACCACCTCCGACCCCGTGGCTGTCGTGTCGAGCGGCGGGCCGGCATGGTCCGAGCAGGCCAGGAGCAGGGCGCCGGTCAACAGACAGAGCGCAGTGAGCCCTCTAGACATGACACTTCTCCCTCAGTTCAGGATTGAAGGCGTGCATAGCGTCCTTCTGCTTCTCGTCGGCTCGCTGCTCTGACGGTGCCGACTGATCGCCGGGCCGTACGCGTGCTCCAGGAGGTTCCATCGCTGCCTGCGCACGCTTCGCCAAACGCAACGCGTCAGCCTCTCCAACAACTTCTTCGAGCGAGCGATACATGGCGGCCGCCTGTACCGCTTCGCTCAGGGCAACCGCCGGGTCACCCGCGGTCAGCCGAACCTCGGCCCGAGCTTCCACCATCTCGGCGTGAAGGCCCGGCTCGCCCAAGTCACGGGCGCCGTCAACCGCACGATCGGCCGTGTTCAACGCGTCCTGGAACCGCGCCAGCGCACAATAGGCTCTGGCGAGCTCGCTCTGGCACTCGAGTGCTTCCCGCTTTGCCCCCGCGCTCTCGTAGGTGGCAATCGCGGCCACGAAGGCGCCGACGGCCGTCGCTGGATTGTCGCGACGCATCGCAAGCTGCCCGACACGCGCCGAGCATTCTCCGGCTAGGACAACGTGCTGTTGTTCCGCGGCCAACGCGCGCGCCTGGACGAAGCAGCTGGACGCACCCTCCAGATTGCCACGCGCGAGCGCGATATCGCCGCATAGCATTGTCGCAAGCGTCTCGCCACGGCCGTCTCCCTGCGCGCGTGACACCGTCAGTGCAACCGCCGACAGCTGATGCGCGTCATACAGCCGTCCCTGCCCCACCAAAGCCGTCGCAAACAGCACGGCCAATTCGGGACTCGTTCGCAATTCCTCATACGGACGGTGCTGGAGCCGTTCGACCACCTCGTGGTCGCGGCCGTCCTCGACGAGACGACGCATCTCGCGCACCGGCGCGAGCGCCCATCGCAGGGAACCGACCGACCCGTTCAGCGGTCTCTCAGCCCGGGAGGCACGTGTCACGAGCGCGCCTCCGTCATCAACGGCTGCGATTCCCCTGCGGAGGCGACATCAACGGCCGCACGGAGCTGCGACAGCGACAGGTCTCCCGGAGGAGACAGCAAGAGCGCACGCACCAGTACCGTCTTGAGCTCCCGAACGTTGCCCGGCCACGAATGGTCGCGCAGGAAACGTTCGACTTCGGACGACAGGGATGGTTCGGGGAGCCCGTGCTCTCGGGCAATGCGGGTCACGAGCGCGCGCGCGATCAGCAACACGTCGTCATCGCGCTCGCGGAGCGCCGGTAGGCGGAGAGTCACGACACCCATTTCGGAATACAAGGCTCGGTGGAGTTCCCCCCGCTCTACCAGACGCTCTGGATCTTCACGGCACGATGTAATGACTCGCACATTGATCGAGTACTCCTTCGTCCCCCCCACCCGTCGCAGCACGTTCGTACGAATCACCCTGGCGAGCTCGAGCTGCGTCTCGATGGGCATCGTGTGTACGTCGTGCACGAATACCGTCCCGCCCTCGGCAACCTCCAGCAGCCCAGGCCGGGCCGTAGCCCCGCCGCCCACCGAGTCCTCAGCTTGGCCGAAGAGATCGAGATGCACGCTCTCGGGGACGGACCCACACTCCACCGGCACGAACGGCGACTGGCGACGCTCGCTGGCATCGTGCACCGCGCGCGCGATGAGTCCCTTCCCGGTACCCGGCTCGCCCACCACCAGTACCGGAACGCTCGCATACTTGATCAGCCACGCGGCGCGCTCGAGCGCCTGCTGCATGACATCGCTTTCAGCAATCACACTTGCAAACGGCTTGTCGGGAGGATCACCCGCGTGACGCCCGCCGTTCGCACCGCGACACCGCTCGACCGCCGCCGTAACCGCACTCCGTACGAGCGGGAGGTCGTCGGGTAGCGCGAAGTAGTCCGCCGCACCGGCCTTGACCGCCTGTGCAGGCAGTCGCCGTCCGTAGTCGATCCCGACCACGATCGCCGGAACGCCGCTCGGCAGGCTGTGAGAGTCGAGCCACTCGAGGGCAGTGCGCTCGGCCGCCCCGGCCGACAGCAGCACGATGGCGACGTCGGACATCGGCGGCATACCATTCTGCGACTGCACCACGACCGCACTGTCTCCCAATTCATCAGCCACCCAACCCCACACATCGCCGAAGGCCTCCGATAGCTGAACCACAACGACCTTCGGCGCGGTTTCATTGACCTGCGTCTCTACCATCAGTCTCTCCCCGATGCAAGCCACTCCCGCCGCGGATCGCTCCGAAGACGCCGCGCGGGACTGATGTGCCCGGATCCTAGAGCAGCGGGCGTGCCATTCCTCACATTCCCGCTGACGTGCTCATAACACGTTCAAAACAAGAGACTTAGCTGTACCATCACCGACCGAAAGCGTCCTTTTTAGATATCCGATCGGTTACGCAAATGGAACGGGCGATGTAACTGGGTTACGAATTCGGACGCGTACCGCGGATGGTTCCACGTGCTGTTACGAATCCGGAACGACAGACCAGCCTCCCCAACGTGCGTCATCCGGGGATGCTGACCGTAACACCTGCCACGGCAACCAGTTACACTCGCCGGACACTGCCTGCTACCAGCGGCTCGCGGTTCCGGCACCGCGTTCTATAAAGGAGTAGACCTGGACGCTGCGCACACCGCGCGACGCACTATCTTGCGACAACGCGAGGACTCCATCATGGCGCTCATTCTAGTTGTCGACGATGACGACATCGCCCGCCGTGTCGTCGGTGGAACGCTCCAAAGCGGCGGGTACGAGGTGGCGTACGCTTCCGACGGCGACACCGCTCTCGAGCTGTACCGGCGCCAGTCCTTTGCCGCAGTGGTGCTCGATATGGTCATGCCGATGAAGAGCGGCCTCGAGACTCTTCGCGAGCTCCTCGACATTGACGCCGACGCGCGGGTCATTGCCATCTCGGGAGCGTCTGACGGCGACCTCGTGCTCGCCAAGAAGAACGGCGCCGTTGCGACGCTACGGAAGCCCACCGGTGTTCGCGATCTCTTGAGCGTCGTGCAGGCAGCCCTAACCTCACCGGGAGGCGCATAGCCACGCGTCGCCTGAAGTCAACTCACTGCTAACACAACGGTTACGCATCTGCCTCCGACGACCGTGGCCAACCACTGGCAGCTCACGCAGATTGCGAGCACGCGTGTATCCTCGACCTCCGCAGGAGTTGATCTGATGAGGACATCCATCCGAGCGATCGTCGTCATGCTGCTCGGCCTCTGCATCACGACAAACGGTGCCGCCCAGACGGAGCCGGCGTTTGTGGACTCCGGGCTCGACGCACAGACGGCCGCTGGTGTCGAGCGCGGCCGGTTGATCATGCGTGAGCTGCTACAGAAGATCGGTGTTCCCGGGATGGCCGTGGCCGTGGGTGTGGAGGGGGACGTCGTGTGGTCCGAGGGCTTCGGCTTCGCCGACCTGGAGCTGAGCGTACCGGCCACGCGTCTGACCCGCTTCCGCGTCGGGAGTGTTTCGAAGCCGATTACCGCCGCGGCGCTCGGCCTGTTGGTCGAGCGCGGACAGCTCGACCTCGACGCCCCCGTGCAAAGCTACGTCCCCACCTTTCCTGAGAAGCGGTGGCCCGTCACCAGTCGAGCGTTGGCGGGGCACCTGTCGGGTGTCCGGCACTACCTGGGTAGAGAGACCTACAGCAGCCGGCGCTACGACACCGTGCTGGAAGGGCTCTCGATCTTCCAGGACGACACCCTGCTGTTCGAGCCCGGAACGCGCTTCTCGTACTCGAGCTACGCCTGGAATCTGCTCAGCGCGGTTGTCGAGGGTGCGTCGAGCGAGCGTTTCTTGCCGTTCATGGATGCGAACGTGTTCCGGCCGATCGGCCTGCGCCATATCGTCGCGGATCATACGGACAGCCTGGTCCCGAACCGCACGCGGTTCTATGCGCGGACTCGCGAGGGCGGTGTGCTGAACGCCCCGTACGTGGACAACAGCTACAAGTGGGCCGGTGGCGGATTCCTCTCGACCGCCGAGGATCTCGTGCGGTTCGGGATGGCGCACGTCCAGCCGGGTCTCCTCCAGCCCGAAACGCTCGAGCTCCTGTGGACCTCGCAGCGAACGAACGACGGGGAGCCCACGGACTATGGAATTGGATGGGCAGTCGGAACCGACCACCACGGACGGCGGGTGGTACACCACGGCGGCGGCTCGGTAGGGGGCCGCGCCTTTCTGCTGCTCTTTCCCGAGGACGGTGTGGTCGTTGCCATCCTCGCGAACTCGAGTGCACCGATGACCTTCGGTACGGCCTGGACCATCGCGGAGCCATTCCTGCCGCCGACGGCGTCCGACCTGTCCTACGTCGATCACAGCGGAACCTACGACTGCACGTACACGAGCGGCCGTGGCGAGGAGCGTAGCGCCACCCTGAACGTGATCGGATCGCCTGACAGCTATCTCCTACGTGTCACGACCGACGACAGTACGAGTGACGCGATCCTCGCCTGGGGCCAAGGGCGCGAGCTGCGGGCGATCGCGCTCGAGGACGACTTCTGGGTGCGGAACCTCTGGCTCACGGTCGCGGGCGAGCGTGCGTCCGGCCATTGGGATACGACTGCAGTGACCTGCGACGTGCGATGAGGGCCGAGTCCAGCATCGCGTTCCAGGATCGATACCCGGACGACGTCGCGCACTGTTACGGATGCGGCCGGCTGAACCCGCACGGCCACCAGCTCAAGAGCTACTGGAATGGGAGCGAGACGGTCGCCTCCCACGTGCCCGAGGCGTACCACACCGCGATCCCCGGATACGTGTACGGGGGCCTCATCGCCTCGCTGATCGACTGCCACGGCACGGGGTCCGCGGCGGCCGCTGCGGCCCGGGCGTCGGGCGGTGCAGCCGAGACCGAGACGCTGCCTCGCTTCGTCACCGCCGCACTCGAGGTCGACTATCTACGCCCGACCCCGCTGGGGCCGCCGCTCGAGCTGCATGGCACGATCACCGAGCAGACCACACGGAAGGTGGCGGTCGAGATCGCCGTTTCGGTCGAGGGCACCGTTACGGCACGTGGCCGGGTGGTTGCGGTCAGGATGCCCGAGGAAATGGTGCAGGGGAACTGTGCCGACCGCCGCTACGTGAGACGGCCTTAGGCACTTGACGAGGGCGCCGCCGCGACTAGAGGTCGCTCCCGGCCGTTGATGGAATCGCACGGAGCACCTGGCACTCCAAACCCGCTGAACTCCTAGCAGGATTCGACACGTCAGACTCACGATGTTCACATCCGGGATTGCACGTGCGCTCCCAACGCGGAGCGCGGCGCGCGGTGGCAGCCTCGGAGGGCCAACAGCAGGCACTACGGCGAGGCCACACCGAGAACGCTCACCGCGTACCATCTGGCACGTACTCCGCTTGCGCGAAGAAGCCGGAGTGCGCTTCTCCCAATTGCGTGGATCGCCTGCAACACCGGACTTCACGGGCTTCTCACGGCCGCTTCAAGATCCGGACTGCAGTATTCGGACATTCCACCGGAAGCCGGAGCGGCTATCCCCTCCACGACGCGACCGCTTCGGTCCGGCGTACCACAGCAGAGGGAGATCGCCCATGTCCTTGCCGCGCTGCATTCCGGGGCTCCTAGCCGCGGTTCTGTTCGTCGGCTGCGCCGACCGCGACGCCACGAGCCCCGATCCGCTCACCGTCGCGAAGTCGGGCGACATGACCATCCTCGACCCCGACATGGTCATGCTTGGTAAGCACCTGTTTTTCGACGAGGATCTGTCGCTCAACGGCAACCAGTCGTGTGCGACGTGCCACGACCCAGCGTGGGGATTCACGGGCCCCGACTCGGACTTGAATACCCATGGCGCGGTTTACGAGGGGTCCGTCGCCGGCCTATTCGGCAATCGCAAGCCGCCAAGCTCGGCGTATGCCACCCTGAGCCCCATCCTGCATTACGACGGTGACCTCTTCGTTGGAGGGAACTTCTGGGACGGCCGCGCGACTGGCGAGAGGCTAGGTAATCCCGCCGCCGATCAGGCGCAGGGTCCCTTCTTGAACCCCGTTGAACAGGCCTTGCCGGACATGGCCGCTGTGGTATCACGTGTCTGCGCTTCGGACTACGCCGGTCTGTTCACCACGGTGTGGGGAGTTGAAGTCTGCGACGACGGCTACGTTGCCACAGCCTACGATGCGATTGCGCTCTCCATCGCCGCGTATGAAGCGTCGTCGGAGTCCAACGCCTTCACCTCGAAGTACGACGCGTACCTGGCAGGGATGGCCGATCTCACGAAGTTCGAGAAGAAGGGCCTCTCCGTATTCCGCGGTAAGGGCAAGTGCCAGAAGTGCCACCTGCTTGGTAAGGGACATGGCAAGGAGCCCGCCCTGTTCACCGACTTCACGTTCGACAACCTCGGCATTCCGGCGAATCCCGAGAACCCGTGGTACACCATGCCACCCCAGTTCAACCCGGACGGACCGAACTGGGTCGACTACGGACTCGGCGGCTTTCTCGCGACGCGCCCCGACTACGCGGCGCTCGCGCCCGACTTCATGGGTCAGCACAAGGTGCCAACGTTGCGAAACGTAGACTTGCGACCTGATCCGTCGGACGTGAAGGCATTCGGTCACAACGGCTACTTCAAGTCGCTCGAGCAAATCGTGCACTTCTACAATACGCGCGACGTCAAGCCAACCTGCCCGGATCTGTACACCGCGGACCAAGCGATCGCGGCTGGTTGCTGGCCCGCACCGGAGGTTCCGATGAACGTGAACACGGCGGAACTGGGTGACCTCCGGCTCTCGCCCGACGACGAAGCAGCGCTCGTCGCATTCATGCGAACGCTGTCAGACGGGTATCTGGTGCCTTGACCGACAGCACCATCCCATCACGAAGCGAGCCCCGGACCTACACTGGGGCTCGTTTCGTCGGTGTGACCAAGCTCGGCGGCTTACTCGGGCAGCCTCCCGACCACGGCTGATGTCACTTCCGGCCCCTCCCGCAGCGTCACCCCCACCCGCTCCCCCCGCACCAACCACCAGTCGGCCGGATCGAACGCCGACGACGCGGACACATGCACGTACTGTCCGGTCGCGTCGAGCGTATCGAGCGCGGCGACCTCTTCGAGATCCCCCACATCGCTCAGCGTGAGTCCCGTGCGCGCCACCGGATCGTCGTAGGTGAGTGCAATGTCGAGTCGCAGCGGATCGCGATCGGGCACCACCACCCACCCACCGCGCACCAGCACGTCCGCCGGTACCCGCTCGTTGAACGGCAGCCGCTCGTAGACGGCGGTATCGGCCTGCTCGTAGCGCTCGGTCGCGATTGCCACGAGCGCGGTGAGGAGCAGCAGCACGTTCACCCGCCGTAGCTCCTGTTTCTGCGTATCGCCGGGCAGCGCCCCGCTCTCAATCAGCACGGTGCTCGTACCCCACTGCTGGATCAGGTCGCCGAACGCCCGTGGGTTGAATGCGTCGTCGTACTTCGCCGTTCGGCTGGGCAGTTTCGCCTCGATCCCCGCGGCGAGCAGCGCAGCGAGCTGCCGCGCACGCGCGCGCACCCGCCCGTACGAGCGCGCCGAGTCGGCCGCCGGAGCCAGCAGTGCAATGGCGACCTGTTTCCCGTTCTCACCAGCCGTCGTGCGCGCTCCCTGATCGTGCAGGTTGAACCCGAACGCCGGCTCCAGGCTGTCCCTGAGTGCCTTCAGCACTCGGGCCTCGGGCATAGCCAGACGACGCGCATCGCGATTGAGGTCCACACCCGCGGCGTTGTAGCGCTGGAAGCGTTGCGCACCGTCGGGATTGAGCATCGGGACCATCGTGACGGTAAGCCGGTCGCCGATCGTCGTGCGGAGGGTATCGTCTCCGCCGTCGGCAAAGAACCGGATGACGTCGGCCAGCGCCATTGTCGCAGTGGACTCGTCACCGTGCATCTGCGACCAGAGCAGCACTCGCGTGGAGCCGGCACCGAAGGTCACCGCGCGGATCGCTCGGCCGTGCAGCGAGCGGCCGACTTCGACGATCGACACCCCGCCCGTTCCGTCGAAGGGCAGGAGCGCATCCCATAACTCATCGTGCGTGAAACGGCGTTCCTCGATCGCGTCGACCCTGAAGCGGTCCGCGATCTCGGTGCCGAGGAGAGGGCAGCAGCCGGAGGACTGTGCGGCCGCCTCGGTGACTGCGAGCCCGAGCCAGAGCACGGTTGGGACGATCGAGACAAGACGCATGGGCAGAATCCGAGTGTCGAGGATCAGGGGGAATGTAGGGACGGGAAAGGGCAAAGGGGAAAGGGGAAGGGGGAAGGGAGGCGATCCATAATCGCGCGAGGTACGACGCACAACGTGCAACGGGCGGCGGGCCCGTGGTGAACGTGTCCGATCGGCACTACGTCGTCATTCCCCCACTGGCTATTGGATATTGGACATTGACGTGGCCCTACCCCAGCGCCTGCTCGAAGTCCTCGATCAGCTCGTCGGTGTGCTCGATGCCGACCGACACGCGGACCAGGGCATCCGAGATGCCGACCTGAGCGCGTTCCTCGGCCGTGAGCCCCGAATGCGACGTCGCTGCCGGACGGGTGAGCAGGGTCTCCACCCCACCCAGGCTGGGCGCGATCACCGGGAGCTGTGCCCGGGCCATGAATCGCTCGGCGGCGTCCACACCGCCCTCCAGCTCGAAGCTCAGCATGCCGCCGAAGCCGTCCAGGGCCTCCCTGGCGATCGCGTGCTGCGGGTGGCTCCCGAGCCCCGGGTAGTTCACGTTCCGCACGGCCGAGTGCTGCTCGAGGAACCGCGCAATGGCCAGCGCGCTCGCATTCTGGTAGCCCACCCGGAGCGCCAGCGTCTTGACCCCCCGGTGCAGCAAGAAGCAGGCGTGCGGATCGAGCGACCCGCCGAGGTGGTTGAGGCGGTGCGTGATCCGCTTCACCAGATCCGCCCGGCCGATCACCGCGCCCGCCACGAGATCGGAGTGCCCATTGAGGTACTTGGTGCCGCTGTGCAACGAGAGATCGAAGCCCCACTCCGCGGGCCGGAAGTTGATCGGGCTTGCGAAGGTGTTGTCGATCAGCGTCAGCAGGTTGCGGGTCTTGGCGAACTCCACGACGGCCCGCAGGTCCGGCACGTCCAGCAGCGGGTTCGCGATGGTCTCGACGTAGATCAGCTTGGTCTCGGGGCGGACCTTCGCCTCCCACGTCTCCGGTGCGCTGGCGTCGATGAAGTCGAAGTCGATGCCAAAGGCCTTGAAATCCTTGGTGACCAGGTCGTGCGTCCCGCCGTACAGGCAGTTCTGGGCCAGGAAGTGCTCGCCCGAGGAAACGAGCGTCAGCAGCGCGGTCGAGATGGCCGCCATGCCGCTCGCCGTCACGAGCGCTGCCTCGGCGTTCTCGAGTGCGGCGAGCTTGGCGTGCAGTGCCACGTGATTCGGCGTGTTGTTAAGCCGCAGATACCGGATGTCGTGGTAGCTCTCCTCGTCTGCTGACTCGAACATCGCGGTCTGAAAGATCGGCATGCTCACCGCACCGTCGATGCGCGGGTCGGGCTCACCGGCGTGGACGAGCTTGGTCTCGATGTGGCGGTAGGTGTCGGGCATGGGATGGCGGTTCCTTCAGTGCGAGGCACGGTGCGACGGCTGACGGGCGGAATCTAATTCGGGGATCGATGGATCGTCGGATCGGGGGATCGGTGGATCGGTGGATCGATCTAGAAGATCCCGCCTGTCCGTAGCCCCACCCCCATCACCACGAACAGTACGCTCAGGACCGTGACCGCAATGATGTGCCACGCGAGCGTCTTGAGGCTGGCTGCGTCGAGCGAGGGCAAGAGGCGCAGTCGGGCGTGCAGAGCGAGCGCGAGTGTCGCCACCAGAAGCAGGAGCTTGACGAAGATGTAGGTCGCGACGAAGGAGTCGAACACGAACCACGAGCTGACATCGGGCAGCCGTCGGAACGCCAGCCATACCCCGGTCACGACCTGTACCGCGAGTGCGGGGATCCCGAGTCGCTCAAACCCGCTCTCGAACTCGTGCACGATTCCGGGATCTCGCTTGCGGAGGGCGCGCGGGAGCACCGTGAGCGAGAGCACCAGGTGTCCACCGGTCCAGATGGTGGCACCCAGTACGTGCACGAGGATCAGGAGCGTCAGCGACATCCAGCGCGCCTACTCCGCGATCTCCCGCTCGAGTACCTCGGCGAGCGCAGTGTACTTGGCATGGACAGATGCACGAACGTCTTCCGGTTCCACTCGATCGAGCGCCTCGATCACCGAGTCGTGCTCACCGCGCGGGATGGCCTGCTCGGCCATTGGCAAGAGAATCTGGTCCTCCTTCACGATGTGCTGGCACAAGAGGTTGGCATACCCTCGGGCCGCAGCCGCCACCCGCGATACGGCCTCGGCGTCGCGCGGTACGCCCGCCGCCGCCATCGCCTCGAGCAACGCACCTTCCTCCTTGTGGTACTGCGAGCCGTCCGTGAAATCCGTGATGAAGTCTGTGGCCTCGAGCACGCCTAAGACTCGCGTGGTCACGCGGTGCGCATCCACGAGGATTCCGGATGCTTTCATCACACATGCCCCTCGAAGGCTCGGTGTCTCGAAGTCGGAGTCTTGCTCACACATGGCTGCGGAACAGCCGCAAGCCGATCAAGCCGGGTATAACGCTCCACACCGCGAGCGAGAGCGCCGCGAGCGCCGCGGTTCCGGTGCTTCCCAATCGCCCGACCAACCTGATGCCGATCGGGCCCAAGAGACTGAGATCCGGATCGAGGACACTCATTACGCCAACGCGAAACGCTTCGATCGGATTC
Source organism: Gemmatimonadota bacterium (assembly GCA_039584325.1). Classification (GTDB taxonomy): domain Bacteria; phylum Gemmatimonadota; class Gemmatimonadetes; order Gemmatimonadales; family GWC2-71-9; genus JAOTVV01. The sequence continues at coordinate 142,478 of JBDGYA010000004.1, forward strand.
ACGAACGACCACACCAGGAGCACACGCTCGGGTATCCCCCACCGGATCGACGCTACCATCACCCCCAGCGTGCCCAGCGCAATCAGCAGAAACCAGAGGACGACGCCGAACGTGAGAGCGCGGGCTCGGGAGGCCGCTACCGATGACAAGAGGAGCCCCACCGCAACGAACGCCGTTGCGAGCAGAAGGACGAATCCGTACGCCGCCAACACGAACGCCGGAGGAACACCGCGCATCACAGCGACCGCGCCCGCCGCGCCGAACCCGATGGTCAGCGCAAGCAGCATCGCCACGTTGATACCGCCCCACTTCCCGGCGTACACCTCGCCGAACGATACCGGCTGCGCGAGCAGGTACTCCAAGACACCGCTCTCTCGCTCGTCGGCGACACTCGCCGCCGACGGAAAGAGCGCCATGAGGGGCACCAGGAACAACGCCAGGTGCACGAGCCCTGCAAACGCTTTGGCAAAGCCACGATAGCCGTAGATCATCGTGTTGCCCATTCCGAACGCCGCCAGCAGCACGCCGGCAATCAAGAACAGCGCCGCATACACGATGAACCACCGCGCGTGCAGCGCGGCAGCGAGCTCGCGCCTCACGAACAACGCCGCTCGTGCGCCGGTCACTCGGCGTTTTCCGCTGCTGCCCGTCGGGCGGCCAGCAGCTGCTCCATGAGGTCGTGCAGCGACGGCGCCTCCGTCCAGAAATCTTCCACCATAACACCCTCCCGTCGGAGGTCGCCGAGGAGATCCGCCCGTCGGCTGCGCTCGATCTTGACTCCGAAGGCGGACCCGTTGCGCAGCACCGTTGTGATCGCATGTCGTGTTGCCACGTGGCGCTCGACGTCGTCGCGTCGATCCTGCGGGACCTGAATCCACAGCGTGATGTCCGCTCCAACAGCGTCCCACAATTCCCGCATGCGCCCCGCGAACGCGATGCTCCCCTCGTGCAGCACCAGCAGGCGATCGGCGACCGCCTCGACGTCGGCCAATCGATGGGTCGCGAGCAGCACGGTGCGATCGGCGGCAGTCGATCGGAGCGCGCGAAGGAACTCCCGCCGCGCGGGCGCATCCAGATTCGCGGTCGGCTCGTCGAGGAGGAGCAGGTCGACGTGCGCCGCGAGCGCCAGGCCGAGCAGTGTCTTCTGCAACATGCCGCCGCTCAGGGTACGGACGTGCTTGTCACCGTGCTCCTTCACGGAAAGGCCAAGCTCCTCGAGCTGTGCACGCACACCGTCGGCGTCGAGACCGCGCAGTCGGCAGAAGAACGCGACGATGTCTCGCAGGGTTCCGTCGAAATGCGGGGGTCGCTGCGGCACGTAGCCGATGGCCCGCCGTGCCGCCAGGCCGCTCTTCCGGACATCGTACCCGGCGACGGCGAGGTTACCGGTAAAGTCCGTGAGTCCCAGGAGACATCGGATGAGCGTCGTCTTGCCCGCGCCGTTCAGCCCCAGCACGGCCACGCGCTCGCCGGAGCGAACGTCCATATCGAGACCGCGGAGCACTGCTGCAACGCCATACTGCTTGGCAAGGCCACGCGCGCGGATCATGCCACACTCCCGAGTGGACGCCCGAGCCAGACCGCCATGCCCGCGGCGCCGAACCCAGCGCCCAGGAGCAGAAGCGCGCCGAGTCGTGACGGTTCTGCGGCGCCCTGGGTGCTCGCCGCCAACTCGGGCGCCCGGACCCGCGGGGCGGAGTCGATGACGACTGCTTCCGGTCTGAGCAGCGGGAAGACGCGGCTCAGCACCTCGAGCGATGCGGTCGCGGGACTCAGGCTGAACACGCGGAGCGACTCGTGCTTCGTCAGCAGGTCGTCGGACAGCCGCTCGAACACATACGGCGTATCCCCCCGGCCGTCTCCATCCGAGTCGAACCCCTCGTATTCACTCCAGTAGTTGCCGACCCACCGATTGCCCAGCGCCGTCCCGCCACCGGTCACCACTACCGGCGTCACGTTATCGATGAACTCGTTCTTCTCGAATTGGTTCCGAGCAACCGAAGGGAGCATCGAGATTCCGACGTCGTTGTATGCCACGACATTCTCGGCAAACACGTTGACCGATCGGTCGCTCGATGGCGAGTTGTCGATCGAGATGCCGACCGCGTTCTTCACCATCACGTTGCCCACCGCCTGAATGTCGTCCGCGTCCTTGAATCCGAGCCCCCGTCCGGCCGTTCCGCGAGCATTGGCGAACACGTTCTCGCGAAAGGTGATGCCGGTCGAGTACATGATGAACGCGCCGACATCATTCGCCTCGAACCGATTGCGCTCGAACACGTTGTCGTGCGAATACATGTAGTGCAGACCGTACCGGCTCTCCATGATCGCGTTGTCGCTCGCGCTGGTCGAATCCGAAAACCAGATCACGACATCACGTGACTGCCACACCGCGTTCCCCGAGATGGTCCCTCCGGGGCTGTACCACAGTCGAATCCCGTCACCGCGGAGTGGAACGGGAAGGGGCTTGCCTTCGATCTCGTTGTCGGAGATCACGGCGTCGGGACAGTTCTTGAGATAGATCCCGAACAGCACGTCCTCGAACCGGTTGTCGGCGATGCGAAGGTCGGCAGCGTCTTCCGCCAGCAGGCCTGCGTCCTCCGTGGATTGCGCCGACCCCGAGCCGCGGATGGTGAACCCCTCGACCGTGGCAGGCGCGAGAACGGTGAGCACGATGCCCCGACCGCCGCCGTCGATGATGGCACCATCGCGGCCAAGCAGCACGACAGAACGCTCGATTACCAGGTGCTCGCGGTAGACACCGGCCTCCACCACGACGGTGTCTCCAGGTGCCGCAGCACGGAGGGCCCCGGTGATCGTGGCGTAGTCTTCGCTCGCGCCCACGGTGAGCGTAGCCTGCGTCGCAAGCAGGAGCGGGGCCAGGTTCACGCAGCGGGCCCTCGTGCCGAACGACGCCACTCGTAGAGGACGATCAGCGGCCCCATGAGTCCGGCGATCCCCATCAGGATAGCTCCCGCCGCCGGCCAGCTGGATACCGAAAACTGGGCGACGCTCGTCGGGCCGATGAAGTGCGGGGTGAAGGGATCGATGTTGAGCGGTGCCGACGGGTCCAGATTGTTGCCGAACTGGTAGAGCCACTTCTGAAACACGTACAGCATCACCGTGCCGAACAGTACGAAGTCCAGCCAACCGATGGCGGCAATGGCCATCTGCCCAATCAGCGCCGTCAACAGCGCAAAGCCGAAGAACCGCAGAATGAAGAACGGAATGAACCGAAACTCCGGAAACTCGTCCGCGTGGATCTCCTGCATTCCGATGTAGTGGTTGAGGACATTCACCTCACCGATTTGGCCCTTCACCGTGTGCGGGTAGATCTGCACGGCAAGACCGTCCGGGTACTGCGGTGCGTGCAGCGTGATGGTCCAGGTCGGCAGGAAGACCGCTGGCAGCAGCGCGAGCGTTGCCACGACCATGAGCACGCGGCTCTTGGTGGAGAGTCGCCCCTGAAAGAAGTCCGTGAGTTTGTCCATCGGTGTCGCCCGTGATCGCCCGGTTGATGGTGGATCGCCCTCCGCCCGCCCCGTATGGGGAGGAAGCTGGGCGGACGGAGGGGAGAATGGTCGGCCGCGCTACCGCGGCTCGACCAACAGGTAGCCTACCATCTCCAGGTGCAGTGCAGAGCAGAACTCGGTGCAATAGTACGGGTACACCCCCGCTTCGTCCGCGACGAACGAAACGGTCTGCGACTCACCGGGCTCGAGACTCAAGTTGATGTTGTACTTGGCAATCCCAAACCCGTGCGTCGCGTCACGAACCTGATTCTCGATGCTCGTGATGTGGACGGTGATGCGATCGCCTTCGCGCACGCGGATGTACTCGGGGTTGAAGTGACTCCGCATGGCCGTCATATAGACGTCTACCTGGTTCCCGCTGCGCTCGATCCGCTCTTGACCGGCCATCACCCCGTCGTCCGCTGCACTCATCGTGGCCGGCGAGTACCCGACCTCAGGGTAGTACAACTGCGGCTGCAGTTTGTCGGCCTTGATGATCTGTGCGTAGTGCGGCTCGCCGATCCCGATCGGCATGTCGTAGAGCAGCGTCATCTCCTGCCCCTCGATGTCGACCAGTTGGAAGTTCTGCGGGTGCAGCGGCCCGACCTCGTTGAACCGGTCGATCGACCACTTGTTCATCGCCACGAGATACTTCCCGTCCGGTGACTTCGTATCACCCTCGGCGGTGGCGATGTGACCGACGTTGTAGTGCACGTCGATCTTGTCCACGACCGCGAGCGGATCCAAGCTCCACTTCGTGACCTGCGTTTCCAGGAAGATGCTGGTGTAGGCGTTCCCCTGACCGTCGAACTGCGTGTGCAGGGGCCCCAACCCTACTTCGAGCTGCCCGTCAATCACCGACGCGAAGTCAAGGATGGGAATGCCGTATGAATCGGTGCCGGTAAAGTCTCCGTTCTCGATGAGCGTCTGGATCTTTTCCCAGGAGTAGACGGTGACGTTCGGATCGAGTTTCCCGGACACCACAATGAACCGGCCGTCCGGCGTCACATCGGCGCCGTGCGGGCTCTTGGGCTCCGGAATGAGATAGAGGATGCCTTCTTCGACGGCCGTCTCGATCGGGATCACGCGGTCACCGCGAGCCATGCGCGTCTTGCCCGGTGTCGCCGCGACTTCCGCGGCCTTCTGCCAGTTGATGACATGCATGTAATCCATGTCATTCTGTGACGCGCCTGCTTCGAACGCGGGATTCCCGTCCTCGATGCCGCCCGTGGCCATCTCGGTGTTGAACGAGTTGAGGAACGCCCAGCCGAACGACGGTCCTTTGCCGGCATCGGATAGGTCATGCCAGTACGGAGGCAGCTCCATCGAGAACGATGCGGACTCGTCGATACGTCCGCGCTCGCGGTCGAACTTCCAGAGGGTAACCAGGCCGCGGTAGTCCTCCTGATAGCGGTCGGTGTCGGCATAGTCGGTCCACAGCGGCACCGCGTACTGTGCGGCTTCGATGACGTACTCCGTGTTGGGCGTCACGAAGGCGCCGCCGTGGTTGGTGCCCATGTTCTCGTTCGTCACGATCTGCTTGGTCTCGAAATCCCTGAGATCGATGACCGCGATGCGCGGATTGGCCTTGTCGTTGATGAACAGGAACTGGCCGTCGTAGTCGGCCTCCGTCTCCGAGAGCGCCGGGTGGTGCGTATCGCCCCACGTGATCTCATGGCCGGCCATCTGGGCGCTTTCCATGAGGTCCTTGTGCTCATCAGCGCCGTAGCCGAAGCCCTGCCAGGGCTCGGGCGTGAACGCGGCAATCACCTTGAGGAGCCGCATCGAAGGCACGCCAATCACCAAGACCTGTCCCGAATGGCCACCGGAGCCGAACATCAGGTACTCGTCCAGCTTTCCCGTCGGCTGATACGTCTTGACGGCGGCCAGAATGTCGGCATCCGACAGCCCGCGCTCGCGGGCGACCGCCCCAACGTCCGCACTTCCAGCCCCACCCGCACACGAGCCGACCCCTGCGGTTACCACGAGCGCCGCGGCTGCCGAGACACCTAAGCCCCAGGCAAATCTCGAGTTACGCATTCTTCTGCTCCTTGGGATTGTACGTCAAACCTTGCTACGGAGGATCAAATCATATTATCATGCGATTATCCATAATATAGGTGTTACTTTTGCCGTTGCAAGAGGCGACGCGAGGATTCTCCAAGGTGCTATCCGGCACAGCACAGTACGCGCTGCGGGCCGTGGTGCGGCTGGCTCGTGGCTACCCAGGTGCGCCACTGCGGGCCGACGACCTGGCCAATGCGGTCAACGTACCCCGCAACTACCTCGGCAAGATCCTCCACCACCTCGTGCGGGCCGGGATCCTCTCCTCCTCGCGAGGCAAGCACGGTGGCTTCACGCTGTCGGTCCCGCCGGACGAGATCACCCTGCTGGATGTCGTCTCGCTGTTCGACGAGGTCGGCGACCAGAGAAGTTGCCTGTTCGGCCGCCCCGAGTGCAGCGACGCAGATCCCTGCCCCGCCCATGAGCGCTGGCGGGCCACCGCCGAACAGCTCGCGACGTTCTTTCGGGAAACGACGATCGCCGATGTGTTGGCGGACGACGCAAGTCTCACGGGTCCCCAAGTCCCACGTCGATAGATCAGCGCGGGGGCAGACGAGCGGCGAGGACCGAAGCGGCCCGGCGCCGAATGCGAACGGCCCCCCTCTCGGCGGCAGATTCGATCCGAATGCCGCGAGTCGTCAGACGAGCGGCGAGGACCGAAGCGGCCTGGCGCCGAATGCGAACGGCCCCCCTCTCGGCGGCAGATTCGATCCGAATGCCGCGAGTCGTCAGACGAGCGGCGAGGACCGAAGCGGCCTGGCGCCGAATGCGAATCGGGCCCGCGGTGGCGGGCCCGATTCGCAGAGGCGCCGGGCAGATTCGAACTGCCGAATGGAGGTTTTGCAGACCTCTGCCTTACCACTTGGCTACGGCGCCGCAGGACATGTATACTCGCTAGACACAGCCGGCTTCTCAAGGCTCAGTAGGTTCGAAAGGCATATGATGACGCATCGAAGGCGCGCGTTGCTCCTGGTAGCTTTGCTCCTGGGCGCTTGCAGCTCACGGGACAACACGGGAGGGGACCCGCAGGACCCCAATCCACCCGATCCCCCGGAAGCCAGATGGGAGCTCGTTTGGGGCGACGAGTTCGACGGCACTGACATCGACCAAGGGAGCTGGACACCGGAGGTCATGCCGGATCCCCACAACAACGAGCTGCAGTACTATACCGACCGCGTCGATGCTCAGCCCGGTGCCAACGCGTGGCTCGAGAACGGTGTACTCGTCATCGAGGCACGTCGCGAGGATTTCGCCCACCGACAACACACGTCGGCTCGTCTCATCACCCAGGGCAAGCGGGAGTTTCAATACGGGCGTTTCGAGGCACGTATTCAGCAGCCCGGCGAGGTGGGGATGTGGCCGGCGTTCTGGATGCTCGGCCGCAACATCGACGACGTGGGATGGCCGCGGTGCGGTGAGATCGACATCATGGAGGGCAAGGGGCGCCTGCCTGATTGGACCTCCGGCGCGGTCCACCGGGGGCCTGACGCGGCAAACAATCGTATTACGAGCGGCGAGTATCGGCTCCCCTCCGGCAGCTTCCACGACGAGTGGCACGTGTTCGCCATCGAGTGGTCAGCGGGAGGCATCACCTGGTACGTCGACAGTGTGCCCTACTTGAGAGTGGAACGGATTCCCGGTGAGGGAATCGTGTACTGGCCGTTCGATGAAGGGCACTCATTCTTCATTATTCTGAATCTCGCGGTGGGCGGCTGGTTCGACGAACCCTACCTGCCACCCCCCGACCTGTCGCCGCAACGGCTCTTGGTCGACTACGTGCGTGTCTACCGCCGCGTGACCGATTAGAGTCACCAGCGGGCTCGCGCTAACCACAGGCGCTCAGTCAACGGTAATGTACGGTGGGATATCCGTCTGCCGAGGGCTCGACATCAAGATATGTGCCGCTTGCCCTTGACCGTGGACAGAAACTCACCTATCGCTCCGTTGTCACCAACTGCCCTGGCAGCCACGCATGAACGTCATCCTCCTCGGTCCCCCCGGTTCCGGCAAAGGCACCCAGGGGATGCTCCTCGCTCGCCGGCTTGGCGTCCCCAAGATCGCCACCGGGGAGCTCCTCAGCGACGCCGTCCAGAGGAGCACCGAGCTGGGCATCCAGGCCAAGCAGTACATGGATCAGGGATCGATGGTGCCCGACGAGATCATCCTGCGCCTCGTGGGGGAGCAACTGGCGTCCCCGGATGCGGCGCGGGGGATCGTCTTAGACGGCTTTCCCCGCACCATCCGGCAGGCGCAGGCGGTGGACCGCCTGCTCATAACGCGGGAGGAGGGCGCGCGGATCGTCCTGCTGTTCGATGTGCCCGAAGACGAGCTCGTCCGACGATTGCTCGCCCGGGCGTCCGTCGACGGGCGCAGCGACGAGACTCCCGAAGCCATCCGACGTCGGCTTAACGTGTACCGCAGGTCCACGGCGCCGCTGGTCGGGTACTACCGCGAGCTGGGAGTGCTGACGATCGTCCCCGGCACGGGCACCGTGGAGGAGATCGCCGAGGCCGTGCAGCGGGTCGTGGGTGAATAGGATCTGCGCCGGCTCCGGTTGCTGCCTAGGCGCCAGCGGGCAGGCCTGCCCCTGAGTGGATCGCTCGGCGCTCACTCCCGTGTGAACCTCGCCACCCACCCGCCACCGGGCGCGAGCGACGCCACGACCTCCGCCCCTGCCAGGACTTCATCCTCGAAACGCCGGTAATCCTCCGCGTTGCGATCGGCGTTGACTCCGTCCTCGAACACCACGACCGACCATACCCCTTCACCGAGGAACGCCAGGTCGAGGACCAGCTCCCGAGGGGTCCAGTCCGTCATCGCTGCTACATACCACACTTCACCACGGCGCCGCGCCACGGCGACCCAGTCGCTCACCCGAGCCGTGAGCACCCGTGTCTCGTCCCAGACCGTCGGGACGCCGGCGAGAAACGCCAGACACTCGCTCTCGCGCAGGTAGTTGGACGGCGAATCGGCGAGCATCTGCAGCGGACTCTCGAACACCACGTACATCGCGAGCTGGTGCACGCGCGTGCCGAGGGCCATGGGGCGGTCGAACACGGCCATGAACCGATCTTCCTGCGCGTTCCGCATGGCCCCCGGCGTGTAGTCCATCGGCCCGGCAAGCATACGAATGAACGGCAGCGTCACATTGTGCTCCGGGCTCGGTCGGTCGCTCCACTTACTGTGCTCGAGTCCGAGTACACCCTCGCGCGTGAGCACGTTGGGGTACGCCCGCCGTAACCCCGTTGGCTTGTACGCCCCGTGAAAATCCACCAGCAAGCGGCGCGCGGCCGCTTCCTCCGCGACTCTCCAGTAGTAGTTCACCATCTTCTGGTCGTCGCGCTGCATGAAATCGACCTTGACGCCCGCCACGCCCCACTCGGCGAACCGGTCCAGGGCTTCCTCGAGTCGGTCGTCCAACGTCTTCCACACCACCCACAGAATCAGCCCCACTCCCCGCTCGTTCGCGTGCGCGAGCAGCGCCGGGAGGTCGATGTCCGGATTGAGGGTCGACAGATCGGCCGGGTCCGACCACCCCTCGTCCAGAATGACGTACTCGATTCCCTGCTCGGCAGCGAAGTCGATGAAGTGTCGGTAGGTGTCGGTGTTGAGCCCTGAACGGAAGTCCACGCCATGCAAGTTGGTGGCACTCCACCAGTCCCACGCGACCTTCCCCGGGCGGATCCAGGACGGATCGTCGATCGCGAGTGACGGTGCGAGGCGGTAGACGATCGTGCTCTCGACGAGGTCGCCATCCTCCTCGGCGATCACGAACACGCGCCACGGTAACGTGCGCGGCCCGTCGGTGCGCGCGAGGTATTCCGCCCGGCGCACCACGTTCACCGTCCGATCGCCCTCCAGCTCCTCCTCTAATGGATAGGACGGGAACAGCCCGCGCAGGCGCCGCCCGCTGGTGCCCGCGACGTAGAGGCCGGGGTAGTCACGCAGGTCGGCCTCCGTGATGGCCAGCTTCGGCCCGTTGTGCATCGCCACCAGCATCGGCAGGCTCGCCATCTGCTGCAGCTGGATGTCGCTCACGCGCCGCCGCTCATACAGCCGCTCCGAATGGGTGAGGAAGCCCTCCTCCGTCGGAAACCACGCTGCGGAATCGCTCTCGAAGGCCACGGTGAACTCCTCGGCGGTGACCGCGAACTCACCTCCCCAGCCGGTGCGGAACCGGTACGCCACACCGTCGTCGTAGGCCCGCACGTCGAGGCCCCAGCCGCCCACGAAGTCGAGTGACAGCTGATTGTAGTGGTCACGGACGCGGGAGGTCTTCTCCGGCACCACGGGCTCGATGATGTCGTCGGCGGCGCTCCACCGCGTATCCGCAATGCGCGCTCCCGGGCCGACGACGGTGCCGTCCCCCAGCGTGAGCGAGATGGGTGAGGGCGCAACCATCGTCCGGCCACGCCACTCCACCGCGTAGGTCAGCTCCGCGCCGACCGCGATCGTGATCGTGACATCCCCGTCGGGCGATGCCGTGCGGTGGGTCTGCGCCTGCTGTTGGGCGGTCAGTAGCTGCGCCGGAGCGAGGAATGCGGAGAGCAAGGACAACACACGCATCGGGAGCCTTCCTTGGCAGATGGTGCGGCACGCCTGGTCAACTTGTGCTCCTCGCGGTCCGGACGCCAGGCGGTCGGGCGGTGGCAGTGACCGCGGGATGGCAGTCCGAACGATGCGATCCGTCGATCCAACAACCCCTCGATCAATCTGCCCCGTCCGCACAGAACCCTGCCGCCCACGGCGGGTACGATGACTATCGCCTCGCACCGGTCCGGCCCGCCGGTATATTGGCGTTGACCTGAGCCCTGCGAGAGGGATGAGCGATACGCCGCACCGCTGCCGAGTCTGTCACGCCGAGCTTCCTGCCCGGGGGAAGTACTGTCCCGAGTGCGGGGTGGCGCGCGATCCGGACGCGGACGAGACACGCCTCGATCCGTCGACGTCCGCTGCGGAGCTGCACCGGCAGCGCCTGCAGCGTGCCCTGGGCAGCCAGTACACCCTCGGCGAGCTGATCGGCCGCGGCGGCTTCGCCGAGGTGTACGCCGCGCGCGACCAGCGGCTCAAGCGGGATGTGGCCGTTAAGACGCTGCGGTACGATCTCCACGCCTCGACCGTGCTGCTCGAGCGATTCCAGCGCGAAGCCGAGGCGATGGCCCAACTGCGCCACCCCAACGTCATGCCGATCTACACGGTTGGCGAGGGCGAAGGGCTCGCCTACTTCGTGATGCCGCTGGTGAGGGGCGACACGCTGGGCCAGCGCATCAGGCGCGACGGACGCCTCCCGATCGCCCTCGTGCAGCGCATCGTCCACGAGACGGCGAGCGCATTGGAGCATGCGCACAGCGTCGGCATGGTGCACCGTGACGTCAAGCCAGAGAACATCCTGCTCGAAGGGGACGCCGCCCGCGTGCTCGTGACTGACTTCGGGATCGCTCGTGCGGCGGAAGCTCGAGGGGACAGCCTCACCGGGACCGGGATCATCCTGGGCACCCCTGATTACATGAGCCCGGAGCAGGCCAGCGAAGAGCGGGAGGTCGATCACCGCTCCGACATCTACTCGCTCGGGGTCGTGGCGTACCAGATGCTGACGGGCGAGTTGCCGTTTCGGGCATCGACGCTTCAGGGTCTCGTGGTGAAGCTCATCACCGAAGAGGCCCCGTCAGCCTCACAGCGCCGCAAGGATTGCCCCCCGGATCTTTCGGCACTCGTCGCCCGGTGTCTCGCCAAGGAACCGGATGACCGGTTTGCCTCGGCGCGAGAGATCTGTGCGCTGCTCCGCCCCGAAGGTGCGGCCGATGTCGCCCCACGGAAGCCGCCCGGCGTGCGCGCTGCTTTCCGTGGGGCCGTGTCGCCTGCCACGC
>JBDGYA010000095.1:0-14860 GCA_039584325.1 Gemmatimonadota bacterium
TGCCTCACGCTTCAGGGAGCCTGCCTCACGCTTCAGGGAGCCTGCCTCACGCTTCAGGGAGCCTGCCTCACGCTTCAGGGAGCCTGCCTCACGCTTCAGGGAGCCTGCCTCACGTTTCAGGGAGCCTGCCTCACGCTTCGGGGAGCCTGCCTCACGCTTCAGGGAGCCTGCCTCGAGTGTCGGGGAGGTCGTCCGAACCGAACGGCAGGGCGCCTTCAGTGTCCGTACCGTCCCGGGCACGCATGCGACCGGCGCCCCGCCCCCCGCCCCTCGCTCCCGGTCCCAAGTCCGAGCTCCTGCTCGCCGCCAACATCCCGACCGGCTCGCTCGTATACTTGGTATCATTGAAGGACCGCGGGCCACTGTACCGTCCCCCCTCCCGGAGGAACAGCATGCTCAGTCGCCGAGAATGGCTTGGTGTCACCGCGGGTGCCGCCGGCGCGCTCGCCCTCGATCCGCGCCTCTTGCATGCCCTGCAACAGGGCCAGCTCATGCAGCGCGCGATCCCGTCGACCGGCGAGATGCTCCCGGTGGTCGGATTGGGCAGTTCGGCCACGTTCTCGCGCGTGGCCCGAAGCGAGGACCAGCACGCGCTCCGGGAGGTGATGCGGACGATGGTAGACGGTGGCGCGACGGTGTTCGACACCGCGCCGAGTTACGGCGCCTCCGAAGAGGTGGCGGGTGAGATCGCCCAGGACTTGGGCATCACGGAGAAGATCTTCTGGGCCACCAAGGTCAACGTGGCCGGCCGTGGCGGCGGCTCAGCGGACCCCGACGCAGCGCGCGCGCAGATCCACGAGTCGTTCCAGAAGTTCCAAGTAGAGAAGATGGACCTGATTCAGGTGCACAACTTGGCCGACGTGCCCACGCAACTCGGCATCCTCAAGGAACTGAAGGAGCAGGGGCACATTCGCTATCTGGGCGTGACCACGACCAGCGAGCGCCGTTACGAGGATCTCGAGCAGGTGATGCGCAACGAGCCGCTCGATTTCATCGGCATCGACTACGCCGTGGACAACCGCAGTGTCGAAGACCTGATTCTTCCGCTCGCCGCCGAGAGGGAGATCGGCGTGCTGGTGTACGTGCCGTTCGGCCGCACGCGACTGTGGCAGCGCATCGAGGGTAAGGAGCTGCCGGAGTGGGCGAGCGAGTTTGATGCCACGACCTGGGCGCAGTTCTTCATCAAGTACGTGCTGGGCCATCCCGCCGTCACGGTCGTGACCCCCTCGACCAGTCAGGCCAAGCACATGGCGGACAACATCGGCGGCGGGATCGGCCGCCTGCCGGACGAGGCGACGCGCCGTCGCATGGCGGAGCTCGTCGACGCCCTCCCGCCGGCGCCCCCGCGGCAGCGGAGGTGAGGGTGGCTCGCGCGGCTGAGGGTGGACGCGTGAGAGCGTGAAACGTGAAGCGTGAATCGTCAAATCACAAACGGCACGAACATCCTGGTTCGCCGCATGTACTCGGCGTAACGCGCGCCGAAGCGCTGCAGGTTGAACCGCTCTTCGTAGCGGGCGGTCATCCAAAACGCAGCCGTTGCCACCAGCGCGAGTACGCCGCTCGCCACGTCCAGGCCCTTGAGGAAGGCCCCCCACACGAAGAGCACGAGCGATCCATACAGCGGGTGACGGATGTAGCGGTAGACACCGGCCTCGACGATGTCCAGCGTCTCCTCCATGACCCGCCGCTGAGCTCGTCCGACGGATCGGAGGAGATGAAATCCGTGCACTGCCAGCGCTAGCGAGGCGAGGAGCAGGATCCAAGAGAGCAGCTGGTGGATTGCCAGGGGATCACGGAACCAGCGACCGGCGTTCCAGGCGATGAGGGCAGCCAGGAACTCAAACCCGAGGAATCGGAACAGTCCGTACGCTTCGTGCGTGCGCCACGCGTGCATCGACGCGGCGACGGCCACCCCGGAGAGCAGCGCGAACAGCAGGACCCCTGCTGGTCCGATCATACGGTGTCTCGCAGCGCGTTCATTGCCCGCCGTGCGTGGTGAGTGGTCAGGTTCGTGGATCGTCGGATCGTTGGATTGTGGGATCCCCTACTTGGACATTGATCATTCCCCCACTGAATATTGGATATTCCATCCGTCTATCCGTCTATCCGTCCCCCACCGTCCTGTACGTCCCCGTGAGCCGCTGCACCGTGGTGCTGAGCCGCTGGTCGACCTCTTCCTGTACCTCGCGCATGCTGATCTGCGTGCGGCCCAGTGACCACAACCCGGGCAGCGTGGTGGGGAGGTACAGGCAGAAGTGGTATGCCACGGCGTAGGACACCGCGACCGTGCCTTCCACGCCATAGATCGAGAGCCCCGCGCGGGTGAGGGCCTCGAACACGCCGACGAACCCCGGTGTCGCCGGGATGACGAGTCCGAAGTTGATGATCGATTGCAGGGTGAAGGCGGCATGCCACGGCACACCCAGATCGAAGGCCAGGAATGCCAGGAGGTAGGACAGCCCGCCCAAGCCCCAGACCGCTGCCGACCACAGCAGCACCGTGAGGAGTTGCCGAGGATCGCGCACCACGGCCAGCGAGTCGATCACGCCCTTCATGCCAAACGTGACCTTGGTTGACCATCGCCGTGGCAGGATCGTCTGGCTGAGCCATCCCGTCAGGCGCAGGACGGCGTCCGGGAACGTCACGGCGGCGAGCGCGACGGCGAAGAACACGGCAAATACGATGGCAGCGACCAGAATGACCCGACCCACGGACACGCCGCCGATGGCGAAACTGGACGGCAGCCATCCCACCACGGTGGCGAGCACCAGCACGGCGAACAGCGTGACGCCGTCCAAGATCCGGGACAGGACGATCGTGGTCATCGCGGATGAGAAGCGGATGTCGGCGAGACGCCGCCCCGCATAGGCCCGTGCGATCTCGCCCGCTCGGGCGGGGAGCAGGTTGTTGATCGCGAATCCTATGGCCGTCGCGTGGTACAGCGGGACGAACGGCAGCCCCTCACGCTCCTCCCGCAACAGCACGCGCCATCGAGCCGCTCGGGCGAACAGCGTGAGGCCGATCGCGAGCATCGCAGCGAGCAACGGCAGCTTTGCCGCGTTGCCGACCTGCTCCCACACCTCGGCGAAGTGGATGCCGCGCAGCGCCCACCACAGGAGTGGGACGGTCACGAGGACCCCGAGGACGGTGGGCCAGCCGAAGCGTCTGCGTTGCGCGGGCATCAGGATCTACAGATTACGCTCACGGCAGGGTGGGGGATAGGGTGCGTCGGGGCGGGATGGGGGGCGGCGGAAGAACCCGGGAAAGGGGAAGGGTCTCTCATCCATCCATCCGTCCATCCGCCTATCCGTCCATCCGCCCCCGATTCCCCCGTGCCGCGGTGTCGACTACAATGCAGGTGTTGCCGCGGCAACGATCCCGAAGCGTGAGGAGCACGGAAATGAAGAAGCTCGACCCGAAGCAGTTGGAGCGGCTGGCGAAGAAGAACCGGGAGGCCAGTCAGAAGCGGTTCGAAGACGAGACGAAACGGCCGTCGATCGGCGCCTCGAAGAAGCGACGGAAAGAGCTGGAAGCGGAGAAACAGCCGGACCCGCGCTACGAAGGCGCGGACCGCATGCACACGGAGATGAAGAAGCGGGATCGGTAGTCAGTACCCAGTGATCGGTGATCGGCATCCCGTTCCTGCGGCTCAAGCCGCCGTTCGGCCAGTTGTCGCTGAAGCGACGGACGCTCCGTGACGATCCCGCGATCAATCGATCCCGCGATCCCAAGACACTTCACGATTCGCTACGCACTGCTCAACAACGCCCACTGGTAGTCCCGCCACGATTCTACAGGAGGCATTCCCCATGCCCGCAGTTGGGGTAACACCTTATTTGATAACGTGTTAGCGTTCGTGCGGACCGCGAGTGCGTCCCTCCCGTGGACAGCTCTGTCCGCGACCGCAGCACGTTTCAGCGTGAATCCCGGTGGCTATGGATAGCGTAGTGCCTTGCAGCGGCCCGGGTGTGGACTGTGACGGTTTCCCAAACATGAGGACAGCTATGCTGAAGACGGTCAGAGCGTTCGTGTTGCTCGCAGCTGTACCGGTGCTCGTTGCCTCGACCGCGGGCGGCGTGCAAGCGCAGGGGGCGGTGTCGGTCGAGCCGAGCGTGTACGAGGAGATCCTCACCTCGGCGTATGCGTCCGACGCCCCGGGTGCAGCGGCCTTGGTCGCGCGAGACGGCGAGGTGGTGTTTCTGGGCGCGGTGGGCATGGCCGACCTGGAGCTGGACGTGCCGCTCTCGCCCGGAATGGTGTTCGAGATCGGCTCCATCACCAAGCAGTTCACCGCCGCCGCAATCATGATGCTGGCCGAGGAGGGGAAGCTCTCGGTCGACGATCCCATCACGAAACACCTTCCGGAGTATCCGGCGTACGGTGACGGCATCACGATCGAGCACCTGCTCAGCCACACCTCGGGCATCGTCAGCTACACCGGTATTCCGGGCTACATGGAGTCAAACGTCCAGCGGGACGTCACTCCTGACGAGCTGATCGACGTCTTCAAGGATCTGCCGGTCGAGTTCGCCCCCGGCGAGCGCTGGGCCTACAACAACTCGGGCTACATCTTGCTCGGTGCCATCGTCGAGGCGGCGAGCGGTATGCGCTACGAGGACTTCGTGCGGCAGCGGATCTTCGAACCGCTCGACATGCGCGAGTCCTACTACGGCAGCAGCAGTCGCATCATCCCGAAACGCGCGTCGGGCTACGACGACGGGGACGACGGGTACGTCAACCAGCGCTACCTGAGCTTCACCCAGCCGTATGCAGCCGGCTCGCTCATGATGACGGTGGAGGACTGGTACCGCTGGAGTCGGGCGCTGTATGCCGGCGAGGTCGTGAGCGCCGAGTCGCTCGAGAGCATGACCACGCCCTACGTACTGAACGACGGCGAGGTGACCAACTACGGGTATGGCCTCAGCGTCACCGACGTCCGCGGCCACCGTGCGATCCGCCACGGGGGAGGTATCTTCGGCTTCCTCACCGACGGCGTGCACCTACCCGAGGCCGGCGTGTACGTGGCGGTGTTCGCGAATACCACTGCGAACGAGGTCAGCCCGGGATTCGTCGCGACCGGGCTCGCCGCCGCCGCCGCGGGCAATCCGTACCCGCTTTTCACCGCCATCGAGCTGCCCGAGGAGGTGCTGCAGCGCTACGTCGGCGTGTACCAGATCAACGACAGCACCGAGCGCATGGTGACTGTCGAGGACGGTGCACTCTATACCTCGCGCGGCGCGCGGAAGAGCCGCGCGTACCCGTCGTCGGAGCGGCAGTTCTTCTATCGCACGTCCCACTCACACTTCGAGTTCGAGATCGAGAACGGTGCCGTCACCGCGATGCTGATGTATCAGGACGGTGCCGAGGAGCCGGAGCGGGCCGTTCGGATCTCCGATACCGTACCGACACGGGAAGCGACGGAGCTGGACCGGGCGATTCTCGAGGGCTACGTCGGCGTCTACGAGCTGCGACCGGGCTTCGATCTCACCGTGTACCTGGAAGGCGACAAGCTGATGACTCGCGCCACGGGGCAGTCGAGCGTGCAGGTCCATGCCGCCTCCGAGACCGAGTTCTACGTCGAGGAGTTCGAGGCGCGGCTGACGTTCGTCGTCGGTCCCGACGGGAAGGCCGGCGAGGTCATCCTGCACCAGGGTGGCCGCGACACCGCGGCGAAGCGAAAGGAGTGAGCGTGCGGACCCCGGGTGCGCCCGTCGGTGGTCTGGCGCCCCGGCCGTCGGTACCTTAGACGAGCACAGGCGAGGAGGTCGCCACCATGACCGAGCAGCTGGACCGCCTGCAATCCGCCCTGTCCGACCGCTACCGCATCGAGCGGGAGTTGGGTCAAGGGGGCATGGCGACGGTCTACGAGGCTCGGGACCTCAAGCACGACCGCACGGTCGCGATCAAGGTGCTCCGGGCGGATCTCGCCGCCCACCTCGGCACGGGGCGCTTCCTGCAGGAGATCCGGCTCACCGCCAATCTGCAGCATCCCCACATCGTCGGTGTGTACGACTCCGGCGAAGCGGACGGGCTGCTGTACTACGTCATGCCCTTCATCGAGGGCGAGAGCCTGCGCGCGCGATTGGATCGTGAGAAGCGGATTCCGCTCGCGGATGCCGTGCGCATCGCGCGCCAGGTAGCGACCGCGCTCGAGTTCGCGCACCGGCGCAACGTGGTCCACCGCGACGTCAAGCCCGAGAACATCCTGCTCACCGGCGGGACGGCGATGGTAGCCGATTTCGGGGTGGCGCGGGCCACGGAGGCAGCCGCCGGTGCCCAGCTCACGGCCATCGGCCTGGCCGTGGGCACGCCCGCCTACATGAGCCCGGAGCAGGCCAGCGGCGAATCCAACGTCGACGGGCGCAGCGATCTCTACTCGCTGGGGTGCGTGCTGTACGAGATGCTCGCTGGGGAGCCTCCGTTCGGTGGCGACACGCCGCAGCGCACGCTGGCGCGTCAGGTGATGGAGCGCCCACCATCGCTCCAGACTGCCGCTGCGCAGGTCCCCCGCGCGTTGTCGGGGATCGTGGGGCGTTTGCTCGCCAAGTCACCCGAGGAGCGGTACGGCTCGGCGCAGGACCTCGTGGCTACACTCGACACGGCGGCACCCAATGGCGCTCCGTCGGCAGTGGGATCGGGTCCGTGGTGGAGCGCGCTCATGGAGCGTCGGGCCGCGCGGATCGTCGCGACCTATGTGGGTGCGGGATTGCTCGTGCTCGCGGGCACCAAGTGGCTGGCCGCCCGCCTGCTGCTCTCGCCCGACCTCACAATGCTCGTGGGCACGGCGTTGCTGTTGTTCCTTCCGACGGTGGCCCTCCTCGCGTACCGTCGCCGGCGCGAGCGATGGTCGCTGATCGAGAAGATGGCCCTTCCGACCAACGCGGTGCTCGCGGTAGCCGTGCTGTTCCTGCTCTTCGGCGGGAAGGACCTCGGGGCCACGACGACGGCCGTGACGGTGCGCGATGAGGAAGGCAACCTCGTCACGCGGAGAGTACCCAAGGAAGGGTTTCGCAAGAACCTGCTGGTGTTCTTCTTCGACAATCCGGCGAGCGACACTTCGCTCACCTGGATGCAATACGGAGTCCCTTGGGCGTTGCGGCAGGATCTGCTCCAGGATCCCTTCTTCTACGTCGGGGATCCCGAGCCGTCGATGGATCGGTTGGCGCGCGAAGGATTCGGCGATGGACTGGGTGTGCCGCTCTCCCTCCAGCGTCGGTTCGCAGATGACCGTCACTTCGAGTGGTTCCTCACGGGGGCCGTGACGCGAGCGGGCGACGACGTGTCCGTGACGACGCGGCTGTACCAGACGCGTGGAGGCCGGCTGGTTGCCGAGCACGAACTCGAAGGGGCTGACGGGTTCGCGGTGGTGGACCGGATCACCGAGACGCTCAAGCGCGACCTCGATGTTCCGGTGGCGCAGGTGGAGGAGAGCACCGACCTGCCGGTTGCCGAAACCCTGACAAACTCGATCTCCGCCTACCGCGACTTCGTTGAGGGGGCCGTGGCGCTGCTGCGGCGTGAGCCGGGGCACGCGGTGGCGCCGCTGGAACGGGCGGTCAGCCAGGACAGCCTCTTCGCGCTGGCGTACACGCAGCTGTGGGCTGCGCGGCTGATGCTCAATCAGGAAGACGCCGGCGAAGCCCTCGAGCGGGCCCGCCGCCTGGTCTACAAGCTGCCCGAGATCCAGCAGCTCGGGATCAAGGCGGAGTACTACCTGTTTCAGCAACAGGATCCCGAGCGGGCCCTCGCCGTTGCCCAGATGCACACCGAGCTCTACCCGCACGATCTCCAAGGTCGGCGCTTCCTGGCGGAGCTGTGGGCGCGCGCGGGGCACTATGACCGCGCGGCCGTGGAGTTCGAGTCGACCTATGCTCTCGACACGACCCGGTACGAGGTGCTGCTCCAGATCGGCAGAATGGCGCATCTGCAGGGACTCGACGAGCGAGCGCTGGAGTACTTCCGTCGCTACGCGGATCGCTTCCCCGAGGATCCCAGCTCATACACGAACGTGGCGACGGGCCTGGCCCGGCTCGGGGATCACGACCGGGCGCTGCAGCAGTACGAGCGCGCGCTGGTGTTGGCTCAGGACAACGTGGCGGTCCTGCTCGGCAGTGCGTGGCTGCTCACCGACTTGGGACGATTCGACGAGGCGGTGGCGCGCTTTGACGATGCGCAACGCGTGGCCGGTACGGCGAACGACCGAGCCGCGGTCTTCGAATCACTCCGAGCGTATCACGACCGGCGTGGTCAGCTGTCTCTGGCCGTCGAGTTCATGGAACGGAACTGGGCCGAGAGTAGCATGGCGCGGGTTCCGTTGTACGCCATGCTGGCCAGGCTCGAGGGTCTGGGGCAGTACGTGCGCGCCGGGCGTGTCGAGGAGGCACGAGACACGCTGCGCGCTCTGCAGGCGCGGTTCACCGGTCCGCTCGGGATCTTTCTGGAGTGGGGTCGGATGACCGTGGCGGTGGAGTCCGAGGATGCCGACAGTATCGAGGCAGTTCTGCCGCAGGTGGATTCACTCATCGCCCGGTTCAGCTTCGCGCAGTTCCGCGCCGACCGGGAGCACGCGGCGGGGCTGGCGCAGGAGCTGCGTGGCGCGTGCGACCGAGCCATCGTGAGCTATCAGCGGGCTTTGGACGTCGCCCCGATGATGCGGGCGGTGAGGCTGGGACTGGCGCGGTGCGAGCGCGCGCTCGGCGAGCTGGATCAGGCCGAGGCACGCCTCGAAGAGCTCCTGCTGGCCCGACCGTTCCATCCAATCGCGCTGTACGAACTGGCTCAGGTGCGCCGCGAGCGAGGGGAGGAGGACGAGGCCGTCCGCGAGCTGCAGAAGGCCATGCAAGTCTTCGAGAACGCGGAGCCGGCGTGCGTGTGGGCGCAACGGACGCGGGAGGCACTGGCAGAGCTGCGATAGTCTCCCAATCCCTCCATCCATCCGTCTACCCGTCTATCCGTCCCCAGTGCGTAGCCGATGAGCGCGAGCATGATCGAGATCGGTACCAGCTCCTCGCGGTGGTATCCCGCGGCCACCGGTGCGGACGCGGCCCCGCCCACGGCGGCCACGCTCGAGACGGCGGCCATGCTGACGTCGATACGGAAGAGCCGCGCACCGATAATGATGAACACCAGGTGCACCGTGATACAGACGAAGCCCGCGACCAGGAACCATTGGGCACCGCCGATGTTCCGCAGATCCGCGCCCGCGCCGAGCATCGTCATGTAGATGTAGACGAGTCCCATCGCGAGCGGCTCGGTGCCGGGCACGTTCTTGAGCGGGGTTGCCGACAGAGCGATGCCGAACGTGGTCACCAGCAGGATGGCCCAGGTGCTCTCGGTGAAGACCGGCTCGATCACGGGGAACACGGCGGCAAGGTGGTTCGCGGCGAGGATTGTCGTGAACCCGAAACCCAAGAGCACCAGCACGTCGCGGAAGTGCACCTCGTGGGTCTTCTTCTCGATTGCCTGGTCGGCCTGGGCAATGTGGTCGATCTGTTCCTGAGAGACGCCCGTGAACCGATTGAAGCCCTGCGCCCACCGTTTGCACGTGAGGATCAGCGGGAAGTACACGACGTAGACGAAGTTGTCGACCAGCACCACCATGCCGACCATCTCGTTCGGCGTCTGGATGCTCTCGGCCACGGCGGCCAGGTTCCCGGTGCCGCCGATCCAGCTGCCGGCCAGCGCCCCGTAGCCGCGCCACGTGTCCGGTGGGAGCCCCGAGCGGAACAGGAAGAACGAGAACGCCGCACCGAGCACGATCCCCACCGCACCGAGCACGAGCACGGCGGCTCCGCGCCAGGCGACCTTAAGGGACTGTCGGATGTTGATGTCGAGCAGCATCAGCACGATGAACATCGGGACCGCGAAGGAGCGGAACGTCGTGTAGATCGGCGTGGTACGCGGAATGACGTTGAGGTTGCTCAGGAAGATCGGCGTCAGGAAGATCCAGATGATGGCCGGGAGAATGTCGAACACCTTCCAGCGCGTGCGCCGCTCCAGCCAGAGGAACAGGACCGGGATCATGGTGATGACGGCCATGACGCCGATGAGGTCGGTGAACAGCGGCTGATCGTTCATCGAGGCAGCGGTCCCGGAAAAGACCTCGCAACATAGCCACGCGTGCCGGTTCATGGCCACGTGTGCCGGTGGGGCCAGCGTGCAGCGCGAGGTCGTCTTGGAGCTGCAACTGGTTCGCGGAAGCGACCGCGGCTCTGGCGCACACCTCTCCTGAGCCCCAACTTTCCGCCCATGCCGTCCAGACCACAGACGAAGCACTGGCGCGCCCTCCCGCTGCTCGCAGCTCTCGGGGCCGCATGCGTGAGCGTGCCGCAGCAAACCGCCAACATGCAGCGGGCGGGTATCGAGCACCTGACCGCCGCTCAACTCCGCGCGATGGTACTCCAATACGCCGACGAGTTTGCGCAGGCCGTGGAGCTGACGGCCGACAGCGTGCGGACCGCAGTCGACGACCCCGCCCTGCGCTACCAGGCGCTCCTGTTGAAGTCGACGTCGGTGCACCACATGCGGCAGGCGGCGCTGATCTCCGATCCGCTGCTCGGCCTGGTGGACGTGTGGCTGTACGCCGTGCAACTGCGGATGTTCGTCGAGTCACCGCCACCGGGGTACGGAGGATTCGGCCAGGAGCACCGCCTGATGACGCTCGAGGTCCTGCGGCGGATGGAGCGACGCGCCGTCGAGCTGGCGACGAATACAGTGGGAGCCGAGCGGGTGGAGCGGTTCACTCCGCGGCTGCTTGACTACGCCGCGGAATATCCCATCGATCCGCTCACGTTGGGTCGTACGTCGATCATGGCGGCCGATTCCGCCGTGCTCAGGCCGGTCGGTGGTGGTGTGGGTGGTACGATGGCCGCAACGTACTGGAGTATGCGCGACGTGGCGGACCGGGCGGCGGCGATCAACGCCACCCTCGGCAAGGAGCTGCGCTGGAACATCGAGCTGTTGGCCTACGACGTGGCCCGGATGCCAGTGGTGGACAGCACGCTCATGAGCGTGCGATCGTCGCTGGACCGCATTGCCGCGCTGGCCGACACGCTTCCGATGCTGGTGAGCGGCGAGCGGGCGGTGGTGCTCGGAGTGCTGCACACCGAGCTGGCCGACCTGACCGCGGCCATCGACGCCATGCGGCTCGAGACGCTCGGGGCGGTGTCCGCAGAGCGGGTTGCCGTGCTCGAGGTGATCGCCCGCGAGCGTGTCGCACTGCTCGACGCGATCACTCTGGAGCGGGTGGCAACACTGACGGCAGTCGACAGCATCCTCACCGGAGCGATCGATCATTCCGAGCAGCTCGTCGATCACATCGTATGGCGCCTGGTCCAGGTGCTGGCGGTCGGGCTCGTGCTTCTGGTGATCGCCGCCGTGATCCTGCTGCGCGTGTGGCGGCCATCCCGCACTCGAGACTAAGGAACACCGGGGACGCGCTTGGGCCCCCGATCCTGCCCCACTAGTTCTTGGTCCGCCCGTCCGCGGTAGCGCCGGGACCCAATAAATGACAGATTAGATCAGACATGCGGTAACGGCGCCCGGCCCCCTGACAGGTCCGGCGTCCGTGGAACGCGAATCCATCGGCTCGGCGGGGCGCTGGTACGGTGCTGCCGATTCGGTTTTTTCTTGTCCAAACCGGTGATTCCATGATCGAAGAGATCCGCGAGAAACTCCAGGCCGAGGTCCAGGCGCTCAACCACGAGCTGCACGTCGTGCTGCCCGATACGCTGAAGAAGGCGTTGGAGCTAGGCGACCTGCGAGAGAACTCCGACTATCAGGCCGCGATCGAGCGGCAGGGGATCATTCAGGCGCGGCTGCAGCACCTCCGTTCGCGGCTGCAGAAGCTCTCCGACGTCGATCTCTCCAAGGTCCCCGCCGACCGTGTCGGACTGGGATCGCGCGTCACCGTGCGTGACCTCGACACCAAGGCGGAGGAAGTGTACGAGCTGGTGATACCGGATGCCATGGACATCGACGACGGGCACATCTCCGTCTCCTCGCCGCTCGGACGCGCACTGCTGGACAAGAAGCGGAACAACGTCGTCACCGTGACGCTCCCCCTCGGGAAGCGCCGGTTGCGGGTCGTGTCCCTCCAGACGCTGCACGACATGGTGGAACAGGCAGGCGGGTCTGACGAGACCGCGTAGCCGGTCATGCCGGAGTGTCGGTGGAACGACATGGGTCAGCGATCGCCATCCGCCCATCGGCAGCGAGTCGCGCCTACCGTGAGACCTTTGCCCACTGTCCAGTGCATGGCACCCTTGCTCGCGCTGCTCGTCCTTCCCGCCGGTCTCACCGCCCAGACGCCGGACGTTCCACGCGTCACGATGAGCACGACCCTCGGCGAAATCGTGATCGAGGTCGATACGATCCACGCTCCCATCACCGCCGGAAACTTCCTGCGCTATGTCGATGCCGGGCTGTACAATGGCGGGCGGTTCTACCGTGCGGTGACGATGAGCAACCAGCCCGACGACGCCGTCCGCATCGAGGTGATTCAGGGTGGAATCGCCCCCGACAGGCGGGGAGACCGTCTTGCGCCAATCCCGCTGGAACGGACGAGCGTGACGGGCCTGAGGCATCTCGACGGCACGATCTCCGTCGCTCGAGCCGGCCCCGACACCGGCAGCTCGGAGTTTTTCATCTGCGTCGGTGACCAGCCGGCGCTTGATTACGGGGGAGCGCGTAACCCGGACGGACAGGGCTTTGCGGCATTCGGCCGTGTCGTGCAGGGCATGGACATCGTTCGGCGTATCCACGTGCAGCCCGAGTCGGGGCAGCAACTCGAGCCGGTCGTCGAGATCACTCTCGTGCGAAAGCAATGAGGCCGACCCGAGCCAGCGGTGCCTGTCCACTCCGTGCGGATGCCGGTGGGGATACCCTCGAGCCATTGACCCCCTGGGTATACTGAAGGTGATCGTGGGGTCCACTTCGTCGGCGCGCAGCCCCGTCGCGACGCCATCACGTCCCCTGAGGGGGTCGATCGCTGACATCCTTCACGTACAAGACGTATACCATCGTGCCCCGGACGTTCCAGATTCGGGGCTCGGGGCGCTGGACGCTCGACCTCGCGATCAGTCGACACAGGTGTACGCGGTCGTTCAGTGGCCACACGACGTACCCGACAGAAGCGGCGGCGATCGCCGGCTGCCGCGAATACGGGTGCCGCATTATCGACGGGACCGTGCCTCATTGCACCGTCACCGATTTACTCTGACGTATCGCCCACACCGACGATGAGGCCAGCATGAGCAAGTTCACGGTCGAGCAACGACGGCTGACACACCGCGGTGCGGTATTCCATTTCGTGTCATACGATGGTCACCCCGGGAATCCGAAGCGCGAGCAGCCTCCGACCGGGCCGGCGTGGTTCCTCATGCGCGAAGGCAGGCGCTGGGAGGTCATGCCGCATGAGCCCGGCCAGGACGGCGAGGAGCTGGATCGGCAGTTCGTGGAGTGGCTCGACGTGCACGTGTTCGACATCGAGACCGCGCCGAAGAACGGGAAACGCAGCAGCTAACCACACCGCGGGTTTCGCTCACATAGCTCCCCACGCGCTTTCTCCGTAGCTTCCTTCCAGTAGAATCGTGCGCTTCGCACGTCGCCGACAACACATTGGAGGCCCCATGAACAGAACGTGGCCCCGATCGGGACTCGGACCGCTGCTCGGCCTCGCCGCTCTCGCGGCCGGATGTGTGCCCGAGCCCGACGTCGCCGCCGACCTCGTGCTCCGGAACGGCAAGGTCGTGACGGTAGATGAGGCCAATCCCGAAGGCACGGCGATCGCGATGGCCGGTGATACCATCCTCGCCGTGGGAAGCGACGAGGCAATCGCCACGTTCATCGGCTCAAGCACCGAGGTCATCAACCTCGCCGGTCAGCTGGCCATTCCCGGGCTGATCGAGGGCCATGGGCACTTCCTCGGCGTGGGCGATGCCAAGATGCAGCTCGATCTCATGAGCGTGGCCAATTGGGACGAGATCGTCGCCATGGTGGAGACAGCCGCCGCGGATGCTCCTGCCGGCACGCTCATCCGGGGCAGGGGGTGGCACCAGGAGAAGTGGGACCGGCCGCCGCCCGGCAACGTCGAGGGCCTGCCTACCCACCATTCGCTGAGCGCGGTCTCGCCGGACAATCCGGTCGTGCTACGGCACGCCAGCGGGCACGCGTCGTTCGCCAACGCCAAGGCCATGGAGATGGCTGCCATTACGAAGGAGACACCCGATCCCCCCGGGGGCGAGATCGTGCGCGACGCGGATGGCAGTCCGATCGGGGCCTTCCGCGAGACGGCGCAGGGGCTCCTCGGCGCGGCCACGCGGAACGCGACTGCACCCGATCCTCGGCGCCAGGCCGAGCTGGCGGTCGAGGAGGCGTTGTCCAAGGGCATCACGAGCTTCCACGACGCCGGCGTGGGATTCGGCACGGTCGACCTGTTCCGGCAGATGGTCGATGAGGAGGCGCTCGGTATTCGGCTGTACGTCATGATCCGCCAGCCCAACGAGCTGCTCGCGGAGCGCCTGGATGAGTACCGCATGGTGAACTACGGCGATCATCGACTGACCGTGCGGGCCATCAAGGTCTCGGTGGATGGCGCGCTGGGGCCGCACGGTGCCTGGCTGCTCGAGCCGTACAGTGATCTCCCTTCGAGCACGGGCCTCAACACCAGTCCCATCGACGCGCTCCCCGAGACGGCACGCCTCGCGATCGAGCACGACTTCCAGCTGTGCGTGCACGCCATCGGCGACCGGGCCAACCGTGAGGTGCTCGACGCCTTCCAGGAATCCTTCGAGCAGAATCCCGAGCAGAGGGATCTGCGCTGGCGCATCGAGCACGCCCAGCACCTGCATCCCGCCGACAT
>JBDGYA010000035.1:0-28223 GCA_039584325.1 Gemmatimonadota bacterium
GCGGTGCCGCTGGGACCCGCGACTCACAGCAGATCCGCAGGGTTCCGTATGCCGAGGCCGGGACGGTTGAGCACATGGGTGTAGATCATGGTCGTGCGAACGTCACGATGACCGAGCAGCTCCGGCAGGACCGGCATCAGCAGCACGATCTCCGATCACCCACTCAAGAGCACCAGCCTCGGTCATCGCAGCTCAGGACGTTCGGCGCAACCCAAGGCTGGTAATCCAGGACGTAACATTGCCGAGGTCTACGTCAGGTACGACCGCCTTCACTCGCGCACCCCAAGGCGGTGTCTCGCAGCGGCGATCGGATCCGACGCGTTCACGTGTGACAACCGGTCGGCCGGAGGCCGCGGATCTGGAGCTGCGATTGCGCGCTGGCCAGGGTAGCACCGGTCGCGCCTAAGCATCATATGCACTTAGGCTTACGCGATTCGAAGAGGTGAGATCTGATCGGGATCGTGAAGCTGCGGAGCTGCCGCAGCTCGACCCGCGATCCCTCAACCTCACGTCAAACGCAACCCTTCAAGGGTACGTAGTGTCACCATGACAGCAGAACCCACGAGCTCGGGGGCTGGGTGGACGATCGAGAACTGATCGCGCGAGTCCGGGACGGCGATCCCGGGGCGGAGAGGATCCTGTACGACCAGCACGTCGACCGCGTGTATCGGCTGGCGTATCGAATGACCGGCGACGACGACCTGGCGGCGGAGTACACGCAAGAGACGTTCATCCGCGCGTTCGACCGGCTCGAGCAGTTCCGCGGCGAGGCCGCCTTGGGCACGTGGATCCAGGCGATTGCCGGCACGGTGGTGCTGAATGGCCTGCGGAAGGTGAAGCGCTTCCGCACGCGCGAGGTGGAGCTGGACGAGTCGCTCGCACACGGCGGTCCGCCGCGGGCCGCAGAGCCGGATCTGAAGGAGAGACTGGGGCAGGCGATCGACGACCTGCCCGACAAGTACCGGATGGTGTTCGTGATGCACGACGTCGAGGGATACACACACGAGGAGATCGGAGCCGCGCTGAGCATGCCGATCGGGACGTCGAAGGCACAGTTGTTCCGCGCCCGGGCACGGCTCCGGGATGCCCTCAGTGAGTTTGCAGGAGAGTGGGCCTCATGAGCGACGAGCGATTCGAAGAGTTCCTGCAGCGCGAGGCACGGCGCTACCACGAGCCGCCCGAGGTGCCGCGGGAGGCGATGTGGCGGGCCATGGCCGAAACAAGGCGTGCCGGCCGACACAGGACCCGACGGCCGACCTGGATCTACTGGGGGGCCGGCATCGCGGCTGCGCTGGTCGTGGGTGTCGGCATCGGCCGCTACTCGGCACCGACGGGCGAGTCCGAGACGCTTGCCGCAACCGAGCCAACAGCGGCCACCGAGGCGCGGGGAATCCCCGCCGCCTTTCGCCTCACCACTGCCGAGCACCTTGCTCGCGTCGAGGTCTTCCTCATGGGCTTCCGCGCGGATGCACGGTCGGGCGTTCCCGTGGCGGCCGCCTCGCCTGACGCGCGCAACCTGCTTGCCACGACCCGGCTGCTGATGGACTCGCCGGTATCCCAGGACGTGATGTTGCAGCAGCTCCTCGAGGACATCGAACTCGTGCTGACGCAGATCGCCAGCTACGCGGGGGAGGCGGAGTCGGGTGAGCTGGAGCTGATCGATGAGAGTCTGGACCAACGGAGCGTGCTCTTTCGGCTGCATGCCGTGACGGATGCGGACCCGGCAGGAGCGCCACTACAAGGAGTGTTGTGATGCGTACGACGAAGCATTCTAGGGCGTTCTGGCTCGTGCTGGGGCTCGCACTGATGAGCGCCACCGTGGTGGAAGGACAGCAGCAGCGGTTCGCGTCGAGCGGCGTGGGAGTCGGCAGCGGCTCCGCGGCGGCTGCCACGATGCCCTCGCTGCCGCAGGACCCGGGGGACTCACTCTATCGGGCGTCCCGCGAGTCGCTGAACCGCGGGCAGTACAAAGCGGCCGCGGGGTTGCTCAAGCAGCTGCGGGACCGGTATCCCCGCTCCGGGTACGTCGCGGATTCCTACTACTGGGAAGCATTCGCCCTATACCGCTTGGGCGGGACGCAGGACTTCAAGCAGGGCCTCGCACTCATCGAGCGGCAGCTCCAGGACCATCCGCAGTCGGCAACCGCGCAGGATGCGGAGGTGCTGGCGACCAGGATTCGAGGGCAACTGGCGCGGCGCGGAGACGCGGAAGCGGCCGAGCGTCTGGCGATCGAGGGTGGAATCGTGGCGCGGTCGACGGAGGAGCAGCACCAACACCAGCAACAGCAACAGCAGCGGGCGACCGAGGACGACGTGCGCCTGGCGGCCCTGCACGCGCTCATGATGATGGAGAGCGAGCAGGCGATCCCGGTGCTACGTGAGGTCCTGCAACGACGGGACGAGGGCTCGGTGGAGCTGCGGCAGCGCGCGATCGTCGTGATCGGGCAGAAACAGACGCCGGAGACCGAAGAGATCCTGCTGGACGTCATCCAGAACGATCCCGATCCGGAAGTCCGACAGATGGCGGTCACGTTCCTCGCACAGTCGAACAGCGATCGCGCCTTCGAGGTCGTGGCGGACATCGTGCGGACGTCGGACGATCCGGAAATGCGTGAGCGGGCGGTCATGATGCTCGCGCAGCATCAGGACGAGCGCTCAGTGGCGCTGGTGCGTGAGCTCGCGCAGGAGCCCGGGGCGGGCCAAGAGCTACAACAGCTCGCGATCATGATGCTCGGCCAGAGCGAGGATCCGGCTAGCCGCGACTTCCTTAGGCAGATGTACCGGACGACGACGGACACCGAGACCAAGCAGTACATCGTGCACTCACTGTCGATGAGCTCGCGGCCCGAGGACCGTGCCTGGATGCTGGAGCGGGCGCGCGATCCGAGCGAGCCGCTCGAGGTGCGGGAGCAGGCGCTGGTGATGGTCGCTCAGCAGCAGGACGTTCCGACTGACGAGCTGCTCGAGATCTATGACGGCACGGACGATCGGGAATTGCGCCACTTTCTGTTGTTCACCCTGGCGCAGCGTCAGGAGCCTGCAGTGGTCGACCGTCTCATGGACGTCGCACGCAACGATCCCGATCCGGAGATGCGCCAACAGGCGATCATCTGGCTCGGCCAGTCCAAGGACCCGCGGGTCGCGGAGTTCCTGATGGAGATCATCAAGCAGTAACGGCGGGACGGCGGAAACGACCGAACGGCGGTAGCGATTCGCACTCCTGCCGCCGTTCCGGTCTACCGTCCTACCGTCCTACCATCCTACCGCCTTACCGCCCGTCGCCGCCCTGTAGTATCATCCATGCGTACATCTCTGCGTCCGATCCGACCTCGGAGGAACCTCCATGCGTCGCTTCCGCTCAGCAGTCCCGCTCGCCGTCGCCGTCGCCGCCGTTACCGCCCTCTCCTGTGCGGTGAACCCCGCAACCGGCGAGCGGGAGTTCATGCTCGTCAGCGAGAGCCAGGAGATCCAGATGGGGCTCCAGGCCGACCCGGCGATCGTGTCGCAGTACGGCCTGTATCCGGACGAGAGTCTGCAGCAGTACCTCGACCAGATCGGGAAGAAGATGGCCGCTCGGTCCGAGCGCCCCGACCTCCCGTGGGCGTTTCGCCTGATCGACGACCCCGCGATCAATGCCTTCGCCGTGCCCGGCGGCTTCATCTATATCACGCGCGGCATCATGGCCTACTTCAACTCCGAGGCCGAGCTGTCCTCGGTCGTGGGACACGAGATCGGTCACGTGACCGCACGGCACTCCGCGCAGCAGATGTCGCAGCAGCAGCTGGCGCAAGTCGGGTTGATCGCCGGCGCCGTGCTGGTGCCCGACCAGTATTCCGGCCTGGTCCTGGGCATCGGCGGCGCGGGCATGCAGCTCTTGTTTCTCAAGTTCAGCCGTGACGACGAACGACAGGCGGACGATCTCGGCATGCGCTACATGGTCCGCGCCGGCTACG
Organism: Gemmatimonadota bacterium; assembly: GCA_039584325.1. Taxonomy (GTDB): domain Bacteria; phylum Gemmatimonadota; class Gemmatimonadetes; order Gemmatimonadales; family GWC2-71-9; genus JAOTVV01. Next base: position 3,954 of record JBDGYA010000035.1, read on the forward strand.
ACGCCAGCGAGATGCCGGGAGTCTACACCATGCTGAGCCGGGTCAGCTCGGCCGGAGGAGGACAGCGGGTGCCCGAGTGGCAGTCCACGCATCCCAATCCGGAGAACCGCGAACAGCGCATGCTCGCCGCCCTCGATACGCTGCGGAACAACGGGACCATCGTGAACGAGGACGGCTACATGCGGCGGCTCGACGGTCTGGTGTACGGGGCGAATCCGCGGCTGGGCTTTTTCCGGGAGACAGCGTTCTTCCATCCGGACCTGAAGTTCCGCATGGACTTTCCGTCCGGGTGGAACACCGCCAACTACGCGGCCGGCGTGGTCGCGATGAGCCCGAACAACGATGCCAGCATCCAGCTCACGCTGTCGGAAATCACTTCTGCGGACGCCGCGGCGCGCTCGTTGGCGGCCGAGGATGGCATCCAGGCCGGCGCCGTCCAGGCGACCACCATCAATGGGCTCCGCGCCGCCACCCTGCCATTTTCGGTCACGCAAGACGACGGGACCGCCATCCGGGGCCTCGCCACTTTCATCGAATTCGGTGGGAGAGTGTATCAGCTGACCGGCTTCACGACGGCGGCTGGATGGAGCAGCTACCAGAGAGCCATCGACGCATCGCACCGCAGCTTTGCCGAGCTGACCGATGCAAGCGCGCTGCGCGCGCAGCCCCTCGAGCTGTCGATCGTCCGGCTCGACCGCGCGATGACACTCGCCGAGTTCAATCGTCGCTACCCGTCGCAGGTCGACCTGGAGCGGGTGGCGTTGCTGAACGGCGTCGACACCGGAACGAGGCTGCCGCAGGGTACCCTGGTGAAGCGCGTAGTGGGCGGTCCGTTGCCATGAACGCGGCATCGGCGAGGATGCTGCACGGCGCCCTCGTCGGCTCGGTGTTCGTGCTGGTCCTCGCCCTCGTGCTGGTGCGGCAGTTCGTCGGCCTGCGAGGCGTGGGCGTCGACCTCCCCCTGGCGGCACTGCGGATCGCCGTGTTCACGCTCATGCTGGGCACGCTGTTGATCCAGCGGATCCTGCGGGCCGGGCTGCCGGACGTCCGGTCGGCGACCGATGCAGCGGAATGGTGGCGGAGCCACGGCGGGCGCGTGCTCACGATCTGGGCGCTCACCGACGCGCTCGCCACGGCGGGGGCCGTGTTCTGGTTCTTGACCGGTGACATCGTCGTGCTCGCGATCGGCACGGGGGTGGGGCTGTTTCTGCTGATGATGGCGCGGCCGGAGGGGTTTACGGGCGGATAGGCGGATCGGTATCCACGGCTCGGCCTACTGTCACTGAAGTGCCTGACGTCCTACCGACGGCCGGACCACCGTTCCGCCGTGCGCTGGACCGCTTTCCCTGACTACCGTCTTACCGTCCTACCGCCCTACACCTCGTCGATATCGTGCGGCAGCGTGCCCCGCGCCGACCGCAGGTAGACGAATGGGGTCTGGGAAAGGAAGTTCGACACGCGGGACGTGTACACGTCGGCGTAGCGCTCGATCTGCCGAGCCAGGTGACTCTTGTCGTTCCCGGCGCGCATGAGCTGACCCCAGCGCGCGTTGTTGAGCTGCCCGGCGCGTCGGGCCAGCGGCGCGATCGCCTCGTCCAACTCGTGCAGCCGGCTCCACGCCTCAGCCAGGTCGCGTTCCAGTGCGGCGGCGGAGGGCCCGGCCCGGCCGCCCCTTCCGTAGCCCTGTCGGCGCCGCTGTAGCCGTACCCGCAGATGGGCGTGTCGCAGCTCCAGCCGCTCCTTCTTCTTCATCAGGCCGTTGAGCTGCAGTCGGTCGGACGCGAACTCCGTTTCCGCGAGCAAATCGGTCTCCAACTCGCGCACCACCAGCGCCGCGCGCCAGCGGAGCACGTTCTTCGACACGTGCACGTCGGTGTACATGTGGTCGCCCACGTAGAGGATCTCGTCACCCGAGACGCCGAGATAGTCCTCGACCATGCGCGCATTGCCACCGAGGTACAGGCCGCCTGATTTGATGCCCATCGGTGCCGGCTCCAGCAGCCCGTCGTCGTTGACCACGCGGAACACCGGTCCGCGGTCGATGAAGAACGCCGGCTTGCGGGCGGAGACGATCACCAGCTCGAACAGGTCGCGCCACGTCGTGCCCTTCGGCAGGAACTGATCGAACGCGTAGCTCATCATGGCCTGGGAGTAGGCCCACTCGGAGTTGGTGATCACGAGGAGCTTCTTCCCTGCGTGCATCTGGTCGAGCAGGGTGAGGGGGAGGTCGGGATCGCGCTCGACGAACCGGTCCGGGTCCGCGATGATCTCGGCCTTGAGTTGCCCTTCCATGTGCGCCTCGTCGATCGACGTGCGCACCCGCCGGTAGAGATCGCGGTACCCGAGCACGCCCGTGAGGGCACCCTCGTCGAGGCGGTCGACCAGCTGCGTGTACATGCACGCCTCGGAGAGGGAGAACAGGGTGTTGAGAAAGACGTACCGGTCCATCGCGAGGTCCACCACTTCGCGACCGTACAGCTCGCGCTGCTGGTCGAACGGCATCTCACGCGTGCCGTGCATGGCGCGCTTGACGTACCCGAACCGGTTGACCTTGAGGATGTTGCCCAGCTCGACATCGAGGATCAGTCCGCGGATCACGAGCGTCATGTCGAACTCGAGGTCTCCAACCGGCCAGCCGAGCGCCTGCAGCTTGTCGCGCAGGTGCTCGTACGCACGGCGTTCCCACTCCTCGATCCGGTAGTGGATGAGGGTGTAGTCCATGTCGTACCCGATGGCCCGGATCGTCCGCAGGTTCAGCGTGCGATTGCAGAACAGCCCGCGTTCGGGCGGTGCCGTTCGCTGCCAGTTTCCCTTGCGCCGACGACTCACCGTGTCACCTCCTCGACCGGTGCGAAGTGATTGAGCGGCCCGTGGCCCCCGCCGAGCCCCGGCGCGGACGCGATGGCCCGGTGTACGAAGTCGAGCGCGCGCTCGACGGCATTCTCCAGGGGTCGGCCCAGGGCGAGTCCCGCCGTGATCGCCGACGACAGCGTGCAGCCGGTTCCGTGGGTGGACGTCGTGTCGAGCCTGGGCTGCTCGAACCGGCGCACGCCGGCCGCTGTCACGAGCACGTCCGTCACGGTCTCCTCGGATCCGTGACCCCCCTTGATCAGCACGCCTCCGGCCCCGCGGTCGAGCAGCTCCCGGCCGGCCATCTCCATGTCGCGCACCGTTGCTACCTCTCCGCCGGCGAGGACTTGAGCCTCCTCGAGATTGGGGGTGACCAGCGCTGCGAGCGGCACCAGCGCCTCGGCGACGGCCCGCTCGGCGTCGCGGTCCAACAACCGGTCACCCGAGGTGGCGACCATCACCGGGTCGAGCACGTAGTGCGGGAACCGGTGCGCCGCGATCGCCTGCGCGACCGCTTCGACCAGGGGGGCCGTGGCCAGCATGCCGGTCTTGACCGCCGCGGGGGGCAGGTCGCTCGCGACCGCCTCGACCTGCGCCAGCACGAGGTCGATCGGCACCGCGTGCACCCCGGTGACGCCACGCGTGTTCTGCGCGGTGATCGCCACCACGACACTCGTGCCGAACACCCCGAACTGGTGGAACGTCTTGAGGTCGGCCTGGATCCCGGCGCCACCGCCGGAATCGGAGCCGGCAATGGTCAAGGCGATGCGCATCGCGTCTCCTGCCAACGGCGAACCGCTTGGCGAAAGGGTGTCGCACGAACACATTGAACGCGTTCCCGTGCTGCATTTGCGGCGCGGCGCTCCGCATCCTCAACGAGAGGGCGAGATGGCCTCCGCACTGGTCACGCAGGTACGCAATCTACAACGGCGCCGGGCCCGCAAGAGAAGCCCGGTGGCCGTCGCCGAGGGCGTGCGCCTCGTCGAGGAAGCGCTCGCGGCGGGTGTGCGGTTCGAGGGGGTGGTGGTTGCCCAGTCGGCGCTGGATCATCCACGGACGGCGGGTGTCATCCAGCGGCTCGCCGCGCACGCCGTGCCCGTCGAGGACGTGCCGGACAGGACCTTTGCCGGACTCGCGGATACCGATTCGCCGCAGGGCATCCTGGCCCTGATCGAGACGCCCACGTGGCGCCTGCAGGATCTCGATCTCGCCCAGGGCGGGACGGTGCTCGTGCTGGATGCGGTGCAGGACCCCGGCAACGTGGGCACGCTGATCCGCACGGCCTACGCGCTGGGGGCAGTGGGCGCGCTCCTGCTGCCCGGAACGGCGGATGCCAGAAACCCGAAGGTGTTGCGGGGTGCCATGGGGGCCACGTTCCGGCTCCCCGCCCTCTTGCTGACCGATGGGGAGTTCACGGTGTGGACGCGGCGTGAGCAGGTGGATGTCTGGATTGCCGCGACAGAGGGCAGGGCGCTGGACCGCCTGGACCGGCCGGCGCGCGTAGCGTTGGTGGTTGGGAACGAGGGCGCGGGTGTCCGGGCGTCCCTGCAGAGCATCGCCCGCCAGCGGGTGGCGATCCCGCTCGCGCGTGGTGCGGAGTCCCTGAACGTCGCGGTCGCTGCGGGCATCCTGCTGTACGAGGTGAGCCGTGCAGGCTGACGCATTCGTCGTCGCGGTGGCGGCGCTGTTTGGGGCCGTGTTCGGCAGCTTCCTCAACGTCTGCATCCTGCGCCTTCCCAAGGACGAGTCTGTGCTGCGCCCTCGATCGCGCTGCCCGTCCTGCGGCTACCAGCTCGCGTGGTACGACAACGTCCCGATCCTGTCTTGGGTGCTGCTGGGCGGGCGCTGCCGCCGCTGCCGCACGCGTATCTCGGCCCAGTACCCCCTGGTCGAACTGCTCATCGCGCTAATCTGGGCGGCGGCGTTCTGGTATTACGGCGTGGAACTCACCGCGCTGGCCGCCGCCGCGTTCGGGACCATCCTGCTCGGGATCGCCGTGACCGACGCGCGGCACTACCTCATTCCGGACGAGTACACGCTGGGTGGGCTGGGCCTCGGGCTGCTGCTGTCGCTCCGAGCCGGACTTCCCGGCCTCTGGGAGGCCCTCCTGGGTGCCGCGGTCGGGTTCTTCCTGCTGTGGTTCGTTGCCTGGGCGGGCGCGAAGGCGTTCGGCAAGGAAGCCATGGGGGGAGGGGACATCAAGATGATGGCCATGGTGGGGGCGTTCGTCGGCTGGAAGGGCGTGCTGCTGACCATCTTCGGCGGCGCGCTCCTCGGCACGCTCATCTTCGTCCCGCTCACGATCCGCAAGAAGGCGCTCGTGCCCTTCGGCGTCTTCCTCGCGGCGGCGGCCGCGGTGGTCTTCGTGTTCGGGGACCGGATCGTCGGATGGTATCTCTCCCTGATCGGCTGATCCCAACCCCCGGGATGCCCGCGTCAACCCTTTGCCCTCCCCACCCATCCAAAGCGGTGGAATCAGGGAGGGCGTTCTGGGAGCCATCGCCATGAGCCTGACCCCGGACGTCGATTCCCGGATCGGATCGGACGACGTCCGTCGGGCGGCCGACGGAGACACCGCAGCGTTCGAGCGGCTGTACCGGGCCCAGGTGGGCCGGATCTACAGCCTCGCGCGCCGCATGGTGGGGGAAGAAGACGCCGATGATGCGACACAGGAGATCTTCATCCGGGCCTGGAGCAAGCTGGGCACGTTCCGCGGCGACGCGGCCTTCGGCACCTGGCTGCACCGACTCGGCATCAATCTCCTGCTGGGGTGGCGGGCGGCACGGGGTCGGGATCGGGAGCGGCTGCGCCAGGACGATACGGCGCTCGAGACGGCCGGTACCCGACGACACGACCCGGCCTTCCACGTCGACTTCGAATCGGCCATCGAACGCCTGCCGGACGGCGCGCGTGAGGTCTTCGTGCTGCACGACGTCGAGGGGTTCAAGCACCGTGAGATCGCCGGCATGCTGGGCGTCACGGAGGGCACGACCAAAGCGCAGCTTCACCGGGCCCGCATGGCGCTCAGACGACATCTGGAACGCTAGGAGCGGATCGTGACCGATCGGTGGAACGATCGACTCTCGGAGTACGTGGATGGTGAGCTGGATGTGGCGACCACCGCGGCACTCGAGGCGCATCTGCGCGAGTGCTCCACCTGTGTGGACACGGTGGTGGAGCTGCGGTCGGTGCTGGCGCGCGCCCGGGGCCTGTCCGATCGGGAGCCCGATCGCGACTTGTGGTCGGGCATCGCGGCACGCCTGGAGCAGTCACCCGACGTCACGTCCCTCTCGCTCTGGAAGCAGTTGCGCCGCCGGCACGTGTCGTTCTCGGTCCCGCAGCTCGCCGCTGCTGGCCTGGCACTGTTGCTGGTGTCTTCCGGCGCGCTCTGGATCGGGTTGACGAGTGGGCGCACGCCAAGTGTCGCGCCGCAGCCGGCGCTGGTGGTGACGACGCCCGTCGGCGGCGTGGTGAGCGAGTTCCAGCCCGCGGTGAGCGAATTAGAGCGGGTGCTGGCGCTCAATCGTGACCGGTTGGACACGGCCACGGTACGGGTGATCGAGGAGAGCCTGGCAACGATCGACCGGGCGATCGCCGACGCGGTCGCCGCGCTCGAGGAGGATCCGGCCAATCCCTATCTCTCGGGACACCTGACGACTGCCATGCGCCGCAAGATCGAGGTGCTCCAGCAGGCTGTCTCCCTGGCCGCGACTTCCAGCTGACGTGAAAGCCCAAACGAGGATGCGACGATGGTGACGACGCTGATGTTGGTGATGCTGGCGGGCGCGCCGGTGCAGCAGGGAACGGATACGGTGCTGCCCGCGCCGGCCGGTGCCGAGCTGAAACTCAGTCTGATGCAGGCCGACGTCACGGTGCGCGTGTGGGACCGTCGCGAGGTGCGCGTGGTTTCGCCTCGGGGCGGCGTGGACGTGCGCGCGACGAACGGCACTATCAAGGTAGGCACGGACTTCCCGCACGGCGTGTCGGCAGCACTATCGGTGTCCGTCACGGTGCCGCGCGACATGCCGGTGGAGCTGAGCGGTCCGATGGTGTCCGCGGATCTGTCGGGTGTGGACGGCGCGGTACAAGTCTCCACCACGCACGGTGCGATCCGTCTCGAGGGCGGCCGGGGTTTTGTCCGGCTCCACTCCCTGCAGGGCTCGGTGGACGTGCGCGGGGCGCAGGGCCGGATCGACGTCGAGACGAACAACGGGACCGTGAGCGTCACCGGCAGCGCGGGAGCGATCCGGGCGCACAGCCTGAACGGAGCCGTGACGCTGCGGGACATTACGTCCGATGCCGTCGATGCCTACTCGCTCAACGGTGACATCCTGTACGATGGCACCATCGAGCCGGGCGGACAGTATTCGCTCTCGACCCACGCGGGCGACGTAGTGGTCACGGTACCGGCTAACGCCGACGTGGCCATCGAGGCCTCGACCTTCGGCGGCGCTTTCGAGACGGCCTTTCCGGTGACGCTGCAGAAGACCGAAAGCGGCGGCCGCACGGTCAGCCTGTCCCTGGGTGCCGGGAGCGCCCGGATGGAACTGGAGTCGTTCAGCGGGACGATCCGCCTCGAGCGACCATAGATGCACCTCACAGCAAGGAGAACGGAGACATGAAGCTCTTTCCCATTCTGGTGGCAGCCGGCCTGATCGGGGCTGGAATGGCCACCCCGATCCCAGCGCCGGCGACGCCGCAGGAGTCGGACTTCCAGTGGTCGGGCCGCATCGACAACGGCGACGCCATCGAGATCAAGGGCATCAATGGTGAGATCCGGGCGATGGCCGCGAGCGGCTCGCAGGTGGAGGTCACGGCCGTGAAGCGTGCCGGCGACGAGGGGAATCCCGCGGACGTGACGTTCGACGTCGTCGAGCACGCCGGTGGTGTGACGATCTGCGCGATGTATCCTAGCGAGGAAGGCAAGCGCCCCAACGAGTGTGCGCCGGGAAGCGGCGGCCGGATGAACGTACGCGACAACGACACGAGGGTCGAGTTCACGGTACGCGTGCCGGCCGGCGTCAATCTCATCGCCAAGACGGTGAACGGCGACGTCTCGTCCGATCGCATCGGCGGCAACGTGCACGCGTCCACGGTGAACGGAGGCATCGACGTGGCCGCGGCAGGCTACGTGAAGGCGACGACCGTGAACGGCGGTATCGAAGCCTCCCTGGGGAGTGGTGACTGGCAGGGCGATCTGGAGTTCTCGACCGTCAACGGGAGCATCGACCTCACGCTCCCGGCGGGGGTCGGCGCGAACGTGAAGGCGAGCACCGTGAACGGGAGCTTCGATACGGACTTCCCGCTCACCGTGCAGGGTCGGTTCGGTCCGAAGCAGGTATCGGGCACCATCGGCTCCGGTGGCCGGGATCTGAGTATCAGTACTGTGAACGGGAGTGTCCGGCTGCGGCGCGCTGGGTAACCTCGCGCCCGCACGGCTTCCTGGCGGGGATCGTCGGCGCATGTCGACGGTCCCCGCCATCGTTGTTGGCCCGGCGAACCTTTCCGGACCTCGGGGTTATTCTTCTTCCGCACGTCCCATGCTCCAGAGGAGCACCGATGCGAAGCCCGTTCGACATGCGGGAGCTGCGATACGCAATGCGGATACTGCCGATCACCGTTCTCGCCCTCGGGTTGATCGCCTGCGGCGAGCGCTCCGAAGCCCAGGCGGATGGCGAGATGCGGGCCATGGTCGAGAAGCTGGTGCCCCAGGTCGAGCGCGCCGTGGGCCTCCCGTTCAAGGAGGATCCGGTGGTCGCGCTGCGGTCGAAGGCGCAGGTCCGAGAGTACCTGGCCGCCAAGCTGGACGCTGATCTGCCGCCGGAGCTGCTGGACGGGATGTCCGCGGCGTACCGGCTCTTCGGGCTGCTGTCGGACACGCTCGACCTGCACCAGCTCTTCCTGTCCCTCTACACTGAGCAGGTCATCGGTTACTACGACCCGGATTCGGTCGCGCTCTACATCGTCGAGAGCACCGACCCTACGTTCCTCCGCATGGTTCTCGCACACGAGATGGTTCACGCGCTGCAGGGGCAGTACCTGCCGGTGGACAGTCTCCTCGCGCCGGACCGCAGCAACGACGCCCGCATGGCGGCGCAGGCGGTCCTGGAAGGGCAGGCGACGCTGGCCTCGCTCACCATCCTCATGCCGGATCGCGATTTCAACGCGATCCCGAATTTCTGGGAGACCTACCGCGAGTCACTGAAGCAGCAACACGCGCAGATGCCCGTGTTCAGTTCCGCTCCGCTCATCATCCAGGAGGGGATCGTCTTTCCGTATCTGGAGGGCGCCAACTTCGTACGGTGGTTCACCGGGGTCCATCCCGATACGCTCCCCTACGGCCGGTATCTGCCGGAGTCGACCGAGCAGGTGCTGTACCCGGACCGCTACCTCGGCGGTGACGTGCCCGTGGCACTCGAGGTACGCGGTGGCTCTGCGCCGCTGTATTCCGACGTGCTGGGAGCGTTCGAGACGCGGATTCTCCTCGCCGAGCTGCTCGGCAGCGAGAGCATGGCGCGCGCGGGAGCGGGGGGCTGGGGTGGTGACCGGTATGCCGTGTACGAGACGGACGACGGCCGGGCCCTGGCGTGGTTCTCGGTCTGGGACGATGCCCGTGCGGCGGACCGGTTCGCAACGCTGCTGACGCGCGCCTGGACCGACCGGCAGGGGCCCGGGCGGCGCTCGACGATCGAGCGCGTCGCCATTGACGGTCGGCCCGGCGTTGTGCTGTTCGATGCCCCGCACGCGTGGTGGGGGTGGGACGCCCCGCCGACGGTCGCAGTGGCGGACATCGGGAACTGAGCCCGACCGCGTCGCCTACGGCAGGAGGAGCGAGACGCTGTACGCGAGCGCGCCCACTACCGCACCCAGCACGTAGCCCAACCGGATGATGATGTCCAGCTCGCGCTGACTCGTGGCGCGTACGATCTCCTCGATCCGCCGCAGCGAGAAGCCGAGCACCTTTTCCTCGACCATCGACTGCACGTCCACCCGCGCAACGATCTCGGGTACCTGCTGCTCGATCCACCGCCACAGTGCCGGCGACAGCTCGGCCACCACGCGATCGACCTGATCGGACGGGAGCCGATCCGACAGCCGGCCGATCGGTCGGTCGAGCAGCGCGCGCAGGGCCGCATCGGTGCCGTCGGCGATCCAGGTGTGCACCCGCCGGTTGCGGGCCGCGTCGGCGATCCACTGCGCGGCGCGCTCGGGCGGAAGACGGTGGAGCAGCTCGCCCCACGTACGACGCTCCGCCGCCTGCAGGGCCCGGTCGAGCTGCTCGATAGCATGTTGCCGCGTGGTTGGATCGCGCAGGGCCGCGGTGATGTACCGAGCGGCCGTCTGCTGCAGCCCGGCGATGCGTTCGGGCCCCAGGCGCTCGAGGTGCTCGCTGAGCGGGCGCTGCAGGAAGGTGACGACCGCGTCGTTGATGCTGCGGGCGATCTGCGTACGCATTGCCGGCTCATCCAGCAGTGCGGCGAGATGGTCGACGCCTTCCCGCTCGAAGTTGTCGAGCAGCCGCGCGATGGTCTTCTCGGTGACCATCAATCGGGCGACGATGCGCTCGTGCAGGAGCAGCTCCCGCACGAACCGCTGGAACAGCTCGTGGAGCGCCCGCTGGATACGCGTCCGGGCGTCCGGGTTCGCGAGTACGGCCGCCATCCGGTCCAGCGCCAGCGGCAGGTAGCCGGCCATCTCGCGTTCGACAACCGCGACCAGGTCCTGGGGCAGTCGCTCGAGCAGGGGAGTCCGGTCCTGCCGAAGCTGCGTGACGTGCCGGTCGATCCAGCCCTCGATGGTGGAGGCCAGCTCCGGGCTCTCAGCGGCGTCGACGACCCACCGCTCGACCCGGTCCCGGATGGCCTCCTGGCGGGCCAGCGTCAGGACCTCCCCGATGGGCCGGTCCGCGAACTCGTCGTGCGCCCGGGTGAGGAAGCCCTCGACCGTTGCCTGGAACGTGTCGGATGCGACGTAGGTGACCGTCGAGTCCGCCACCCGCTCGGCGATGGCCTCGATGCTCGATTCCAGTTCTCGCACCAGCCCCGGCGGCAGCTCGTCGCGCAGTGACCCGCGCTCGGTATCGAGGAGCCCCTGGACGAACTGCCGGACCGCCGTGTCGAACGCCTCCCGCATGCCGGGCGCGCTCAACTGTGCGGTCAGATCTTGCGACGTGATCAGCCGCTGGCCGACCGTGCGGCCGATGGTCTTGGCCAGACGAGACTTGTTCTTCGGAATCGCGCCCTGGAGCTTGAACCGCCATGGTCCGCGTGGCTCGTACGGGTGGAACAGCATGGAGATCGCGACGGCATTGGTGAGCCCGCCGGCGAGGGCACCGAAGACGACCGTCACGGACGCGCGAAGGAGCGAGAACTCGGCGATCACGGATGTGGCCGGTGGTGAGTGGGGCTGGCGGCGCCGTCGGCGGGTCCGACGGGCACGGTGCTGTTGCGGGCTGGGTGCCTCACGTCCATGTCCCTCGTCTGCGGCTCTCCTTGTCCGGTACGGGGATCGACGGCCTTCGGTTTCCGCCACCCGGGACGACGCAATGTATCATCCGCGCTCGTGGTTCGCTTTGCCAAGGTGTCGGGTTTGCGTTAGTATCGGCCACGCATGTGCCAACGTCCCGCCGCGCCGCGCCGCCGCCCTCAGGGAGGATCCGGAGTGAAGAGACGTCGTATCCTGCTCTGGGTGAGCGCTCTGGTCTTTCTGGTCGCCGTGGCGGCCGTCGGCCGGATCCCGCAGCAGGGTGAGCACTACGGCATCTGGTCGGTCCTGCCGCCGGCCGTTGCCATCATCCTCGCGTTCGCGACCCGCGAAGTGGTCAGCTCTCTCTTCATCGGCATCGCGCTCGGCGCGGTCATCAGCGGCGAGCGGTGGTACACGCTGCCGCAGGACATCGTCCAGGGGTACCTCATTCCGTCGGTCGGGAGCGAGGCGTACGCGCTCATCCTGCTGGTCTACCTGTGGGCGCTGGGAGGGTTGATCGGTCTCTGGACCCGCACCGGCGGGGCGCAGGTGTTCGCGGAGTGGGCCGGGAGCAAGCTCGTGGTCGGACCGCGGACCGCGAAGTTCTTCGCCTGGGTCATGGGCATCGTGTTCCACCAGGGCGGCACGATTTCGACGGTCCTCACCGGGACCACGGTGCGGCCGGTGTGCGACCAGAACCGCGTGTCGCACGAAGAGCTGTCGTACATCGTCGACTCGACGGCATCACCGGCGGCGACACTCATCCCGTTCAACGTCTGGCCGATCTACGTCGGTGGCCTGGTGGTCGGGACGATCCCCCCGCTGGAGACCGTGCCCCAGAGCATCGGGTTCTTTTTCACGGCGCTGCCGTTCAACTTCTACGCCTGGTTCGCGGTCCTCTTCACGTTGTTGTTCGCCATCGAGCGGATGCCGTTCCTCCCCGGCAAGCTGTGGGGAGACGTGCCGCTGGTGGTGGGGTGGAAGATGACCCGGGCGATCACCCGGGCCCGGCAGACGGGGCAGTTGAACCGGCCGGACGCGCAGCCACTGGCCTCCGAGGAGTTGTCCACGCTGCGCATCGCCGAGGGCTATCGGAGCGGACTCATCGACTTCCTCGGGCCGATGGGCACCCTCCTCGGCGTGGCGATCCTGCCGTACCTGTACACGTTCTTCATCCTGCAGTGGGAGGAGCCGACGCTGCTCATCGCTGAGGCGTTCCTGCTCGCCGTGCTGGTCGGCATCGTGATCGCCATTGTGAAAGGGATGTCGCTCAAGGCCACGATCGATGCGGTCATCGATGGGTGCAAGGGTGTCACGATCGGGGCGATCGTGCTGGCCCTGGCCGTGACGCTCAAGACTGTGGCCGACTCCGTGGGGACCGCTCCCTACATCATCGAGATGACCTCGGGCTTTCTCACCCCGGTCGTGCTGCCGGCGTTGCTCTTGGTGCTGGGTATGGTCATCGCCTTCTCGACCGGCACGTCGTGGGGCACGTACGCGGTGATCTTTCCGGTCGCCATGCCGCTGGCGTATGCGATCAATCAGGATCCCCTCTTCCTGACGCTGTGCTTCGGAGCAGTGCTCGGTGGCAGCGTGTTCGGTGACCAGTGCTCGCCGATCTCGGACACGACGATCCTGTCCTCGCTCGCGACGGGCTCGGACTTGATGGACCACGTGTACACGCAGATCCCGCTGGCGCTGACGGCGGCCGGCCTTGCGGCGGTGGTCTACACTCTGCTGGCGGCGCTCGTGGTCTGAGCTCGGGCCCGATCTGCGAGGGACCGGCCCGCGAGAATGGGGAGGAATCACGGGCTCCAGGCGGAATCGGGGCTGTAGCGCCACCTCCCGTAATCCTCTATATTGCAAGGCTCTATGTTTGGGAGTCTGTCGGAAAATCTGACCGCGGCCCTGAAGAACTTGACGGGCCGCGGCGTGCTCACGGAGTCCGACATCCGGGACGGGCTCCGGGAGATCCGGCGGGTGCTGCTCGAGGCGGACGTCAGCTACGAGCTGTCGCGGACCTTCGTCGAGCGGATTCGTGAGCAGGCGGTCGGGCTCGAAGCGGTCAAGGCCGTGAGCCCGGGCCAGCAGCTCGTGAAGATCGTCCACGACGAGCTGGTACGGCTGCTGGGCGAGACCCGGGCGCCGATCGGGTTCGCGTCGGTGCCGCCGACGGTCGTGCTGGTGGTGGGGCTGCAGGGATCGGGAAAGACCACCACGATCGCGAAGCTGGCCAAGCAGCTAAAGCTAGAGCAGAAGGCGCCGTTCCTCGTCGCGGCGGATGTGTACCGGCCCGCAGCCGAGGACCAGCTCCGGCAGCTCGCGCAGCAGGTGGGGGTGGGGATGTTCGGCGTGGCCGAACGCGACGGGCAGCAGACGTCCGTCCCCCCGCCAGACCGCCCCGCGGCCGGTCAAGGCGGCGTGGTGGAGTTGGTACAGCAGGGCATCGCCGCGGCCAGCCGTGCGCGAGCCCGCACCGTGCTGGTGGACACGGCGGGGCGGCTGCAGATAGACGACGAGATGATGGCGGAGCTTGCCGAGCTCAAAGAGGCGGTGTCGCCCCACGAGGTCTTGCTCGTCGCCGATGCGATGACGGGACAGGATGCGGTGCGGATCGCCACCGGGTTTCACGAGACCCTCGGCATCACGGGGGTCGTCCTGACCAAGCTCGACGGCGATGCCCGCGGCGGAGCGGCGCTCTCGATTTACGGCGTGACCGGCGCCCCCATCAAGTACGTCGGGATTGGCGAGCGGCTCGATGCGCTCGAGCCATTCGACCCGGCGCGCATGGCCGGGCGGATCCTCGAGCGAGGGGACATCGTCGGCCTGGTGGAACGGGCGCAGCGGGCGGTGGAGGGTGAGGACGCCGAGCGCATCGCCCGCAAGGCGACGTCGAAGAAGGGCATGGATCTGGAGGACTTCCTCCTCGCCATGCAGCAGGTGCAGAGCATGGGTCCGCTCGAAGGTCTGATCGGCATGCTGCCGGGGATGAACGCGAAGCTCCTCAAGCAGGCGAACACCGATCCGAACCGGATACGCCATGTGCAGGCGATCATCCAGTCGATGACGCCCGAGGAACGGCGCAGGCCGCAGCTCCTCAACGGCTCGCGACGGCTCAGGATCGCTAACGGGGCTGGGCGGACGGTGCAGGAAGTGAACGCGCTGCTCAAGCAGTTCGAGCAGATGCAGAAGATGATGAAGCGCGCGGGTCGCACGATGCCGCGCGGCATGTTTCAGCAGTTTTCATAGGTCAGGGATATGGCAACGCGAATTCGGTTGCGCCGCACCGGGCGAAAGAAGCAGCCCGAGTACCGCATCGTTGTGGCGGAGGGCAGCTCCGCCCGTGACGGTCGGTCCGTCGATACCATTGGGCACTACAACCCGCGGGCCGAGCCGCCGACGATCACGGTGGACGTCGAGCGCGCCCGGGAGTGGCTGCAGAAGGGGGCGACCCCGTCGGACACCGTGCGCTCGCTGCTGAAGCGGGCGGGCGTGTTCCAGGGCGCAGCAGCAGAGAGCTGACGGTCCGGTGGAGGGCGGCTACCTGGCGGTGGCGCGCCTCAAGAAGCCACACGGGCTGAAGGGCGACGCGGTGGTCTGGGCACTGACCGACGATCCGCACGACGTGCTGGTCGCCGGTCGTACCCTCGTCCCCGTAGACGAGGAGGGGTGCCCGATCGGCGATCCGGTCGTTATCGAGCGGAGCCGGCCGTACCAGCGGCAGTGGCTGCTCAAGTTCGAGGCGATCGACGATCGCACCACGCTCGAGGGCTGGCCGCAGCGACTGTTCGGTATGCCGCGCTCGGACCTGCGGCCGCCCGCAGAGGATGAGCTGTACGTGCACGAGGTGCCCGGGACGGCGATCGTGGTCGACGGCGAGGTAGTCGGGCACGCCACGGGTCTGGTCGACCTTCCCGGAGGCGGGAGGCTGTTGCAGGTCGACGTGGGCGCGCGCGAGGTGCTCGTGCCGTTTCGGCGGCCGATCGTTCTCGATATCGACCGGTCGGCGCGACGGATCACCATCGATCCGCCGGCGGGACTGCTGGAGTTGTAGTCGGTGCTTCGGATCAACGTCGTCACGGTGTTCCCGGAGCTGTTCGAGATGCCGTTCCGGACCAGCATTCCGGGGCGCGCGGCGGCCAAGGGACTGGTCGAATACCGAGTGGTCGGATTGCGGGAGTTCACGCACGACCGGCACGAGACGGTAGACGATTATCCCTTCGGGGGCGGTGCCGGCATGGTGCTCAAGCCGGAGCCGTTCTACGAGGCGCTGGACGCGATAGAGCCCGAGCCGCCCATCGTCCTGCTGTCGGCGCGCGGACGGTCGTTCGGGCACGACGCGGCGGTCCGGTTCAGCGTCGGTCGCGAGCTGACGCTGCTGTGCGGCCACTACAAGGACGTGGACGCTCGGGTGGCACAGCGTGAGGGTGTGGAAGAGGTAGCGGTCGGCGACGCGGTGTTCTCGGGTGGGGAGTTCCCCGCCCTCTGCATCGTGGATGCGGTGGTGCGGCTGCTGCCGGGCGCGCTGGGAGACCACGAATCGGCGGCGAGCGACTCGTTCTACGAGGGGCTACTCAGCCCGCCGAGCTATACTCGGCCGCGCGAGTATCGGGGGATGGCGGTCCCCGAGGTCCTGCTGAGCGGTGACCACGCGGCGATCGCGGCGTGGCGCCGAGCGCAGGCGGAGGCGCTGACGCGGGCCCGACGCCCGGACCTATGGGCACGGTACGAGCAGAGTGAACGGCGGTCCGATGGGACCGAGACGTGAGAGGCTGACATGAACGTGATAGAGACGATCGAGCGCGAAGGGCTGAAAGACAAGGTCCCCGATTTCCGGCCGGGGGACACGGTGCGGGTGTCCGTCCGCGTCCGCGAGGGTGACAAGGAGCGCCTGCAGGCGTTCGAGGGCGTGTGCATCGCGCGCCGGGGCGGCGGCATGGCCGAGAGCTTCACGGTCCGCAAGGTCTCGGGTGGCATCGGCGTCGAGCGCGTGTTCCCGCTGCACTCGCCGCTGGTCGCCCAGATCGACGTGGTGCGCCGCGGACGTGTCCGCAGGGCGAAGCTCTACTACCTGCGGAAGCTCGCCGGCAAGGCGGCTCGCATCCGGGAGCGACAAGAGTTCTGAGTGCCGGTCCCGACGCTTGAGCGTGAGGGCGCGCTCTGGGCGAACGGGTTTCAGCTCGTCGCCGGCGTCGACGAAGTCGGGCGAGGACCGATCGCCGGCCCGGTGGTCGCCGCCGCGGTGGTCTTCCGTCCGGGTCAGTCGCCGCTAGATGGTCTGCTCGACTCGAAGGTCATGACCGCGCCGGAACGCGAGCGGCTCGCCGGAGACATCCGCCGGGCCGCTCGTGCGTACGCCCTCGGGAGTGCGTCGGTGCGGGAGATCGACCGCATGAACATCCGCCGGGCCACGGGCCTCGCCATGCGCCGCGCGCTGAGCCGGCTACCCCTCGATCCCGACTACATTCTGCTCGACGGCAACCCCTTCCCCGAGTTGGGTCAGGCCCACGAGTCAGTCGTGGGTGGGGATGCGCTGTGCCAGTCGGTATCCGCGGCCGCGGTGCTCGCGAAGTGCACCCGTGACCGCCTCATGGCCCGTCTCGCCCTGCGCTATCCGGTGTTCGGCTGGGAGCACAACATGGGGTATGCGACGCGGCACCACCTGACGACCCTAGCGACGGCAGGCCCGACGCCGCATCACCGCCTGTCGTTCGCCCCGCTCTCGCAGCACGAGCTGTTCTAGTCACCCCCCATTGTACTCTCCGCCAGCTCCTCCATTTCGGCCGCGCGGCCGGCCGCGCCCAGCCGTCCGAACGCCTCCGCGGCCCCACGAAACGCCGCCACCGCGTCCGCCGGCCGCCCGACGCTCCGGTACAGCAGGCCGACCTCGCGGTGGATCTCTCCCTGGCGCCATGGATCGGCGAGGCGCGTGGCAATCGCCAACGCCCCCTCGAGGAGCCGACGGGCCTCCTGGGCCTCACCGCGGAGCCGTTCGATCTGGCCGAGAATGCGAAGCGCGTCCGCCTCTCCCATGACGTGATCGTGCTCGCGCGCCAGATCGAGCGCGCGCACGGCGAGCGCGCGTCCGAGGTCCACGTCTCCTCTGGCGACATCCGCTTCACTCCGCGCGGCGAGGGCTTGACCCAGAATCCGTGCTTCACCCGAGCGTTCGGCGGCATCCACCGCCCGCTCCCCCGCGTCTCGCGATGCCTCGAGCTGACCCGCGTCGTGTAGGGCAATCGTCGTGTTCAGCCATCCTTCAGCCAGGCCGCTGGCGAACGCCAGTCGCTCGAAGTTGGCGACGGCCAACCTGTAGAACGACAGGGCGACCTCAGAGCGCTTGAGATAGTAGGCGACGTTCCCGAGGTTGTTGGCGCACCGGGCGATCATCAGGTCGTCGCTCAGCTCGTCCGCGAGATGCAGTGCGCGGGTAAACCCCCGGTCCGCCTCTGAGAGGTCCCCGAGCGCGAACGCCCCCGCTGCCGCGACATTCTCCGCGCGCATTTCCCCGTCGCTGTCGCCACGGGCCCGAAACGCGTCCCGGGCCTGGAGCGCTGCGGCGCGGGAGCGGGTGAACGCTCCGACCCGCCACTGCGCCATCGCCGAGAGCAACAGACCTTCCGGTGCGCCGCACGCCTCGGGCGGGGCGTTGTCGAGCATGCCCAGAGCGTCGGCGTACCGTCCCTCCCGCACGGCGCGGCGTGCATCCCGGAGCGGGTCGTCGAATGGGAGGCGCTCATCCCGTGGCACCGTCAGTCCTCCCCCCGCTCCAGCAGCCGCTGGAGTCGGGCGCGTGAGATCCCGAGTTGCTTGGCGGCGGCGGTCTTGTTGCCGTCGTGCTGGACTAGGGCCGCTTTGACGGCCGCGGCCTGGATGGTGTCGAGCGTTGCGGGGAAGGGAAGTGGGCTCCCCCCTGTTGCGGTGGGCCGGTCCTGCTGGACCAGGTGTGCCGGATCGAGCGTGCCGGGCGTGGAGAGCAGCAGTGCCCGCTCAATGGCGTGCTGCAACTCGCGCACGTTGCCCGGCCAGGGATGCCGGCGGATGGCGAGACGGACCTCCTCGGTGAGTGCGGGCGTCTCCATGTGATACCGTGCGGCGTGTCGCTGGGTGAAGTGCTCGGCGAGGACCTCGATATCGTTACCCCGCTCTCGCAGTGGTGGCAGCGTGAGGGTGACGACGTTCAGTCGGTAGTACAGATCTTCACGGAAGGTGCCCTGCTGCACCGCGCTGACGAGATCCACGTGGGTGGCAGCGATGATCCGGACGTCGACTTCACGGCTCTGGGTACTGCCGACTCGGCGGATCCGCCGGTCGTCGAGTGTCCGCAGGAGCTTGCCCTGCAGTGGCAGCGACAGGTGGCCGATCTCATCGAGGAAGAGCGTGCCACCATCCGCCTCTTCGAAGAGCCCGGGCTTCGCTGCGTGGGCGTGGGTGAACGCCCCACGCTCGTGACCAAAGAGCTCACTCTCCAGAAGCTCGCTGGGGATCGCCGCGCAGTTCAGCGCGACGAAGGGTCCACCGCGGCGTGGACTGCCGTCGTGCAACGCGCGCGCCAGCAGCTCTTTCCCCGTACCGGTCTCGCCCCGGACGAGCACCGTGACTCCACCGTGCTGCACGACGCGCCGAGCCGCGTCGAGCACCTCCGCGAGCCGAGGGCTGCGCCCGCACAGCGTTGCGAAGGGATCCGCGCCGTCCGGAGGTGCGGTTTGGGTGTCACGGTTTCGGGCGGCGTCCACCCGCGCGGCGAGCGTGCGGCGCAGCAGGCCGAGGTCCGCCGGCAGCACGAAGTAATCCGTCCCCCCCCGTCGTAGCGTCTCGACCCCGAAGCGGTGCGACGGCTGGCCGCCGACGACGTAGACGGGGACGTGAGGCGCGCGATGGATCGCCGGTAGCATGTCGACGGCCTGGTCTTCCTCTCCCCCCGCCGCGAGCACGACGGCGAGAGCGGAGCTCGGCAACGTGTCGCTGACCGTGAACCGCGCCGCCGTGATGCCCAACTCTCCAGCCAGATCGTCCCAGACCTGCCGGAACGAGTCGGACAGCTCGACGACGGCAAGGAGGAGGGAGGGAGTCACGGACGCACTGCCTCAGTCATCGCTACCGTCGGAGTCGGGATCCTCGAACGCGTCGAGGGACTGCTTGATGTTCTCTGTCACGAGGCCCTCGTTGGCACCGCCCTTGTTGGCGGTGGCTGGATCGACCAGCGCGCCCGTGGGGGTGCGGAACCAGGAGTCGAGCACCACCAGGATCGTGACGTTGGTGCTCGTGGTGTCGGTGACGACCAGGGGCGGCACGAGCGTCAGCTCCTGCTCCTCGTTCAGGTCCGTCGTGAACACGAACGCGGACCCGTTGAAGCTGCCGTCCACCCGGATGCTGATGTCTTCGAACTCCGGATGCTGGGTCAGGAACGCGAGGTCCGCGGGATCGTCGCCGACCTTGTGGACCTCGAAGTCGATCCGAGAGTAGGCACCGGCCGGCACCTCGACAGCGAACTCTTGCTGGGCACCCTGGGCGAGCGGCAATTCGACGAGAAACGGTCCCAGCTCGATTTCCTCGCAACCCGGACCCGTGTCGCCGTCACAGCTCACGGTCTCCTGCGGCTTCAGCTCGATATCGCGGAGGACCAGACGGGCTCGGGTGATGATCAGCGTGTCGGATCCGGTGACCAACGTGTCGTCCAAGAGCACGGCGGCGGTGCTCGGGGAGAAACCCGGAGCGAGGGTCGGACTCCGCGTCGCGAAGGAGACCGCGACCCCTCCCCGCATCTCGAGCTGGGTCGGATCACTGCAGGCGCCGAGCGCCACGATTCCGGCGAGTGCCACTGCTGTCACTGCGTGCTTCATGGTACGGCTCCGGGTGAGTGGGGCTGCCACGCGTGCAATCTAGCACGCGCGGCAGCCCCGACAGGGTTCGTCCGTCACCCCTAGGCTCAGTCGTCGTGTCCATCGACGTCGTCGTCCTCGAACGCTTCGACCGACTGCTTGATGTTCTCCTTGATGAGGCCCTCGTTGGCACCGCCCTTGTTGCCGGTCTGCGGATTGACGAGGTTCGTCCCGTTCCGGAACCACTGGTTCAGGTCCAGCAGGACGGTGACGTTCACGGCGGCCGTCGTCTCGGTGACCGTGATCGGGGGGAACAGATCGAACTCCTGCTCAACATCGAGATCGGTCTCGTATACGAATGCCGATCCGTTGAACGTGCCTTCTACCCGGATGCTCTTGCCGATCATGTGCGGGTGGTCCGCGCGGAACTGGGCGTCCTCGGGATCGTCGTTGCTGACCTTGTGGATGTCGAACTCCAGCTCGTCGTAGGTGTCGGCGGGCGGGGAGATCGTGATCTCGGTCTCGACACTGCCGTTGAGCGGCAGGTCGACCAGCAGGGGACCGACCTCGAACTCCTCACAGTCGTCGTCGCTCATCGACGAGTTGCAGTCCTCGTACTCCTGCTTCTTCAGTTCGATTTCGCGGAGCACGATTTCCGCCTTGGTGATGATGAGCGTGTTGGTGCCGTCCACGAGCGTGTCCGACATCAGGCTGGCGGAAAAGCCGGACGCTGCGGCGCCGGGGGCTCGTGTTGCAAACGACAGGGAGACCGTGGCGTCGCTGCCGGGGCCGGCTCCGTCGCTGCATGCGGCCAGGCTGGCAGCGAGTGCGATGGTGATCAGTGAGCGGTTCATGACCGTACCTCCAAGTGATGATTACTGTCGTGGCCGATGGCCGTTGTCCGCGTTGTTGGCCCGTGAGAGTGGCAAGCGCGGTGCCAGGTGCCTGATCTGGAGGTAAGCCGTTCAGTAGTAGCTGATTACGGGCGTGGATGTCCGGCTCTGCGCTCCGTCGGACTGCTCCGGAACGAGTCGGGGCGTACCGAAACGAGGCGGTCGGAAGGAAGCGTGGGGGCGAGGCGCGAGTTGCCTCATCGGGGGCCGGCGAGCGCGCCGGCCCCCCACTGCGGGGCTGGGTACTTCAGTATCCGACTGGTCCTGCAACTGCGGTGCGTACGATGAGGCGTCCTACTTGACGTGCTTGTTCACCAGCTTCGTCATCTCGAACATGCTCACCTTGGACTTGCCGTTGAACACCGCCCGGAGGTTTGCGTCCGCGTTGATCATGCGGCGGTTCTTGGCATCCTGCAGGCCGTTCTTCTTGATGTAGGCCCACAGCTTCTTGGTGAGCTCCGTGCGCGGTAGCGGCTTCGAGCCGACGACGGCGGCGAGCTTCGCGTCGGGCGCGACCGGCTTCATGAATTGCGGATTGGGTATCCGCTTGGTCTTCTTCTTCGCCGCCTTCTTGACCTTTTTCTTGACGGCCTTCTTGGCCTTCTTCACTGCCCTTTTCTTGCCCATGAGAACCTCGGAGAAGGTTGTGAACGGTGGACAACCAGCCCCTACCGCCCCCCAAAGTAAGGCATTCTCCCTCTGAAACAAGCCTTTTTCCCCTCTGACGCCAGAGGGAAATCCGGGGTTTTCCCTCTGAGAGGGCCAGGCACCGCTTTGCCGAGGCGTGGAACTCCCCTCTGAAATGACGCTCGGGAGCTCGATTTTCAGAGGGGAAATCGAATGACGCGTGCACGTGTGCGCCCTGTGCGGATCGGTGGTGCGGTGCTTGTTCTCCTCGGGGGAAGTGGTGAAGTTTCCGTTCCCGACCGGGTAGCTCAGTTGGCAGAGCCGCCGAAGCAGGCGGAGGGTACGGTGGGTCTGCAGCGGGCCTTCCTGGCGAAGGGGGCGCGCAGTGCGTTGTGAAGCGTGTCGGACGAAGTGACGGCAGCGTTGATGCAGCGGTTCTACACGCACTGGCTGGAGGATGCCGATGCACCCAGCAAGGCGGAGGCGTTGCGGCGGGCGCAGGCGGAGATCCGGGTGATGGGTGGTTGGGAGCATCCCCGTTTCTGGGCCGCGTTCCAGCTGGTGGGCGCGCGGTAGGATCGGTCTCTTTCCTCGGACGAACTCACAGCCCCGAGCGTCACGCGGCGCTCGGGGCTGCTTGTGCGCTCAATGCAATCCAAACTGAACAGTTCCCGTCCTTGGAGACTGGGGCGAGTAGCACCAGTTTGCGGTACATCAATCTCTGTCGGTGGCCCTCCCGGCCACGCCGCCAGAGCGACGCCGCAGTGTTACTCTCCCGGAGGCCCGCAATGACTCGGTCTCGATTGTACCGTTCTGAGAGCGCGGCCTGCCTCTTGGTGCTTTTCGCGCTCTTACCGATTGCGTCGTGCTCTCCCGACGCCACAACTGCACCGGGGAAGGTCACCTTTGCAAAGGGCGGAGAACCTGGCAAGCCTCCACGCATGCTCGCAACGTGGGAGGTCGGCCCGCTGACGACCTCAGTGAGTCCACCAAGCTCACCTGCTGGTGCCGTGGTGTGTGTGATACATGGTCCGTTTGGAACGAACTGGAGCCTGCCGTACCCGGATGCAATCATCGCTGCCGATTGGGTTCCGAATGCCCCGGAGCCAGCAGTTCTGGGATGCGACCAACTCCGTGCGTTCGCACCCCAGGTGCTTGAGTTCAACGCCCTCAACAGCCCCGACTTCGATGAGTTCGCCAGTCGCCTGACAGATGGTGCCGTCACGACCGACCCGGAGAGTGTGGTCTGGGTATACTTCAACTCCGTGGACAACAACCTGTACGATGTGTGGGGGCCGAGTGGTGGCCACGGGAAGTGCGAGTCGTTGCTCGCGGTGAAAGGCAGAAGACCTGGGGTTTCCTGCGTCGCCGGCGAGGATTTCCAGGGTTACGCGATTGATTTCGTTCGATTGACCCTTGGAGAATTCGAGATTTCCACCACAGGCTACACCACCACCGTACGCTATCAGTACGTCCTAGAGATCTTCGGCCGGTGACACTCTAGCTGGGACGTAGGAAGAGGTACCCAAGCCCCGAGCGTCACCTGGCGCTCGGGGCTTCCTCGGCCCGGCCCAATCGCCGGGCGCTGTCGCTTCCGGGCCGCCAACTCCGACAACTCCCGTTCAGAATCCGCTTGACGATGGCTTGACTCTGCTTGCGCAGGTTCGGTGTGCCTCTCGGCAGGAGGGTGCACCCGTGCGGACGCTCGCCTACTTACCAGCCATTCTTCTCGTCGCTCCGATTTGCACGGCAACAGCACAGGATCGGACGTCGCCGCTTCAACCCGGTCAGCGGGTGCGGGTGACAGCGCCTGAACTTGGCATCACCAGACAGGCGGCCATGTTTAACGCTCTGGGCGGTGGTGTGCTGACCATGACGGCCGATTCCACGATGCAGTGTCCACTCGCCGACGTGACTCGGCTCGAGGTTCATGCCGGTCGCCGCTCATTCACCACGCACGGAGCGCTCATTGGGGCGGGCGCAGGTCTCCTCTCTGGCGTTATTGTCGGCGCCATAGAGCAGAGCCGTTACGAATGCGACCCAGACAATGCCTGGGGACCTTGCATTCCCCCACTCCCGACTATCCCCATAATGTTCGGCGTGCTCGGTGCAGGGCTCGGTTACCTCGCGGGGTCGCTCATAAAGGGAGACCGCTGGGAGGATGTCCCGCTCGACCGCCTGCGCGTGAGCGTCGGGCCACAACGTGAGGGCTTTGGTATCGGGGCGAGCATCGAGTTTTGAGCCACGCGACGGAAGGTGTTGTATCAGCCCCGAGCGTCACGCGGCGCTCGGGGCTTCCTTCTGTCTTTGTCACGCCTGATAGCACTCTTCTGCCGAGGGTCTGTTCGACCGCAACGCTCGCCTCCCGAAACTCACATGTTCGTCATCCGTATGGAGTGCATGGGTGAGCGGTACCACCCTCACCGCTATGGGAAGATGTCAGCAACGGTTTCTCTGACAGGCGAGGTGCCCATGGCGCAGAAGAACAGCATCCAAGCCCTGCACTGGGGGCAGCTCACCACCCTCTGGGTGGCCGTCTTGTTCGTGTGGGTTGTGATCGTCGGTGTGGCTTTCTCTATCTCGCCGGATGGGCAGGCCTCCGACAAGACGGA
>JBDGYA010000036.1:0-28364 GCA_039584325.1 Gemmatimonadota bacterium
CGGGCCGCGCATGAGGTGATTCGGCGGCACGTGCCGCACCTCGACGAGGACCGTCCTCTCTTCCCGGACCACACGGCGATGGCCGAGGTGGTGCGGTCCGGTGAGATCCTGGAGGCGGTCGAGGCGGCGGTGGGGACGCCGGAGTAGGGATCATCGACTCGAGTGCGACCTCGGGCCAGCGCCGTGCATCAGTGTGAGTGAACCACCGCTAGGGAGCCTCTGCAATGACGATGACCCTCAGCCGTGCCAGCGCCGCATGGCTCGGCCTTGTCTGCCTCACGCTCGGCGCGCCGCTCGGTGCCCAGCAGACCGTACAGCTCGCGCCCGACGGCGCGTTTCCCGAATCCTTCAGCTACCTCGGCATCGTTCGCGAGATGCCCGACGGTCGTGTCATGGTAGCCGATCCGCTGGGGCAGGCGCTCGTGATCGCGGACCTGGCATCCGGCACGGCCGATACGCTGGGTGGCGTGGGCGCGGGGCCGCAGGAGTACAAACAGCCCGACCGGGTGTTCGCCCTCCCCGGTGACTCCACGTTGCTGCTGGACCTCGGCAACACCCGCCTGACCGTGATCGGACCGGATGGGACCTTCGGTGAGACCTATTCCGTCTCCCAGAGCGAGGGGGCGGGCATGCTGCTGGTCCTGCCGCGGGCCGTGGATGGGGACGGCAATCCCTACTACCTCCATCAGGCCTTCGGCCCGGGCGGGCCACCCGACTCCGCCACCATACGGCGCTTCGATCGGCGCACGGGGCAGAGCCAGATCATCGGCAGCGTTAAGCTGCCGGCAGTCGAGGAATCGGGAGGCCAGGGGCGCCGCATGTTGCGCATGGTGCCGCTCAGCCCGCGCGACGACTGGGCGGTGGCGCCGGACGGGCGGGTGGCCATCGTCCGCGCCGGCGACTACTCGGTCGAGTGGGTGCACCCCGATGGCCACGTGGTGGCCGGACCGCCGCAGGAGTACGAGCCGGTTCGCGTGCGCAAGGCGGAAAAGCAGGAATGGCTCGACGAGTCCGGGCGCGAGGGGGTGAGCGTCGGTGTGATGATGGGCGGTGGGGGCGAGCGCAGCGTGACGCTGCGACGCGGCGGTGGCGGTGGACCGGCCAGGGACATCGACTCCTTCGAGTGGCCCGACGTGACGCCCCCATTCCGCTACGGACGCGCCGTGGTGTCGCCGGATGGGGCGCTGTGGGTGGAGCGCTACGTGCCGGCCGGCACGGATCCGATGATCGACGTGTTCGACGGTGAGGGGCACAAGGTCGGAGCGATCACGCTGCCGGCGGCGCGGCGCGTCGTCGGATTCGGCGATGGCACGGTCTACCTCGCCCGGACGGACGAGTACGACCTCCAGTGGCTGGAGCGCTATCGGCTGAAATAGCGCCCTCTTCAGGCGCCTGCCGGACCGTCCCGAACAGGGAGTGCACAGGTCGGTCTGGCCGGTGGCCCGAGCCCGCTCCTCTCGATAGAATTCGTGCGGACGAACGCGTGCCCATCCCACCCGGGCACGACGGATGTACGACCGTTGAGGATGTGAGGGGAGAGCGTTCCATGCCCGATTTCAAGCACGTCACGATTCCCGAGGGCGACCTCGTCACGATTGCGGACGGCAAGCCCGTCGTCGGCGACCGCCCGATCATCGGCTCGCTCCGCGGCGACGGGATCGGTCTCGATATCACGCCGACCATGAAGCACGTCGTCGGCTCCGCCGTGGCCAAGGCGTACGGCGGGAAGCGCGAGATCCAGTGGTGCCCGCTGTACGCGGGACTGGAGGGGTTGCACCACTACGGCAAAGTTCTGCCGGAGGAGACGGTCGAGGCGATCCAGTACCTGAAGATCGCGATCAAGGGCCCGTTCACCACGCCGATCGGTGAGGAAACCCACGTCTGCCTCCACTGCGCGCATCAGCAGTACCACGGTGGCACCTGCGACAACTGCGGCAAGGACGACGGCGTGACCGAGCGCTATCGCTCGATCAACGTCGGCCTGCGCCAGGCGATGGACCTGTACGCCTGCGTCCGGCCCATCATGTACTTCGAGGGCGTGCCCGCCCCGAACAAGTACGCCGATCAAGTGAACTTCGTGATCTTCCGGGAGAACACCGAGGACGTGTACGCCGGCCACGACTTCGAGCGGGGCACCGACGTGGCCAAGGCCATCATCGACCTGGTGAAGGCGAAGACCGGCAAGCAGATCCGCGAAGACTCCGGCATCGGTGTCAAGCCGATCTCGGTAACGGGCACCAAGCGCCTGGTGCGCATGGCGTGCCAGTGGGCGATTCAGAACGACCTGCCGTCGGTGACCCTCGTGCACAAGGGCAACATCATGAAGTTCACCGAAGGCTCGTTCGCCAAGTGGGGCTACGAGGTCGGGACGGACGAGTACGGTGACGTTTTCATCAGCGAGAAGCAGCTGTGGGACGAGCTGGACGGCAAGATGCCGGCTGGCAAGAAGCTCATGAAGGATCGCATCGCCGACTCGATCTTCCAGCAGATCCAGACACGGCCCGGCGAATACAGCGTGCTGGCTCTGCCGAACCTGAACGGCGACTACCTGTCGGATGCCGCCATCGCGTTGGTGGGCGGCCTCGGTCTGGGCCCCGGTGCAAACATCGGTACTGAGGTGGCCCTGTTCGAAGCCACGCACGGCACGGCGCCGAAGTACACGGGCATGGATAAGGTCAATCCGGGGTCGCTGATCCTCTCGGCGGTCATGATGCTGCAGCACATGGGCTGGACGGAGGCCGCGGATCTCATCCTGGACGGCATGCGGAAGGCGATCAAGGACGCCCACGTCACCTACGACCTCGCGCGGCTCATGAAGGGCGAGGGCCGCGCGGACGTGAACGAGGTGTCCTGCTCCGGTTTCGGCAAGGCGATCGTGGAGCGGATGGGGTAGGCGGTACAGAAAGAAATCAGAAGGGCAAGGGGGAAGGGTTGGCCCGCGGTGCTCGAGTGATCGAAGCGCCGACGGTCTCTTACCCTTCCCCTTTCCCCTTTCCCCCTTCCCCTGCCTGCAGCAGCGCCTCGAGATGCTCAGGAGTCAAGCCGCCCATCTCGAACAGCGCCACTCCCTCCGCGCCTTCTTCAATCGCCACCCGCATGGCCTCTCCCAGTTCATCGGGAGGCAGGTCGGGCAGGTAGAGGCCGGCGTGGAGCGGAGCCCTCCCTCGTAAGGCGGCGACGCCCTCCCGAACGGTTCGGCCGATCCACGCGATGTCCTCCTCGTAGAACCCGTGGTACAGCATCGGGAAGAACGCATCCAGCGGCCACTCGTCCCAGGCCTGGCGCACGAGCCGGCGGGCGATCGCGGGTGAGGGGAACACCGCCGCGCTGATCGGCGTGTCGTGGGCGTGCGCGGCATCGGCCAACTCGCGGACCAGACCGGTCACGCTGTTCCAACGGAATGCGCGCCACGCCGGATCCGCGGGGGGATCGGGGAGGTCGAGCGGGTCGGTGCCGCTCTGTTCCCGAAAGACCTCGCGGCACACCTCGCAGTAGCAGAAGTCGAACTCGGGATACTCCCGATCCTGCACGAGGTCGTATTTCGACCACAGCCCTCGCGGCAGGATCACGTCGGAGTGGCGCACGTAGTCGAGATGTACGCCGTCGATCGCTGCCTCACGTGCGATCTCGTCGACCATGCCGCTCAAGTACTCGCGAACCGGCTCGCGCGTCGGGCAGAGCCACCGGTAGTAGCCCACGTAGGGTGGGTGGTCCAGACTCGACTTGCCCGCTCGGCTCACCGTGAACCACTCGGGATGCTCCTCCCGGGCCCAGGTGTCGCCGCTGCGGTTGAGCGTCCACATCCAGCGGTGGAACTGGAGGCCCTCCGCCCGCGCCGTGTCGGAGAGCGTGGCGGCATCGCCACCACCGACCAGCACGCCTCGTATCCCGGCTTGGCGGAGTCGCGCGAAGTCGCTGTGCCACTCACCTGGCGTGCGGTCACGGCCGCCGTGCACCCAGGCCCAATGCCGGGGAAGGGAAGGTCGCGCCGCCCCCGCACATGGAGACAGGCTGCCGGCGGTGACGGTACCGATGCCGATCGCGCCCAGCTGGCCCAGGAACTCACGTCGTCGCACGTCGGACGCTCCCTTCGCACGGGGCGGGATGCGATGCCGGCGGGCCCCCGGGACCGACGAGCGATGGCATGTCCCTCATCGTGGGGCAGCGCGTAGCGGCTCGAGCCAGACGCGCCCGTCCTGCCGGATGCGCCAGGTTCCTGCGTCGTTTGATGACGGCAGTCGGGCCTCGAACTGCGTCGGGGTCACCGCGATCGCGAGCACCCGGCCGAGCGCTTCGGCATCCGGTGCGATGCCCAATCGTGCCGGCTCGTCGGTGTACCGCCGGTGCTGCCGGAAAAAGCGACGCTCGGCGTAGTACACCTCGCGCAGGACCCATCGGATGCGCGCGTCCGGGTCCTCTGTCAGCTCGACCAGCGCCGAACCCGCAATGGTGTCGCTGAACTGCACCACGCCCCACATCTCCGGCATGTGCATGTTGACGGCACCCTGCGGCGACCACACCCAGTTGTGCTCCTCATGCACGCGACCGGTGGAGGGGTCCACGGTCTTGCGGTACCGGCCGTCCTCGATCGCGACGTCCCAATCCACGCGCGAGAAGTTGACGCGCCACCGCTCGCCGTCCCGTGGTGGATGCTTCCCGGCCTGGATCTCTACCAGGGGCTGCCAGGGAATGGCGAATTCGACGGTCCATCCGTCGTCGCGATCCGACGGGTCGTTGACGCTACCGTCGACGTCGACTGCCGAGCGCAGGTTCCGGATGTCCCACGCACTGATGGCACGGCCTCCGTCCCGGTACGGCTTGACGAGGAAGAGATCCCAGATCGTGCCGAGCGCATTGATCTCGATCTCGTAGTACTGATGCGTGTCGCCGTCGGGATCGATGAAGATCTCGAAGTCGTCGTCCTGATAGATGGTCGCGTCTCGCTCGGTGAGCGCGCTCCACACGTGGGGTTCCTCCAGCTCGGCGGCGACGTAGAGATAGTCGTCGTCCCACAGGAGCTTGACGCGCGTCTCGAGGGGTGGTGCGGGCGCAGTGTCACCCAGGATGTCGACGAACCGCTCGCTCCACGGCGCCGCCCGCCAAGCAGGGTCGTCCAGCCGGCCGTCGATAGTAATCGGCGCCGGAGTACGGTAGCAGATGTAGCTGCGTTGGGGCGGTTGAGCGGCCAGGCGGTTGAGCGGTTGGCAGGGGATAGTGACAGCGGCGAGCGCAAGCGCGAGACCCCAGCATCCCCGTCGCATCACCATCCACACACGCCGCTTCCGTTGCACGTTGCGCGTTGGGCGTTCCACGTCGTCCGTTGCACGCAGACCGTTCACCTTTCCCCTCTCCCTCTTCCCTATTCCCCGCTCAGTATCGCCAACTCGTCACATCCGCCCCCTCCGGCGCCGCCGCCTCGATGCGCTCCAGGATCCTCGGCACGTACATTGTGTTGTAGCGTAGCCGGGAGAGATGATTCCCATGCTCGTGGTCGCCGTTCCAGCAGTGCTCGGCCCGGTCGCCGTAATCGACCACGCCGGCGTAGTAGGGATCGGTCGTGCTCTCGAGGAACTCCTCCGTGAGGTAGACCGCGTTGTTGAGGTAGTAGTTGTCCATGTCGCCGACGTAGATGTGAAGCTTGCCTTCGAGCTTGGGACCCAGGGTTTGCCAGTCGCGCTCGAGGATGTAGCGCAGGTCGTAGTGTTCCCGCCAGTAGTCCGCCACGTCGTGATCGATGACACCGGTGCGTTTGTCCCATAGACGTTGCGGGTAGCCGTCCGGGCCCATCGGTGAGTACACGGCCTCCCAGATGTCCCATTGGTCGCCCGAGCGACTGTTGGTCCCGATCACAAGCTCGAGGTGATTGTAGTCCGCGAGGGTGCGATCGACCTGGCCCAGCCAGTCACGATGCCCCGGGATCGGGACGCGATTGAACGGCCCGTCCCGATAGTAGGCGTTGTCGTCCTCGTAGATGTTGACCAGGGTGTACGCACGGAAGTCGATGGGGTCGGGACACGCGGCGAAGGTGCCGTTGTACTCCTCCGGGTAGAACACCTGCACCGCGAGTGCCTCCCAGCCACCGGTCGAGCCGCCGTAGGTGAACCGCGCCCAGCCCTCGCCGATGCCGCGGAACCGCTCTTCGATGTAGGGGATGAGCTCGTACTGGATCGCGTCGCCGTACGGCCCGAGGTTCGCCGAGTTCACGGCGTACGAGTCGTCGTAGTACGGATTGGCGTGCTGGATCTCGATGATGAGGAAGCGCGGAAACGTGTCGCTGGTCCACGTGCGGTAGAGGTCGTAGGCCTCCTGCTGGACGATGCGGTTGTAGCAGTCCACGTCGAAGCGGGCGCTGTAGCTGCAGGGGACCGTGGTATCGGGCGGCTCTTCGCGGAACCCGCCGAAGTCGTACGGGAAGTGCCCGTGGAACACCATGAGCGGATAGCGTGCCTCGGGGTGTTCGTCGAAGCCCTCGGGCAGCAGCACGTGGGCACCGAGGTGCATCGGACGCCCCCAGAACTCCGTCAGCAGGTCGCTCTGGATCTTCACGTGCTTGATGTATTGCGTTTCCGGCGGATCGGGTATTGCGGGGATGGCCTGATCGAGCACGATGGCGATCGACTGAGCGGTGGCGGGATCGAAGTCGATCCAGCGGGGCGTGCTGTAGAGGTTGCCCGGCGCCCGCCGCCAGCTCTGGCCCTCCCCCCGATCCATCGGGAGCTTCACGGTGTGTCCGGTCGAGAGCTGGAACGTCTCGTACTCGTGCAACACGGCCTGCACGTAGTAGCGGCCGGCGGGCACGTCAGTGAGAGCCGCGACGGGATAGCCGAACACAGTGGTGTCGATCTCGGCGGTCGCTCCCGGCGCGAGTGCATCAACGTCGATCCCGAAGACCTGGGACGCGTTGACGCCGGCGCCCACCTGGTTGCGCGGCTCGCTCCGATCGGACGCCGCGAGGATGAGAATGAGGCGACCGTCCAGCGGACGGTCGGCCACGGTGGGGGAGACGCTGATGGTGAACGCAGCCTGCTGGCGCTCTCCAGCGGTCGCGGGCGACAGCACACCAATGCCGATCACTCCGACCAGGAAAGCACGCGAACGCACGGGTACCATGGTGACCTCGAGAATGAGTCCCGGCACGTGGTGGGCGATGTGCCGATTCTATAGGTCGGGACGGTGGGCGGCAATGCGTCGGCACCCCGCTGATCCGCGGTGCCGCGGAGTCGTGCATGCGACGAGGCCACCTCGCTGGCGGCGGCCTCGGGACTTCGGTGTGTTGATCGGGTTTCTGGACAGCTACTCGGTGGTCGTCTCCGGCGTCAGGACGGAGGAGCCCTGGGCACGGTCGTGTCGGGTTCGTAGGCGAGAACGTCCCCCGGCTGACAGTCCAGCTCCCGACAGATGGCGTCGAGGGTCGAGAACCGGATTGCCCGCGCCTTGTTCGTCTTCAGGATCGACAGGTTTGCAATGGTGATGCCCACGCGGTCGGCCAGCTCCGTCAACGTCATCTTCCGCCTGACGAGCTGAAAATCGAGGTTGACGACGATCGCCATGACGCGCCTCAGACCGTCAGTGAGCGTTCGCGCTCCAGCTCGGCACCTCGGGCAAAGACCGCGGAGAGCACCAGGAGGAGCAGGCCGATCAGGATCACGTTCGTCTGCGCGTCGAGCGGTGCGCTCAGGGCGACGCCGGAGACGGGCACGCGCACCAGCAGGGCCCGGGCGACGAGGTATTCGAGCACAGGGCCGACGACGCCGACCACGAGGAGCAGCAGCCCCATGGTCCACATCCGGCGCACGTTCGCCTCGGCGAAGGGATCGCCGACGATGACGGTCGTGAGCATGCGGCGCAAGGCGAACACGATGTAGAGCGCGATGCCGATGGCGATCAGCATGCCGAGGTTCGGCAGAAACTGCAGGGACCAATCGGTCGTCCGCACCCGAAGCTCGCCGCGGGCATCGACCAGTACTGCTCGGTGGATTTCGGGAGCGGCATCGCGGTCGACCTCCAGCACCACGACCGGCCGCGGCAGCCCCTCACCCACCGCGACGGGAATGGCCGTGTCCCCCACGTGATTGGGCCCGACCACCAGTGGGGAGACCGCGACCCACAGGGCGAGGGCGACCCCACCCGCGCCACCCACGTAGAAGATGAGGTCGAGCAGGAACTTGGCGATGGTGACCGTGACGAGTGTGCGGCTGGACATATCGTCAACCTCCACACGCAACTGGGGTTCTCCGGCTCTTGCGCACCCGAATAATGCCAAGGCTATTATCGTTTGTCAATAACATATTGCCGTTTTGCAATAAAGCCACTTGCGCTTGGCGTCTCAGCATGGATTTTCGCGTGAACGGTCGAATGGGTGATTCCTCTACCACACCCGATCGGCAGTGCAATCGCCTTATGCGAATCGTCGAACGCAACGAAGAACGACTTGTCGTCCGACACGAGCCGTGGAGCGTGTGGCTCTCCACCACGTTTGCCATGCTCGTCGGGGCGCTCATCGTGGCCTACGGGGTGCTGCAGCGGCAGTACATAGTGCTTGTGGCGGGCGTCGTCCTCGTAGTTGCAGTTCCGCTGATCACGGCGCACGTTGCCCGGCTGGTCACGGCAACCTTCGATCGTGCCGTGGGGCGGATCACCGTGGAGCGGCGAGGTCCGTTCGGGGTGGTAACCCGGTCCGTGCCAATGGAACGCGTGGTTGGGGTGGAGTGTTCGCCGTTCGCCCCGCGGCGGCCGCGGTCGATCCGCGAGCGCCGCCCTTCCTTGAGCACGACCGGCGCGTTCGTCGTTCGCCTCAAGCTGGCGGACGACAAGACCCTCTCGTTGGCCAGCATGCGCAGCGGCGAGCGAGGGCATCACAGCCAGCTCGCGGAAGCCATACGATCCTTTCTCGGTATCCCGACTGAGCAGCACGTCCCCTGAGGGTGGCCGAGGCCGCGCTCGCCGCC
Organism: Gemmatimonadota bacterium; assembly: GCA_039584325.1. Lineage (GTDB taxonomy): Bacteria > Gemmatimonadota > Gemmatimonadetes > Gemmatimonadales > GWC2-71-9 > JAOTVV01. Next base: position 8,949 of record JBDGYA010000036.1, read on the forward strand.
GGGCGAGGCAGTGATTACCCTTCGAGGTCTCACTCGCGCGGTCGTCCCCCAGTGAAGCAATCGTCCCTCCTCGCACGCATCGGCCTGCGCACTCCCACGCAGCGTGCCTGGGCGATGTACGACTGGGCGAACTCGGCGATGATCGTGGTGGTCGTGACCGCGGTCTTTCCGATCTTCTTCGCCTCGTATGCCGGTGAGGGCCTGACCGCAACGCAGGTCCAGTTCCGCTTCAGCGCCACGACGACCATTGCCCTCGCGATCATCGCGGTGCTGTCGCCGATCCTCGGCGCGATTGCGGATCACGCGCCGATCAAGAAGCGCTTGCTGGGACTGTTCCTCACCGTGGGCGTCACCGCCATTGCGCTGATGTTCTTCATTCCCCAGGGTGGGTGGCTCGTCGCCCTGGTGCTGTTTCTGCTCGCCAACGTCGGGGCGAACGGGAGCTTCGTGTTCTACGATGCCCTCTTGCCGCACGTGGCTGGTCGGGACGAGATCGACCGGGTCTCTACCGCGGGGTACGCGCTGGGGTACATCGGCGGTGGTCTGCTACTGCTGATCGCACTCCTCCTGATCCTCTATCCCGGAGTGGTCGGGCTCCCCTCCGGGGAGAATCTGTCGCCGCCGGCTGCCTCGTTGCCGGCTCGGCTCGCGTTCGTGGCGACGGCGGTGTGGTGGTTGGGCTTCGCCATTCCCCTGTTTCGCCGCGTGCCCGAGCCCGTCCCGCGGATGCTCAGCGAGGCGGAACGGGCGGAGAGTGCCTTCCGAGCAGCCTTTGGTCGCCTGGGCGTGACGCTGCGTGAGCTCCGCAAGTATCGCAACGCCTTCCTGCTCTTGCTGGCGTTCCTGATCTACAATGACGGCATCGGCACGATCATCCGGATGGCCACGCTGTACGGTGAGTCCATCGGTATCGATCGCACCATGATGATCGGGGCAGTGGTGCTGGTGCAGTTCGTCGGGATCCCCTTCGCCTTCCTGTTCGGCCAGATCGCGGGGCGCATCGGCACGAAGCCGGCGATCTTCATCGGGTTGGCGGCGTACGTGGGCATCACGTTCGTTGGGTATTTCATGACGACGGCGACGCACTTCCTGATCCTCGCGGCGCTGGTCGGCATGGTGCAGGGAGGGACGCAGGCGCTGTCGCGCTCGCTCTTCGGCAGCATGATCCCCCGGCATGCCTCCGGCGAGTTCTTCGGGTTGTTTGCCGTCTTCGAAAAGTTCGCCGGGATCTTCGGACCGGGCATCTTCGCGCTCATGATCGCCCTGACCGGATCGGCGCGCAGCGCGATTCTCTCGGTGGTGGCGTTCTTCGTCGTCGGGGCGGCGCTGCTCACGCTGGTGAACGTCGAGGAGGGCCGTCGCATCGCGCGCGAGGCTGAGGGATAAGGGGTTAGGCGGACGGACGGATCGGCGGGCTCGCGTTTGGAGATCCTGCGCCGTAACATCAGACAACGCTGTTCCGTACCGGGATCGACGACTTCCACGAGGTTGGTACTCCCGTGAAGACCGATATGTGTCCCAACGCCCGCATTCCCTACGGCACCTGGGGATCCAGCTACTTTCCGGCCTGGCAGACCTCTCCGCTCGCCGAGGTGAACATCGGCCAGTTCGCCGGTGAGTCGATGAACCGGATCCTCGGGCTCCGGAACGTCCCGAAAACCGAGCTCGACTATCTCATTATCGGCTCGACGATTCCCTGGCACTGGAAGTTCTGGAACGCTCCGCTCGTGGCGAGCTGCATGGGACATCGGATTCCCGGCTATCACCTCGAGCAGGCGTGCGCCACCGGTTTGCAGGCAGTGCTCCAGGCCGGTGCCCGGGTCGAGACGGGAGCGTCGGATGTCGTCGGTGTCCTGACGTTCGACCGCACCAGTGACTCGCCAGTCGGGGTGTTCCCAGAGCGGCGCGCCTACGAGCGCACGCAAGCGCTGGCCGACGTGTGGGACAACTTCGGCTTCGACCCGGCGACCGGCGACGCGATGATCACCACAGCCGGGATCGCGGCGCGCAAGTACCGGATCGATCGTCGGGAGGTCGACGACATTGCCTTCGTGCGGCACGAGCAGTACTTCGACGCCAAGGAGTCCGGCTTCCTCGCGCGCGTGCTGGTGCCGCTCGAAGTGTTGAACCTGCAGGGCCGTCCGATGGGCGTCATCGGTGAGGATCTGGGGGTGCGCCGGCTCACGCTCGAGAGCCTGCGGGTGCAACGCGAGCTGGATTCGTGCGTGACGTCCGGAACGCAGACGCACGCGTCCGACGGCATGGCGACCTTGCTCGTGGCGCATCGTGATCGCGCCCCCGACCTGAGCACGCGCCCCGAGATCGACATCCGGTTCGTCGCCACGACCGAGGTACGAACACATCCGTCGCTCATGCCGGAGGCCCCGGCCTTCGCGGTCCAGCGGCTGTTGGAACGCACGGGCCTCACGATGAAGGACGTCGCCGTCGTGAAGAATCACAACCCGTTCGCGGTCAACGACGCGATCTTTGCCAAGATGTTCGACTACGACTGGCACAAGATGAACACTACCGGCTGTTCACTGGTCTGGGGACACCCCCAGGGCCCGACGCTCACGAGGGTGATCATCGAGGGACTCGAGGAGGCCGTCGATCTGGGCGGCGGCTACCTGCTCGTCTTCGGCTGCGCAGCCGGTGACGTCGGGATCGCGGCCCTCTTCCAGGTCGCATAGAGGGGGAGACGATGGGAACCAAGGGACGAAGAGCGGTGCGATCGCGGCGGGAATCACCCATCACGACGCTACGCACGCCGACGCTGGAGACGATCGGCCTCGGGTCCGTCCTCGAGATCTTCCGGCGGGGAGGGCTGCCCACGACCCCGGCGGAGCTCGTCGAGGAGGTCTTCGGGCCGGCGTCCGCTCGCGGCTCGCTGGTCATCTCGGGTGCCAACGGCATCGTGGGGGCGGGCAAGGCGATGCAGCTGGGCTCACGGCTCGTGGACCACGGTGTGCGGGTTGTGGCGCTGGATTTTCCCAACGCACCCGACGGGATCGGCCGGCAGTACGCCGGTCTCGTGCAAGCGTTCGGGCCGGAACAGGCCGCGCGCATCATGGCCAACATCGTGCAGCTCACGTACGACGGCAAACGACTGCCGGCGGAACTCGAGCGCCTGCAGCCGCGGTTCCTGCTCGAGGCGATTCCCGAGATCCTCGACGTCAAGCGTGCGCACTACGCACTCTTCCGTTCTGCGTTCCCGGACATCGCGATTCGTTCGGTGACGTCGGGGTTCCCCAGCAGGGAACTGGGTGTTGGGATCGCGCACCCCGCCTTCCCGCACGAGATCAACAAGATGTGGGAGATCGTCGAGCCCGAACCGTCGGCGGTGACGAAGCTGCTGTGGGCACTGGGGCTCATCCCGACGCCCGTGAGCGATCACTGGTCGTTCGTGCTCGACGTGCTCTTCTGCGGCATCACGAACGCAGCCCTGCGCTACCATCACGCGCGCAATATGCCGTTCTGGAAGATCGACAAGTTCGTCCGCAAGCTGGTTGGGCCCAACCCGCTGCGGGCGCACGACGCGATCGGGGCCAAGGGCGCGAACTTCCTGACCTGGTCCTGCCTCCATCACCTGAGTGCACACTACGGCGACCTGTTTGCGCCGGCCCCGGAGCTCGTGGAGCGCAAGGATACGGGGCAGAGTTGGTATCCGCCGAACCACTTCCGGCCGCTGGTGAACTGGAGCCTCCAGTCGGAGGCCGAGGACGAATTCCGCACCTGGATTCTGGGACCCGTGTACCAGATGACGAGTCTCATGCTCCATGAGGAGCGGGCACACCTCTCGCACCTGAACGCGATCGGCGAGCTCTGCGCGCAGTTCCGCCGCGGCGTCCTGGCACTGATGCGGGCCGACGGGCCAGACGGTGTCGCCGAGACCGTCAGCCGGTATCACGTGCTGCATCCGGAGGTGGCGGACGATACGTGGCACCCGGAGGTGCTCGGGGCGATGGACGAGGCCGCGTGGCAGCAGCTGTATGTCAACGCCGAACACGACGGACGGGTGGGGGTGGTCACGATTTCCCGTGAGGCCTACAACGGTGACGTCGATGCGGAGCTCAACCGCGCGCTCGACTGGCTCAAGGCGGCCCGGATCGACCGTGTGATCCTCTCCGCCGATTTCCACTTGTCAACGCAGATGGTCGGGGCCGATACGGCGGAGTTCTATCCGGCGATCGAGCGGGAAGAGGAGGGCCGGCGCATCGCGGGCACCTGGTCCCGCACGGCGCGGCGGCTCCACGACGAGTTCACCGTTTCGGTCGGCTTCATCGGAGGGAAGCGCGCGCTCGGTGGCATGCTGGAGCTGCTGGTGCACTGCCAGTTCGTCGTCGCGGTGGATGACGCGTCACTCGGGTTCCCCGAGGTGACGCTGCCGGTCGTGCCGGGCATGGAGGCCTGTCACTGGCCGTTCCGCAAAGCCAGGCGGAGCGACTGGCCGAAGCTGGTGCGCCTGCTGCTGAGCGGGCAGCCCGTGCGGGCGAGCGACGCCGTGGGCTGGCTGATTGACTACGCCGGACCGCTGGACCGGGCGCTCGCCACGGCCTGGAACATCGCCAGTGGTGGACGGCACCGTGTGGCGCGACGCAAGCTGGCGCCCGGTGCGCGCGAGGTCACCGTCAGCGCTCGAGGCCTCCCGCCGGTGTCGGCTCCGGAAACGGTGGCCGGCCGGAACGCGATCGCGAACTGCATTCGGCGCTCCTGCGCCGTTGCCGTCGGCGATGCCCTGGATCTGCAAGCCGCGCTCTCCGCAGGATTCATGACCTCGGCTGCCTGCAAGGCGGGTCGAGTCGGCTCGGACTACACCAAGACGGTTCGCGTGTAAGGAGATGCTTGCATGAAACACGCTGCCTCACTGCTCCTGTGCGCCGTGCTGGTGGTCGGCACCGCCGTCGCCTGCGGCGACGATGACGACATCACCGGCACGGGGAATGCGCCGGCGTCACACACGGTGAGCGAGGATGGCGTACGCCACCTCCCGGGCCTGATGGATCCGCAGGCGAATTGCACCGCCTGCCATGGCGCCGATCTCAGGGGCGGCAACAACGGGGAGCCGTCGTGCTTCTCCTGCCACGGGCAGCAGTGGCCCTGAGGGCCGGCCGGCTACCGGCTACCTGGCTGCATCGAGCAGCCTCACCCTGAGATACGACGGCCGCTCCGACGACCGGTAACCGCGCTAGGTGGTGCGGTGAGAGTCTCGGCCCGCCGGGCGTTACGCCTGCGCCGCGAGCGCCGCATGCCCCGCCGCGAAGGCACGCCGGTTCAACTCGAGCAGGCGCTCCGGGACGCGTTCGCCCAGCGTTGCGTCCCACACCTTGGCGGGGATGTCGAGCGACTTGGACAACGCTCCGAGCAGCACCACGTTGGCCGCGCGATGGTTGCCCAACTCCAGGGCGATCCGTGTGGCCTCGAGCACGACCACGTGGCATCCCTGTCGCTCGAGAAAGTCCGTCGCGTTCTCGGGGTAGGGGCGCTGGTCGGCCACGCGGATGGGTTCGACCCGGTGGTCGTTGACGAGGACCGTGCCGTCCGGCTTCACGAAATGCGCGTAGCGGAGCGCTTCGAGCTTCTCCAGGGCAAGCAGGTAGTCCACCCGGCCCCGGGGGGCCAGGGGGGAGTAGACCCGCGCCCCGAAGCGCACGTGGCTGAACACCGAGCCACCACGCTGGGCCACGCCGTGGAATTCCCCTTGCTTCACGTCATGGCCGGCGGCCATCGCGGCCATCGCCAGAAGCTCACTGGCCAGGATCGCGCCCTGACCTCCCACGCCGGCGATCAACACGTTGGTCACCGGCATCTCACGCCACCTCCGCCGCGACGATCGCATCGGCGGGGCATAGCTGGGCGCACAGTGAGCATCCGACGCATTCCCACTCGAGGATGTGGGGGCCGTCGTCTTCCCATACCAGCGCTGGGCAGCCCGAGTCCATGCACTCCTCGCATAGCACGCAGTCGTGCAGCTCGACGCGATACGGGATGCGCGCCTCCACCTTTTCGACCGGCAGCAACCGGCAGTGGCGTCGCGCGATGATCGCCGCCGGGCCGGGGTGATCGAGCCCCGCCTGGATCGCGCGCTCCGTCGCCTCCAGGTCCCATGGGTCTACCACGTTCACGTGCTGCACGCCGACCGACCTGATCAGTGCCTCGTAGTCCACGGCCGAAGCCGGATCGCCCTTCAGGGTGTGGCCGGTACCGGGATGTTCCTGGTGGCCCGTCATGCCGGTGGTCCCGTTGTCCAGCAGCACCATGGTCGTAGGCACCCGGTTGTAGACGGCGCTCATCAGGCCAGGTAGACCGCCGTGCAGGAACGTCGAGTCGCCGATCACGGCGACCACCTGCTGCTCGCCGGCCCGGTTGAACCCCGTGGCGTTGCCGATGCTCGCGCCCATGCAGAAGGTGGTGTGGATCGCCTCATATGGCGGAAGGCACCCCAGCGTGTAGCACCCGATATCGCCGGTGACGAGTGCACCGAGCTTCTTGAGCGCACTGAACACCCCGCGATGGGGACAGCCGGCACAGAGCACGGGCGGCCGCGGCAAGATGGCGATGTCCTTACTGAAGTCGGCTCGAACCGGCTCTCCTATGAGGCCAGCGGCCACCCGGTCGACACTGAGCTCCCCGATGTTGGTGAAGCGTTCCTTCCCGATGACGTTGTGGATGCCGAAGCTCGCCAGCTCCTGCTCAATGAACCCCTCGCTCTCCTCAACGACGAACACGGTCTCGAACCGGCGGCAAAACTCCTCGAGCCGCCGCCGGGGCAACGGATAGGGCATGCCGAGCTTGAAGACCGTCGCGTCGGGACACACCTCCTTCACGTACTGGTACGGGATGCCGTGGGTGACGACGCCGATCTCGGCGCTGCCCTCCTCCACGACGTTGCCGTCGAACTCCTCGGCGAAGTCCCGCATCCGAGCGAGCTTCTCCTCCAGCTCGACTCGGCGGAAACGCGCATACACCGGGATGGCGTACTGACTCACCCGCCGCGAGAAGGGATCCCGCGCCGCCTCGTGTCGCTCGCCCGGTGCTACGCGGCTGCGCGTGTGCGCGAGGCGGGTGGTGGTACGCAGCATCACCGGCGTGCGAAAGTGCTCACTCAACTCGAACGCCTGTCCCGCGAAGCGCCGAGCCTCTTCCGCATCGGCGGGCTCCAGGATCGGCACCTTCGCGACCTTGGCGAAGTAGCGGCTGTCCTGCTCGTTCTGCGAGGAGTACATCCCGGGGTCGTCGGCCACGAGGGCGACGAACCCGGCGTTGGTGCCGGCGTACGGGAATACCATGAACGGGTCGGCGGCCACGTTGAGTCCCACGTGCTTCATGGTCGCCATGCTACGGGCGCCGCCCAGCGCGGCACCCATCGCCTCCTCGAAGGCGACTTTCTCATTCGTGGCCCAGTGGGCGTCGACCTCGTCGTACGTGCCCAGCCGCTCGAGCACCTCGGTGCTAGGCGTGCCGGGGTAGCCGGCCGCGAATGCCACGCCGGCCTCCCACGCTCCGCGGGCCACGGCTTCGTTGCCGGACATCAGTCTCACGATTCCGGTTCCTCCCCTCCATCAATACCGTACAGGCCACCCGAGACGAGCGCCGGGTAGTGCGCCTCGAAGGCGGTGCAGAGCTGCTCGAGCGGCAGGTCGGCGAACACACCGCGGTCGTGCACGTACTCCAGGAAGCGCTTCCCCTCCCGGTCCGCCTGCTGGAACAGGCAGTCGTTTCGCCCGTTGAACTCGAGGGGCGCCACCCCGAAGCGCTGGCACAGCGTCCGATTGAACGCCGGCGTGGCCTTCACCCACCGGCCGTCGAGCCACAGCTCTGTGTAGCCGTGGAACACGAAGAGATTGGTCCGCATCGCGCGGCGCATCGACTCGGTGGCGAGGTGGTTCCGGACGTCGGCGAAGCCGAGCCGGCTGGGGATGCCCGAGGCTCGGGCGGCCGCGGCGAGGAGCACCGCCTTGGCCACGCAGAAGCCGCGTCCCCGGGCGAGCACGGCGCTGGCCCGCATCGCGTCCGGACGCAGGTCGATGTGGTGGGCCTCGTAGCGCATACCGTCGCGGACCGCGTAGTACAGGCTCGTGGCCTGGCCGATGGCGTCGCGGCGGCTCCTTCCGGCCCGCTCCGCGAACGCGATCACGTCGGGATGGTCGGCGTCGATGAATCGGGTTGGCTCGAGATACGCGCGTTGCTCGACCGCCAGTGGGTGCATGGCGCCTCTCGTCCGTCAGGGCTACGGCTGCGTCGTGACCGATTCGACCGCTTCGAGGATCTCCTCCTCCGTGAGCAGGCGCTCCGACTTCTTGGCCGCGGCGAGGACGGCCTGCACGATGTCCGGGCCCGTCGGCAGCCCGCGGCTGGTGAGGTAGTACGTCACGTTCGAGGCACCGGACATGTGACCGATCTCGATCTCCTGCTCGCGCCCGACCCAGCTCGCCGGCACGCCTGAGTACACGCGGTCGGCCAGCCACGCGGCGCCTTTCCGCTTGGCCTTGATGACCGCCGCCGCGTGCACACCAGTTGCGGTCCGGAACGCGTCCCGACCGACGATCGGTGTATTGACCGGAATGGGCACTCCAACAGCCGCGGACACGGTCTCGACGTATTCCGGTAGCGCCGACAGATCGTCCTCGCGCCAGCCCAGCAGACGGAGGTTCACCAGGAGCTGCTCCATCGGGGTGTTGCCCACACGCTCCCCCACGCCCAGCGCGGTGCCGTGCACCCGGGTCGCACCACCTTCGAGGGCGGCGAGGGTGTTGGCCACGTCCAATCCGCGGTCGCGATGTCCGTGCCAGTCGATCCCGATGCGGTCGGCCACGCCCAGCTCGTCGGTGAGCCCCTTGACCCACCTGACCAGATTGAGGACGCCGCGCGGCACGGCCGCCCCGACCGTATCGCACAGGCACAGGCGCTTGGCTCCCGACTCGATTGCGGTGACGAAAAGCTCGCGCAGGTCCTCGGGTTTTGCACGGATGGTGTCCTCGGTGACGTACATGACATCGAGCCCCTCACGGACGGCGAACTCGACGGCTTCCCGCGTGTGGCGCAGGATGTGGGACAGATCCCACTCCTCGGCGTATTGTCGAATTGGACTCGACCCGATGAAGACGCAGGTTTCGATCGGCACACCGGTCTTTTGCACGACGTCGGCGATCGGCTGGATGTCGACGATCATCGTGCGTGCGGCGCAGTTCGCGCTGATGCGGAGCTTGTGATCGGCGATCTCGCGGCAGAGCACCTCCACCGCCTCGCGCTGCCGAGGGCCCGCTCCCGGCAGGCCCACGTCAGCCGTCTCGATTCCGAGGCTGTCCATCAAGTGGAGGATCTTGATCTTCACGCTGAGCGACGGATCGGTGACGGACGGGCTCTGCAGACCGTCGCGCAGCGTCTCATCGTCCAGCATGGCTGCGGCCGGCTGGGAATCTCCCGACCCCGGGGGGCGCGCCCAGTCGTAGATGAGGTGGTTCTCAGAGGGAACGGTTGTCATAGACTCCCTGTCTGCCCGAAGAGTGGAGACATTCAGCGTGCGGCTCTTCCAAACTGCCGTGCCTGCTCGAGCAGGGTCTGGGCCTTCTGCTCGTCTCCCCGCATGCGCGAGATCTGGGCCATGTGGTACAGGCTGCTCACTTCCTCGACTCCCTCATCCAGGCTGCGCTGGAACTCGCGGACCGCCGCGTCGGGATTCCCCATGCGCTCGTAGATCACGCCGATGTGGTAGCGTGCTATGAGATACTCCGGCGTGAGCGTCGTGCACTTCTCGAAGTGCTCCAGGGCCAGGTCCAACTCGCCCGCGTGGAACAACGCGATGGCGAGCCGGTAATGTGCCGCGTTGTAGTGGGGATCAATCTCGAGACACCGTCGGAATGCACGGATCGCGGCCGGCATGTTCCCCCGGTGGTAAAACGCGACCCCGAGATCGTAGGAACACAGAACGAAGTCGGGGGAGAGCTCGAGCGCCCGCTGGTAGTAGTCGATGGCCTGGTCGAGCGTGCCCTGATGGTAGTAAACCGTGCCGAGCATGTGATTTGCCAGCACGTGGTTGGGCTCACTCTCCACGAGGCGCTCGAGCTCGCGCCTAGCATCCCGGTGCTGGCCCCTGCTCTCGGGGACCAAGCTGTGCAGCAGCCGGTGATCCACGTAGGCGTCTCGGAGGAACATGCCGCATTCGGCGCAGAATTTATCGGTATCAGCGGCATCGTGACCGCAGCGCGAGCAACGCATATGTTCTGTCTCCTTACGAGTCGACAGGGGCGGGCCATCCATCCGAACACCGGAAAGATGCGCCCCGGTCCGGAAAGTGACAAACGCGGGACCGCGAGGTGGCCGCTCTCGCGCGGGAAGGCGTCGTGCTGCACCTTTCGGCTCAGGCAGAAGCGAGGAGGGGCGCATGGCGTCATACAACATCGGGGTGATCTCCGGTGACGGGATCGGGCCGGAAGTACTGGCCGAAGGACTGAAGGTGCTGGAGGCTGTCGCCGCGGGGGCGGGATTCGACTACAGGCTGGTCGAATACCCGTACAGCGGCGCGTATTACCTCAAGACGAAGGAACTCGTCCCTGATGCCGTGATCGACGAGTGGCGCACGCTGGACGCCGTCCTCCTCGGGGCGATCGGGCATCCCGATGTAGAGCCGGGGCTCGTCGAGCGGTCGGTGATCCTCGGGCTCAGGTTCGGGCTCGACCTGTACATCAACCTGCGCCCGATCAAGCTCTACGCCGAGCACCTGTGCCCGCTCAAAACCACGCAGCCCAGCGACATCGACTTCGTCGTCGTGCGGGAGAACACCGAAGGACTGTACTCCCAGATCGGCGGACATCTGAAGAAGGGAACGCCAGACGAAGTGGCGCTCGTGAACGGGGTCTACACCTGGAAGGGCTGTGAGCGCGCGTCGCGGTACGCGTTCGAGCTGGCGCGCGACCGTGCAGCCGCTCGTGATGCCGGCCCGGCCCGCGTGACGTTGGTGGACAAGGCCAATGCCCTCCGGCCCCACGACATCTGGACACGAGCCTATGCGCAGGTCGCGAGCGACTTTCCCGGGATCGAGACCGACCACGCCTACGTCGACGCGTGCTGCATGTGGATGATCAAGAACCCCGAGTGGTTCGATGTGATCGTCACCACCAACATGTTCGGCGATATCATCACCGATCTGGGGGCCATGCTGCAGGGCGGGATGGGGATCGCGGCATCGGGGAACATCCATCCGGGCAAGACGTCGATGTTCGAGCCCATCCACGGTTCGGCACCGAAGCACGCTGGAAAGAACGTTGCCTGTCCGCTGGGTGCGATCGGAGCCGTCGGGATGATGCTGGACTATCTTGGCGAGACCACCGCGGCGGCGCGCATCGAGAATGGGATGGCGGACCTCCTGCGCAGTGGCCTGGTGCCCTCGGCGGACGCCCGCAGCGGCATCGCCACGTCGGCGATGGGGGACATGGTGGTGGAGCGGCTCAGGGGTTGACCCCCCGTCGTCTATTCGGACTTGGGCCGGCGCGTGTAGATGGTCTTGAACTCGAGCAGCATGAGCAGCTTGCAGTCCTCGCAATCGTCACTCATCTGCTCCGGTCGGATCGGGTCGGCGACCACCTCGAAGCCAAGCTGACGGTACAGCTCTATCATCTCCTCGGCTCGGCGTCCGTCGGCGACGAAACGCCGCTCCCACCCGTCCGCTACGCGCGCCGGATCGGGCGCGAGCTGCGCCTCGGAGAGCACCCGCCGCGCTTCCTGCTCCACGATCGGCCCGAGCGACCGTGCGGTACCGTTCGGGTCCCCATTCGGCTGGCCACCCGGTGGGGGGGCGCGGTCGGTGTGGTCGTCTTCCCGCATCGTCGCTGTCAGGAGGCCGCCGCCGCGTCGCTGCCTTCGGCGGCGAGTTGCTCGAGGCGGCGCCGGCCGAGCACGGCGGCGCCCAGCGCCGAGGTGAACTGCACCAGGTCGCCTGCGGGAACGTTCACGTCCGCGTTCAGTTCCCGGCGAATCACGTCCACCATGCGCTGGAATCGGAGGATGCCGCCGATCAGCGTGAACTCGGGCTCCATGCGCACGCGCTTCATGAGCTGCACGCTCCGCCCCACCAGCGAGACGATCGCGCCGTGCATGATGTCGGCCGGTGCCACGCCCTGCGACAGATGGTTGATGACCTCGGATTCGGCGAACACCGCGCACACGCCGGAGATCGACGTCGGCTCCTTGGACGTCTGGACCAGCGGGCCGATCTCCTCGGTCGCGTAGCCCATGTACCGGGCGGTCTTCTCCAGGAACGCTCCGGTGCCGGCCGCACACTTGTCGTTCAGCCGGAACGACTTCACCTTCGCCCCGTCGCCCAGCCGACTGGCCTTCATGGTCTGCCCGCCCACGTCCAGGATCGTCTGTGTCCCGGGAAAGAGCAGGGTCGTACCGCGGGCGGCGGCAGTGAGGTCGGTGACCTTCAGGTCGGCGATCGCCACTTGGTGCCGGCCGAACCCGGTGGCCACCACGTAGTCCACGGTACCGCGTTCGAGGCCGGCCTCGGACAGGGCTGCGCCGTGTGCCTGCTCCGCGATCTCCGTCAGCTTGAATCCCGTGGGTAGCATGGCGCGCCCGACAATCTCGCGGTCTTGGCGCAGGACGACCGCCTTGGTGTATGTCGATCCGACGTCGATACCGACCGTGTAGCTCATGCTTCGTGCCTCGCCGGTGCGCGGGAGGCGAGAATGTGGTCGAGCGCGAACAGTGCCGCGCCAAGCGCCCCCATGTAGTGCGACTCTTCGCTGACGTTGACCGTGAGCCCGAGGCTCTGGTTCAACGCCTCGATCATGGCGACGTTCTTGGCCACGCCGCCGGTGAAGGTGACCTCGTCCTCGATCCCGACCCGCCGGAGCAGGCCCGTTGATCGACCGGCGATCGACTGGTGCACGCCCAGCAGGATGTCCTCGATCTTCTTCCCCTTGCCGAGCCACGAGAGCACCTCCGACTCGGCAAACACCGTGCAGGTGGTGGAGATCTTGACCGCCTTCTCCCCACGCAGGGCCGTCGGTCCGAGATCGTCGATCGGAATGTCCAGCGCGCTCGACGCAGCACCGAGGAACCGCCCCGTGCCCGCGGCACACTTGTCGTTCATGCAGAAATCGACGATCTCGCCGGTCGGGGACACGCGAATCGCCTTGGTATCCTGGCCGCCCATGTCGACGACGGTCCGGGAGCCGGGAAACATGTGCACCGCCCCACGGCCGTGACAGCTGATCTCGGTCACCTGGGTATTGCCGAACGTGACCTTATAGCGTCCGTACCCGGTGCCCACGATGTACTCCACTTCCTCCTCGCGGAGATCTCCGGCCGCGAGAGCCTCCGCGTACGCCTGCTCCGCCGCGCGGATCACGTTGGCACCGGTCATGGTGAGCGACCGCGCGACGATGGTCTTGCCCTCGTCGATGATCACGGCCTTGGTCTGTGTGGATCCGACGTCCACTCCCGCTGCATACGCCATGGCGTCTCCGTCGTCGCGTGCCCTACGTGTCCCGGATCGCCGCCTGCTGACGGCGCGCCGCGAGCCCCTCGAAGAAGGCGTCGATACGGTTCTTCAGCTGCGCTTCCGACACGACGCGCCGATCCATCATGTCCGACTCGATGAACAGGCTGGGGATGTCCCGCCGCGCCATGAGCGCCCGGCGGTTGTCGGCGAGGCCTGTCGACACCGTGCGGCAACTCTTGATAGGGTGGTACACGATGCCGTCCACCCGGTACGTGTCGATCATCTCGAGTAAGATCTCGGTCTGGAAGAACATGTTGTCCATCGCATCCCGCACGCTGATCAGCACGCCCTCGGCGAGGCTCTCGATCGGTCGGTCGAGATCGTACTCGAACCCCAGGCTCGTCCCACCCGAGGCGAACCGCAGATAGGTGGAGCTGACGAAGTTGCCGCCCAGCTCGGTGAACAGCTCCGAGAACCGCCGGAAGATCGGGTAGCAGGGCACGCCCACGAAGATCAGCCGGTACCGCTCGTCGGTCAGCGTGCCGATGCTATTCGCGCTCTTGTACTCCATTTCCTCGACCAGGTCCTCGAAGTATCGGGCCCCTTCGAGCGAGCCACGAAAGCCGTTCGCCACCCCGAGGAAGATCGTGCCGTCGGAGAGCGCGTTGAACACCGACGGGCGACTCTGGTTCAGCTCGAGCACGCGCTTCCACGCGCGGGTCATCGCATTGGCCTGCTTCATACTCTCGCGCAGCCGGTCGATGTCGAACGTCAGGCCGCTCACCTGCTCGAGCACCGGGATCAACTCCTGGAGCTGTGCCTGGACGTAGCGCCGGTCGTTCTCGAAGTCCGGATCGCCGGGCCACGTTTGACCGCCCTCACCGCGCGTGCCCGGGACGTCGAGCGTGAAGGTCGGCGCGTGGTACATGCGCTCCCAGATCTCCGCCCACTTGATGTACGTGTTGCACGCGTTGGTGTACACCGCGATCGCGGGCTTGGGGATCCGGCCCATCGGCAGTTCGCCGCCGCGGAGCTGCGTCGCGACATCGGCCTTGACGTACCCACAGATGTCGGGCGAGTAGCCGTAGTCCTCGGCCTCGTTGAGATACTCGTGTGCGACGCGCCGGACGGCCGTCTGCAGCGAGTTGATCTCCGGGAAGACGATCGGGAGGTCGAATGTGCGCAGCAGCTCGACCAGACTCCCCATCACGAAGACGTACGCGCCGCCTCGTCCCTCCTCCGCAGCCTGGGTGAGCCCCGCGAACCACTCACGGAACAGCCGTGCCCCGTCCTTGTTGCCGCGCCCGACAATGCCGTCCACCGTCGTTTCTGCCATGCGGTCAGCCCCTTATCACTCGAACAGAATGTTCTCGACGAACGTCTCGAGCTGCACCTCGAGGTGCTCGAAGCTCGTCATGTTCTCCTCGAACTCACTCACGAAGTAGGGCACGTTCTCCTCGTCGAGTGCCCGGGTGTAGGCCACCTGTTCCTCCAGGCCGGGCTCGCACATCTTCGCAGCCGTCACGATTGCCGCCTGTGCATCCGATTGCCGGATGCGCTCCAGCAACATGCGTTCCTTCGGTTTCCGCAGATCGTGCTGCACTGGACTGTATGACGACCGCTCGAGATACGCCTCGGCGAGATTGGCGAGGGGATCGCCCTCGGTGGAAACGTCCTCGAGGATCCATCGCAGGCCGATCAGCAGGTCGTCGTCCACGACGTAGCAGGAGCGGCCCAACGCCCGGATGAGGTCGAGCGGCGGTTGTTCGCAGAAGCCGCCCTCGTACACGACGCGGATGCGATCCTGCTGTTTGGCCGGCCGCGCCTGGAGCTGCGGCAGAACCGTGCGGAGCAACGCGTTGTGCTCCTCGCGCGGGATCATGCCGCCAACCGCCACCAGCGCGTACGCGTCGTCGGCCGAGACCAGCCAGGGTGATTCTCGCTTGAGGCGGTACAGGTCGCGCATGAGCGCCCGGTTCTCGTTGAACACCCCGATCGACGTCTGGAGGTCGTCGTCGGTGATGGTGCCGCCCGTCACCTCCGCCACGGTGCGACGCAATCGATCGTACTCGCCCCGCAGGTAGGTGGCGGCGTGCGCGGAGTTGGCGTTCTGCGGCAAGTAGAGGATCTGGCAGGGGTACGCGAAGTTCCGGCCCCACACTGCGGCGAGGTTGCGCGCCGCGTCGCAGATCGGGTGGGTGACGAACAGGTCCAGCTCCACCCGCTGGCTGAGCACCAGCTCGAGCGATGTCTTGACGATCGAGCACAGATACGAGCCGAACCGTGAGTCGGCCTGGGTGGATTCCACCGGCCCGCCGCGGATCTTGAACGGGAGCGCGCCCGCGGCGTGCACGATTTCCTCGGGGAAGTAGACCTGGAAGTGGCCTACGACTGTGCCGCCGGCATCGCGCCAGCGCCGCACCGTTGGGAACTCCGTGTCGTCCAGCAGCTCACGGCAGTGGTACAACACCTCGTCCAGCGGTTGGTCCCGCCACTCGGGAAACGTGGTGATGCCTGTCATCGGTCGGCCCACGTGGCCTGGCGCTTCTCGAGGAAGGCCGTGAGCCCTTCGAGCGCGTCCTGCGTCTGCATCAGGTCGGCGAGGTAGAGGCGCTCCGCCTGCTGGAACGCTGTTGTACGAGCGGCCGTCTCGCCTGCGCGGAGTATGCGCTTGGTGATGCGGAGCGCGGCGGCACTATGACGCGCGATACGTTTGCTGAGCGCGAGTGCTTCCTGCTCCACCTGGTCGTCCGCCACCAGCCGCGTGACGAGACCGGCGGTATGCGCATCGGCAGCCGAGACGGGGTCTCCGGTGAAGACGATCTCCGCCGCCCGGCCGGTAGGGCAGAGCATCGGCAGCAGGGCACTCGCCGCGGGTGCGATCACACCCAGCATGATCTCGGGCTGCCCGAAGCTCGCGCTTGCACCTGCCACCACGAGGTCTGCGCCCTGTACCAGCTCGAACCCACCGCCGAGACAGCGACCCCGAACGGCGGCGACCACCGGGAGCGGAAAGTCGCGCAGCGTCGTGATGGTCTCCATGAATTCCGGGATCAGCTCCTCGTGCTGCGGGGGCATGTGCTCGCCGACGTCGGCCCCGGCCGAGAAGTGCTTGCCCTCCGCCCGCACCAGCAACACGCGCAGCGACGATTCGCCTGCGAGCCGCTCCAACTCCTCGCGTAGGCGGCCCAGCAGCTCGCGGGTCAGGATGTTGAGCGGCGGCTGGTTCAGCGTCACTGCCGCAATCCCGTTTTCAAATGTCACCTGTACGCTCATGCGCTCACCCCCTCGCTCCTCGCATCGGCTCGTTCTCGGGGTTCCAGTACGACGTCGTAGTGCGGGCGTCGGCGCTGCGGACCTCAGCCGTTCACCGCGGCCGTCGACCAGGTGGTGCCGGGCTGCTCCAGGCTGTAGTAGACCTTGATCTCCTCCAGCTCCTCGAAGATCCGGGGGACCACTTGCAGGTCCATCCCGATCGCGATATCCGGTTCCGGCACGCTCTCGCCGAACCAGGCGAGGGCCCGGCCTCCCTCTGCGAGATCGACCACGCCGACGATGTACGGAGTCACGTCCTCGAAGCCGGTCGGTGCCGCGACGATCTTGGTGAACGTCACGAGGGTTCCCCTGCCGCTCACTTCGAAGAACTCGAACTCGCCGCTCATGCAGGCATCGCAGTCGGCCTTCGGAGGGAATGACGTGGCGCCACAGCGCTTGCAGCGGGAGCCCATGAGACGGCCGTCCTTCAGGTGTCGAGCGAAGTCCGACACCTTCGTGTACGGCGTGTAGTTCACCCTGCCGAACCATTTGAACATGGCTCAATCCCTCGTGAGTACCTGGACGAAACAGTACTGACCGATGCCGCCCACGTTGTGGGTGAGCCCGACGTTCGCGTCGGGCACCTGCCGCTCACCGGCCTCGCCACGGAGTTGCTTGGCGATCTCGTAGGTCATGGACACGCCAGTCGCGCCGATGGGGTGCCCCTTCGCCTTCAAGCCGCCGTCGACGTTGACCGCCACCGTACCACCGATGTACGTCTGGCGCTCCGCCACGAAAGGCCCGCCCTCGCCTTTGCTGCAGAACCCCAGGTCCTCGTATGCCATGATCTCGGCGACTGTGAAGCAGTCGTGCACGTCGGCAACGTTCACCTCCTTCGCGGTGACGCCCGCCATTGTGTAGGCCTCGGCGGCGGCCGCTTCGGCGCTCGGGAGGCCCACGAGGCTCGGACGCCGCAGCACCGACATGCTGGCCGTGGCGCAGCCCATCCCGCTGAGCCATACCGGCGTCGACGAGAACTCCTTTGCCACGTCCTCGCGCGCCAGGATCACGCATGCCGCCCCGTCCGCATTCGCGCAGCAGTCGTATACCTGGAACGGTGTCGCCACCTCCTCCGACGCCGCGGCCTTCTCCTTGGTGATTGCCTTGCGGAAGAGCGCCTTGGGATTCATGGCCCCGTAGAAGTGGTTCTTGACCGCGACGTCCGTCAGTTGCTCCCGCGTCGTGCCGAATTCGTGCATGTGCCGCTTGGCGAACATGGCGTAGTAGCCGGGGAACGTCGTGCCGAAGCCCGACTCCCACTGGACCTCGCCTACCCTCCCCATGAGTGCGAGGATCTCGGCGGTTCCCAACTCCGTCATCTTCTGGCAACCGATCACCGCCACCACGTCGTGCACGCCGGCCTTGATGGAGAGCCATGCCGTGCGGACCGCGGCGCTGCCCGACGCGCAGGCCACCTCGGTGAGCCAGGTGGGCTTGGGTACGAGACCCAGGTACTCCTGCACCACGCCGGCGAGGGAGCGTTGTTTGTGATACTCGGGCACGGCGCCGATCACCGAGGCGTCGATACGGGCTCGCTCGATTCCCGCGTCCTCTACCGCTTCCCGGAAAGCCTCGAAGGCCAGCTCCTGGACTGTCGCGTCACTGCGCCGGCCGAAGACTCCGTGTCCGAGGCCGATGATCCCGACTCTAGTCATCGCGTTCTCGCATCCCGTTACATGTATTGGCCGCCGTCGATCTTGATCACCTCACCCGTGATGTGGCGCGCCCGGTTGGAGCACAGAAAGGCGACGAGATCCGCGCATTCCTCGGGCGTGGCGAACCGGCCCACCGCCGTCTCGTCCATCGCCTTGGTGAGGAACTCGGGTGGGATGTGCTCCGCCATCTCAGTCATGACCATGCCGGGGGCGACGACGTTCACGTTGACGTTGAACTTGCCCAATTCCCGGGCCAGCGACTTGCTCATGGCGATCTCGCCGCCCTTGGAGGCGGCGTAGTTGGTCTGGGCGAACTTGCCCCGCATGCCGTTGATCGACGAGATGTTGACGATCTTGCCGCCCTTCTGGTCCTTGAAGACCATCGCGGCGGCCTTGTTGTAGTTGAAGTAGCCCTTGAGGTTCACGGCGATCACCGTGTCCCACTGCTCCTCGGTCATCTTCCAGATCACGCCGTCCCAGTTGATGCCCGCGTTGCACACCAAGATGTCCAACCGTCCCCACTCGCGCACCACGGTCTGGATCATGTGTTGGGCGTCGGCGTAGCTGGCGACGTCGGCCTTGACGGCCAGGCCGCGCCGGCCTGCCGCCTCGATCTGGGCCACGACCTCTTTCGCCTCGGTGTCGTGCCGGCGGTAGTTAATGGCTACGTTGCAGCCTTCCCGCGCCAGCGTCAGCGCGATCGCCGCACCGATGCCGACGCTACCTCCGGTCACGACGGCGTTCTTGCCTTCCAGGCCTAGGTCCATGGAGTCGGTCTCCTCGTTCGGCACACGCAGGTTCCAGCGCGCCGGATGGCATGCTCCTGCTGCGCCACGATCCGTGCTGCCGACTGCAAGGACGTGTCGGCAGCACGGATCCGCATGTATCAGTGTAGAGCGACATGCTCGTTCTCACCCGTCCTGCTGGTACTGGGGCGAGATCGCCCGAATCAGCTCGTCGTCCCACGGATGTCCCTGCGCCAGCATCAGGCGCAGCTTGATG
>JBDGYA010000172.1:0-2406 GCA_039584325.1 Gemmatimonadota bacterium
GTACTGCCGATAGGCCTCGATCGTGTTGTCGGCTTCCGCCTGCAGGAAGACGATGCGCGCTTCAGCCGCGGTCCGGTGGGCGCCCTCGGGATAGGCCGCCAGGAACTCCTGGTAGGCATCGACAGTGGCGGCGGACTCGGCTGCCTGCCATTGCGATTCTTCCGACGCGCACGCTGCGACCGCCAGTGCCGCAACCACGAGCAGGGGCCGAAGGCGGTGACGTAGTACGCGGAGCATCTTCGGTCCTTTCTGTTGGGTCGGCACCCAGGTCCGGGGGGGATTGGCGTAACGGTAGCGCCTCCGCGCCGGGTGCACGAGAGCCGGGTGCCGGCAGGTGTCCGGGGCGGGTGCTCCCTCGCAGGAGGGAGGATGCTAGCGCCGTCGCTCGGCGCCTACGGCGACGTGCCCTGAAGGGCGGGGGGGGAAACGCGTCGTTCACGACGCGCCGCGCAGCGCCGAGCCGACGTTTCAACGTCGGAACCCAGGAGACGTGCCCCTAAAAGGGCAGTCTCGCGTCAACCGGATCCATCGTGCAACGATCTGGCTCCCGCGGCCGACGACGGAATGCATACGATCGGGTCATGCCTCACGCATTGTACGTGCACCTCGTCTGGGTGATGTTGGAGCGACGCCCCATGATCACGGCTCAAGTTGCGTCGTTCCTTCGGCGATTCCTTCCTGCCGAGGCTGCGCGGCACGGATGTGAGGTCGTTGCGCTGGGCGTGGTTCCGGATCACGTGCACATGATCCTTCGCATTCCGCCGCGGGTGGATCTCCCGAGGATGGTACAAGGCCTCAAGGGGGCGAGTTCTCGCCTCGGCAATCTCGAATCAACCGTGGGGCTTCGCTGGGTGAGCCCCAGTGGCCTTCCGCGCGTGATCGCCTACGTCAGGAACCAGGCGCAGCGGCATGGGGAGGGCATCGCGCCTGGATGCTGAGGACGCGTTGAGAGATTCGGCGGCTGAAGCCGCCGCTCGGCGCCTACGGCGACGTGCCCTGAAGGGCGCGGGGGAAACGCGTCGTTCACGACGCGCCGCGGGACAATCAAGGAAGGAGGTTGCTACCCTGCTAGACGAGTCACTCGTCATGCCGGCCCACCAGTCCAGCGACGTCGGCGAGGTGTCGCTAGCCAGGCTGACCGCTGGGCTGTATGGTACCGGCTGGGGTATCCCCCGCTCGGGTCTCGCTCGGCGGTCACCGGTTGACAGGCATGCCTCTTGGTGAAGCGCCGCGACCCGGCCATGGTGCCGTTGCCGGCATTGGGAAGCTTCAATCTACGGAGGCTCGCATGCGATCCATCGGATGCCTGACGCTGGTGCTCGCGCTCGTGCAGGTGGGCTGCGGCAGGCCCGGCGGCGATGAGGCGGCCGCCGACCGCCCCATCGCGACGGACAGCAGCCGCCTCGCTGTCGACGGGGGCCAGATCTGGTACAGGGTGACGGGGACGGACACGGGCACACCGGTCATCCTGCTCCACGGCGGCCCCGGGTTCTCGAGCTACTACCTCAAGTCGCTGGAACGACTCGGCGACGACCGACCCGTGGTGCGCTACGACCAACTCGGCAGTGGCAAGTCCGATCCATTCAGTGATACGACCAAGTTCACCATAGAGCACTTCGTCGCAGAACTCGATTCGCTGCGACGGCATCTCGGCCGCGAGCGGGTCCATCTCTATGGTCACTCCTGGGGGACGATCCTCGCCGTGGAGTACTACCGCGCGCATCCGGAGCACGTGGTGTCCCTGGTGCTGGGCAGCGCCGCGCTCGATCTGCCGGCCTGGGAGCGGAACGCACGGAACCTGCTGAAGACGCTGCCCGACTCGATGCAGCAAGCGGTTGAGGTCCGCGAGGCGGAGGGCAACTACGAAGCACCGGACTATCAAGCGGCGGTGGGGGAATTCTACGGTCGCTATGTGTGGCTGCGCCCCGTCGAGGCAGACCTCGACAGTACCATGGCGAGCGCCAACATGGACATCTACTCCTATATGTTCGGGCCGAGCGAGTTCACGGTCACCGGCACCCTGAGCAGCTACGACGCACGGCCGTTCCTGCCGAGCATCGATATCCCGGTCCTCTACACGGTAGGCGAGTTCGACGAAGCCAATCCGGAATTGGTGGAGGGGTTCGCCCAGCAAACACCGCAGGCCCGAGTCGTGGTGATTCCGGACGCCGCGCACATCACGGCGTGGGACAACCCGGAGGCCGATCTGCAAGCGGTACGCGAGTTCCTCCAGGAGGTAGACGGGCAAGCTGATCGTCGCTGAGGTCTCTCCGGAATCCTTGGTCACTTAGCCCGTCGCTGGCCCTCCGGCCATGCCGCCAGAGTGACGCCCGCCTGCTGGACGCCCACCGACGACACGACCGAACGGCCGCCGACGCCCTTGCGGCATCCGAGTAGGTGTGAAGG
>JBDGYA010000037.1:0-28115 GCA_039584325.1 Gemmatimonadota bacterium
CGCTGGGCTTCGTCACGGAGGGCGCCCGACACGTCGAGTCCGGACTGCGGGCCCGCGAACTTCTCGCCGGCGAGGCGCCGCATGCGGTCGAGCGCCCAGTGCAGGTCCACCGCCGTTGGACGGCTCGCCTCCAGCGTGTCGGCCACGCCCGCCAGCCACTCCGCCGTCAGCTCCATTCGCTCGGCCTGGCGCTGCGCCACCACGGCGAGGCCCATCGCTGCGGTAATGCCGATCAGGGGCGCGCCGCGCACGCGGAGCGCCCGGATGGCCTCGACGACCTGCTCGACGGTCGCGAGGTCGAGATAGACCTCATCGTCGGGGAGTCGGGTCTGGTCGAGAATACGGATCGCCCGGTCGGCCCAAGCGATGGGGGAGATGGATGACATCAGACGGAGGATCTCAGGCGAGACAGATCGCGTCAAGAACGAGACCTGCCCCGCTCCTCATTCTGCGCCCTTGTAAGGCAGCCCACGACGCACCCAACTTACCACCCGCGCCACATGATCGCGCCCGATCCGGACACCGTCTGCCGCACCGCGGGGCGGCCATAGAACTCGATGAGCCCGGAACCGCTCACCACCGCCTCCAGCACCTCCCGTACCCACACCACCGCATGACCCGCTCCGGAAACCTCGACGCGCGCGTACAGCGACTCGAGCTGTTCTGCGACGTAGCGGCCACCTCCAGACAGCAGCACGCGCTGCTCCTCCGCATACCCCCGCGCTCCTACCGTGCCCGCCCCACTGATCACCACGTGCATGAACTCGGTGGAGATGTTCACCAGCTCAGCCTCACCGGCACCGGAAATCACCAACTCATCGAGGTCACGAACGGTGAGGTGATAGACAACCTCCCGCCTCGGCTGGATCAAGACGCCGGGTGCGGTCGACAGCGTCAGTCGATCCCCGACTGCGGACGTGGCGAGGAGTGGAAGCAGATTGTCTTCCGCCGTGACCGTCAGTTGCGGCCGTGGGCCCTGGGTCACGACGAGGCGACCGCTGCCACTCAGTACCACGTTGCGCACGTCGGTGATCGGTCGCGCCTCGGATACGACGTGCCCGGAGCCGACCACCGGCGCCGTGATGCCGACAATCGCCACGGGATCACACCCGACGACCCCCAGCGCGAGTAGCGTCGTCATGAGTGCCTGTGTTCCGTCTCGCATGGCCACCTCCCGTTCCTTCTCCCGCGCGACGACGTCCTCCGGCTGTCGAGAAAGGCAAGAGACTGGCCGTGTTCGCCGGAGTCGCCTAACAGCTTGCAGCTGAGTCGTATAGCTATCGCGCATAGCGATATGGTGGATGCGAAGCTGTCCTCTGGATTGGACGGTCTCAGACAAGTGGAGACGGCGTGACGCAGAAAGCTGCGCGATGGACGGATGGAGGTAGCGCGTGGTCGAACGATCGACCGCCGGGCCGCCTGACGGCTGCCCCGCCGTGTGCTACACGCGAAACAGGTAGCTCAGCTTCACGAAGAAGCCGTCGGTGCGCCGCTCGAGCCGTGTGAAGCGGAACGCCGCGTCCTCGCTGAGCGTGCTGCCGTAGCCCGCAAACACCACCGTACCGGGTGTCGGCCGGAAGGAGAAGAGCCAGTCCACCTGCAGGGTGTTGCGGGTGCTCCGGGGCGTGCGCTCATACACGCCGGTCGCCGGGTTCCGGATCAGAATCGGGTCCTCCGTGCGCGAGTTGTCCCGCAGGGCGTCGCGCGCCTCGGCATCGTACTGCCCCACGAAGCGCACGAAGATCGCCCGCGTGATCTGGTACTCCAGCTTGAGCCGCGGCACGCGCCGCAGCCCAACGGTGCTCCAGTCGTCCGGGCGGAGGTATTGCTGGTGGTTGTACAGCAGTCCCACGCGTAGCTGCTCCGAGGGCCGCCACTCCAGCTCCAGTGTGCCGATCGCGATGTTGGCCGGGGCCCACTCGAAGAAGTTGTCGTCCCGCCCGACGATGACGAAGCCGTTCGCCGAGAAGCGCTTGAACCGCGGGGTGCGGAAGTTGACCGCGAAGTCGACGTTGGTGAGTCGCGGGGTGCCGGTGAACGGAATCGTGTCGATCAGCCCCGCGGCCGACCGCTCGATGGCGTAGTCGGTGTACAGCTCGGCGGGATACATGAACGACTCGAGCAGGAACGATGTGCCCAGGCGCCATCCGCCCCGGAAGTTGACGCCGAAGTTGAGGTGAATCCTCGGATCGTTCGGGATCGTGCCAGCGAAGAAGCGGTCCCAATCCCACCGCCCGTCGAGGAGTATGTTGCCGGTCCAGCTCTCGACCGCCGCTCCCGGCGCGCCGACCTTCGTGTACCGCGGGGAGATGCCGATGTACGTGATGCCGGTGCGGGACACGAACCCGCTCCCCGCGACGAAGTCGGGATGGAACCCCTGCGTGCTGACCGTGAACCCGAAGCTGCGCCCCGCACGGCTCAACTGCGCTACCCACATGGGACCCCAGCGCGTGTCCGCTCCGATGCGGGTCGCACTTCCACCGCCCTGCACCGTGAGCGCGTACTTCTCCGAGAAGACCAAGCGGCCATCAGCTGCGGCGACGCGGTTGTAGCTGCCGCGCTCGACTCGGTCCGTATACGCGACCCCGAGCGTACTCTGTCCACCCAGGTCGCGCCGCACGCGCAGGAGGTTGTAGAACGGAGGGTGGATCCCGCTCACCGACTGCTCCTTCGCATCGGCGCCCGAGAGGAACGCGACGTTGGTGCCGGCGATCTTGCCGGTCAGCTTCACCGCGCCGATCGGATCGACCAGCCGGCGCGTGTAGATCAACTGCGTCGGCGTCTCGAAGTACTCGATGCCGTCCAGGAAGAACGGCCTCTTTTCCGGGAAGAACAGCGCCTGCCGCGGATCATAGACGAGCTGGGCGACGTCCGCCTCGACCTGCGAGAAGTCGGGGTTCGCCGTCCCGTTGAGTGTGAGGTTGCTCGTGATCCCCCAGCGGACATTGCCGCCGACCTGTGGGCTGCCACCGCTGTAGTCCCAACCCGCGTCCGTCGCCGTCCCCGCGATCGTCGACGTCATCTCCGGATTCAGGTCGAGCACCAGGCCGCGGCGCAGCTCGGTCAGCCCCGTGACCGTGCCGGCCTGCGCGAGGAACGAGGCATTCGTCTGCAGCACTCGGGTCCAGGTGTGCTCGTGCCCTGAGTACTGTACGTGCCGGATGATATTGATCCCCCAGCTCTGCGGAGAGGTGGCCTGGTAGCGCAGGGTCTTGAAGGGAATCCGGACCTCGACCTCGTACCCGTAGGGCACCAGGCGACCGCGCGACTCGTACACGAAGTCCGGGCTCAAGTCGATGGCATAGGCGCCGGCCGTCACCGTGCTCGTGAAGTTCGCGCTGCGCTGTGCCGCATCCCTGAGCGTTCCGTCGGCCTGCACGCCGACGGGATTCACGCCGAACAGGTAGGCCTGCCGGCGGTCGTTGAACGTGTCCAGCAGGATCTCCACGTAGTCGTCATCGGCGATCTTGTCGCGGTCGGCGAGCGTCGCGCGGACGAGCGCGGAATCCTGGTAGGCCCTGATGCCGAAGTAGATCGCCGTTTCCGTGTAGAACACCGCGACGCTCGTCGAGTCCTGCGCGGGCCGGTCGTCCGTCGGCAGGTACTGGTAGAACCCTCTGAGCACCGCGGCGCTCGACCAGGCTGGCTCATCGAGCCGACCGTCGATCGTGACCTCGGGGTTCGCGAGCTTCGGGAGCGGCACCGAGGGAGGTGGATCCGCCGGTGCACCCGTCGTCAGCGCCAACGCGAGCAATGGACCGGCAGTGGCGATCGCGCTCATATAGCTATCGAATGTAGTCATACAGGCTGGGTCCGCCACCTCCGGGGCACCGAACGCCGGTGCAGCACGATCGGTCCCCCTTCGCGCGTCGCCCTCGCGGTGTGACCGACCCATCCATCAGGTGTCAGGAAGGAGGGAGGCAGAGCTGAGGGATCGGGGATCGAGGGATCGTACGATCGGATCCGCCTACCGCCGGTCCGCCGGTCCGCCGAGCGAACGCCGATCAGCCCGTCCGCCGGTCCCCGGCTCGCCTCGCTCGAGCCAGTACACAATCGCCGTAATCACGATCGGCGAGAGGGCACCGGATACCGCGACCACCTTCACACTGGGCGGTGGGGGGCCGAACGCCGCGGCGAGCTGCATGGCGCAGAGAACGACGGCGAGGGCGATGAGCCCGTATCGCAGCCGGGCGGTCAACGGCGTTGCTCGGCGGTACCACCACCACAGCGCCCCGAAAAAGAGCCCCAGCTCCAGTAGCAGGGAGGGGATCGGGAATGCCCAGAGCCCCAGTCCGACCTTCATACTCGTGCCGATGAGCGGCAGATCGGGCCGGTGTACCAGGAGATCGAGGAACCAGTGCGCCAGCACGACGGCCCCGACCAGCCACGGCGATCCCCGCACGCGTCCGTATTGCACGAAGTTCCCGTACCCCATCGCGGCGACGAGCGCCCAGATCCCAACTGCCACCAGCGAGTGCGAGAACGGTACGAAAACGAGGTCGAGCGGGTTGGCGGCGGTAATCCCGGGCTGGATCGCAATCCGCTCGATCCCAAGGAGAAGGAATCCGGCCCAGATGAGGTCGAGCAGCTGCGCGGCCAGTACGAGCACCCACAGCGGGATCTCACGGTCAAGCGTCTTGGCGACGAACGCGGGGGCGAAGTGGCCGATGAACAAGGGGAATATCCACTGTCCAGTGGGGAAAGGATCAATGTAGAAGGGGTGGCGGCACCTCCTCAACTTCTACATTGGATGTTGCATATGGGATATTGGATATTGCCTTCGGCTATTCGGTCCCGTCGTGTTTCATCCTCCGCTGCCGCACCCAGTACCCCGCAACTCCGCCGAACACCAAGCCACTTGCGACGATGGTGAAGTACTCAGCGGCGAGGTTCGGCTCCCGATTGACGATGTCGTGCAGCGCGAGCCAGTCGAGCACCAGGAGCCCGACGACGATGACGAAGGAGAGAAGAACTCGCATGCGATCAGCTCCGGGCGAATCCTACGGTCGGTCGAGAGCGGCACCGCGCAACCCGACCTCTGCTCCACCATCTACTTCTACATTCCCCCATTGGGTATTCGCTATTTGATATTCTCTTCGGTCTTCATCACCACTCCGTCCCTCCGGGGGTCGGCCGCGCCATTCCAGGCGCCGCGTTCGAGCGCGACGGCGTGCACCCCACCGAAGTACGCGTTCAGCTCCCCAACACTCCAGTCGGCACGCGGGGGCACGAGCACGAAACCAGCTCGCTCGACGACGCTCGTGTCGGCCACGGCAGGATACTCCACGAAGAGGGCACTGTCCGGGATCACGTGCAGCCGGGGCAGCGCCACCGCCGCTGCGATGTCGAGCAATCCGTCCATCCACAGCTCCCCGACTTGGACGACGGCTGAGATGATGCGCGCGCTGCCGGGACTGCCCAGCGCCAAGACCGGGCTGCCGTCGAGCGCGACCACGGTCGGGCTCATCGAGGAGTACGGCATCGCACGGGCCCGCAGCGCGAAGGGATGCGCCGGGTCGTCGAGTACGAACTCCCGCATGTAGTCGTTGTAGAGGAATCCCAGGGTTGGGGTCGCGACCTTGGCGCCAAACGCATAGTTGATGGACGCGGTCACGGACACGACTAGCCCACGTGGATCGACGACCGAAAAGTGGGTCGTCTGGCCACCCCCCTCTCCGAGCAGTGCGGCCGCTGTCTGCTTGTCGATCCTCTCCCCGACCTCCGCATCGTAGTCCACGAGATCCCGCACCGGACGGTCCCGACGCTCTCGGTGTCCGATCCGCAGCGCCTGCGCCATCCGAAGCATGCGCTCGGGGAGGGCCGGATCGAGTGCGCCGGCATCCGAGCGCTCGAGCACGTTGAGCATTTGCAGCACGACCCACCCACCGCCGGGCGGCGGCATGGTCGTCACCTCGTACTCGCGATAGCTGCCATGGAGGGGCAGCAGCACCGTGGGCTCGGGCAGGGCCTCGAGATCTACCAGGCGCAGCCACCCGCCGTTGGCCTCCATGTCGGCAGCGATCTCCCGTGCGATGGCACCGCGGTAGAAGTCGTCGGCACCATCGCTCGCCAGACGCGCAAGTGTCGTTGCCAATATGGGCTGTCGCCACGGCCGGTTGCGGCCCGGGGGCACTCCGCTTTCATCGAGGAAGAGGGGGAGGGCCGACGGGCTCTCCGCGAGTTCGTCGGCGGAGCGCTCCCAGACCTCTCTCCCAAACCGACCGGGGATGAAGCCCCGCTCGGCGTACCGTTGGGCTGGCTCCAGCAGGTCGGCCCAGGTCATACGACCACTGCCGTAGTGACGCCACGCGTATTCGAGCGTCCGGACGGTCGTGGGAATCGTGGTAGCTCGGTGACCGACGATGTCCTCGGCGGTGGCACCGTCAGGCGTCGCCGCCGGAGCGAAAGAGGTGCCGTTGACCACGAGCGGGTCCCCACCAGGCGGGTACAGCAGGATCTGCGTCTGGCCACCCAGGCCCGACATCATGGGCTCGGTGACAGCGAGCGCAAACGAAATCGCCACCGCGGCGTCGATGGCATTCCCACCGGCCTCCATGATGGCGATACCCGCCTCGGCGGCCTCCGGGGTCGGCGCGGCAACGACGCCGGTACCCGTGCCGGGGATGGAGGGACGGCACGCCAAGAGGGCGAGGAGCGGTAGTGCGGGCGCCAGCAGCAGTGCGGCGGAACGGCGGGACGGCGGAACGGCGGAAGGGCGGACCGGCGGACGGAAGGGGCGGCGCGCACGTGGCGCCGAGACCAGCCACCATACATACCGCCGCACCGTCGTACCGTCGTACCGCCGATTACTCATGCGCTCCCGCCAGATACCGTTTCTTCAGAATCCCGAGATGATGCCGCTCATGCCCGGCGAGTACCCACGGAACCGCCCGGACGGTCATCTCCGCCTCGTTGGCCACACCGCGCCGGGCGAGCATCTCCGCGTTCATGCCCGTGAAGAGGGTCACGGTCGCCGTGCGCACGGCACGAAACTCGGCCAACAGGTCTCTGATGGTACGCTCCCCCGCGTTGCTCGCGCTCACGTAGTCGTCCTGCTCGAATCCGGGCAGCGGTGTCGAATCGTTCCTGCTGAAGCGCAGCGCCCGATAGCACAAGACTCGCTCCACGTCGATCACGTGGACGAGGACCTCTTTGATGGTCCATTTCTCGGGAGCGTAGCGGTACTCCGCCTGCTGCTCGGTGAGCTCCTCGAGCAGGATCACCACCTTCTCGACGCCGCGCTCGAGGAGCGCAAAGACGTCGCCCTCGGGAAGCGCCGCGAGATAGCGATCGTAGTAAGGACTGTACTCGCCGGCCTGCGGCCGTGGGATCGTCGGTGGCGGCATGGCGTCCTGCTCCGAAGAGGGAAGTCGCAGGAACTTATCGCCGCTCCGGTCGCGGGGCGAGAGCGGGGGGCCTGAAAGAGAGGCCCGGAGGCACTTCCCTTGTTGCCGACTCGGGGGGCTAGTCTAAGTCAGTCCGGGAAGGCCTGCCGGGCCTGCAAGCGGTGCCGCCGATCACGTGAAGACGATCTGCCCCCCGGCGGCCATCTCATAGAACTCACCGACCGTGATGATGTCGGTGATCTGATCGATGAAGTCGCTCTTGTCGAGCTTGAACATGTCCACGGACGCCTTGCACGCATAGACGCCGGCCCCCGTGTCTGCGATCATCTCGACGAACTCCGCGATCGGAGGAATGTCCAGCTTCTCCATTTCCTTCATCATCATCCTGGTGACGAAGGAGGACATGCCGGGAATTGCACCGAGCAGTGTGGGCATGTGCAGCCCAGGGTTGCCCACGGTTGCGACCTTGATGTTGTTCATGCGCTTCTTCGTGATGGCGTCCATTCCGAAGAAGGTGAAGAACACGTTGGCCTCGATGCCCTCCATGCGCGCGCCGTTGGCCATGATCAGGCCTGGATAGATCCCCTCCAGCGAACCCTTGGAGATGATGATCGAGACCTTCTCGATCGTCTGTGGCCGATCGACGGTCGCGGTCGTGGCCTCGGGCATAGTCGTCGTTGTCATGTTTCGTCTCCCTTCCGCGCTCGCGGCGACTCAGATGCAGCCGCGGGGCTTTGGAATGCCCGCGATCCGGGCCGCAAGTTTCGCCGGGCCCTTGGGGAACAACTTGTACAGCTCCTTCATCGGCACGCCTGACTCCTTGCCCAGGGAACGGATCGATGGCGCGGAGCCTTTCTCGAGGTACCGGCTCCGCATGTACTCGATCACCAGCCAGTGCCGGTCCGTGAGGTCGTCGATGCCGACGTCTCGAGCGATCTCGAGCGCGATGTCCTTGTTCCACTGCTCGGGCTTCTGCATGTAACCCTCGTGGTCGATGTCGACCACGTGGCCCGCGATGGTCAGTGTTGCCATTGCCGTCATTGAATGCCCCCCTATCGCTTCACGCGACGTGCGTCGTTTCGGAGTCTGACTCCTGCTGTTGCGGCGCCCCGCCCTGGACGTACTGCGGTCCGAGCTTGGGCAGATCCCCTTGCTTCTTGCCCTTCATCTGCATCGCGGGCGGCACCCCGGGAATGTCCCGACCCGGCAGCAGCATGTTCCAGTACACCCACTTGAACGCCAGCTTACCCCAGTGATTGATGCGCGACTCCTTCAGGAGCGGCATCGGACCGATCGCGAACGGGAACCTCCCGGGCAGCGGCTCGACATCGTAGTTGAAGTCGATGAGCACGGCCTTCCCCGCCCCGGTCTCGATGAAGCAGTTGGCGTGACCGTCGAACGCCGGCTCCAGTTCCTCGCCGGCCAGAAAACGCTCGACGTTCTCGGTCAGGATCTCCGCCTCAAAGTGGGCCACGGACCCGGCCTTCGACGTCGGGACGTTCGTGGCATCGCCGAGGGCGAAGATGTTGGGCTTGCACTGGGCCTGGAGCGTCTTTGGGTCGGTCAGGACGAAGTTCATGTCGTCACCGAGCCCCGCGGACCGGCCGACGTAGTCCTGGCCGACGTGCACCGGTACCGCCACCAGGAGATCGAAGTCCACGACACGCTCGTCCCACGAAATGAGCTTGCCGTTCGGGCCGTCCACCTCGCCCGTGTTGAACTCCGGCTCGAGCTTGACGTTCTTCGCATCCAGCAGGTCGCCCAGCGCCTTCGCGGCCACCGGCCTGGTGAAAGCGCCGTCGAGCGGCGTCACCAGCGTGATCTCGACCCGGTCCCGGATGCCCTTCTTCTTGAAGAAGTCGTCCGCGAGGAACACGAACTCCAGCGGTGCGATCGGGCACTTGATGGGCATGTCCACCACGTTGAGGACGAGGCGGCCGCCGTCCCACGTCTCCAGCGCCTTGCCCAGGGCCGTGGCACCCTCGAGCGTGTAGAACTCGAACATCTTTTCCTGCCATCCCTCACCCGTCAGCCCCTCGGTCTCCTCGGGCGCAAGCCGCGTGCCCGTGGCCACGATCAACACGTCGTACTCGAGGGTGCGTCCGTCGGTGAGGTACACCCGATCGGCGTCCGTCTCGACGCGATCGATCGGCGCCTGCACGTACATCACACGCTTCGCGAGCTGCCGCTTGCGGGGCGCGACGGTATCGGCCGGCGTATAGGTGCCAAACGGGACGAACAGGAGACCAGGCTGATAGACGTGGGTGTCGTCCTGGTCGACAACGGTAATGGACATCATGTCGGCGCGGAGCTCCGACCGGTAGAGCTTCTCCAGTCGGTTGGCCATGATGGTTCCGGCCGTTCCCGCACCGAGGATGACGATGCGTTGCACTGTAGCCCCCCTTGTGTGAAACCCCGGGATCACGAGCCCCCTCGTGGCCCCGTCATACGTGAGACAAGGTACTATCGTATTATGGCAATAATACAATGTTTCTATGAACGTATCTTCACGAAACCTAAGTGGTTTTTATTTAATCACTTACGGGGCATCGATGAACGTCGAAATCTCGTGGATCGACTTTCTCGATATCGCCGGCACCTTCGCGTCCTCCGCCGGGTACCCGACGACGAGAAGCAGGAATGGCCGCTCGTTCGCGGGACGGTCGAGGAGGTCGTTGAGGAATCCCATCGGGCTCGGCGTGTGGGTGAGCGAGGCCAGTCCCGCGTGATGGAGCGCCGCGATGAGGAGGCCGGTTGCGAGCCCGACGGACTCGGTCACGTAGTAGTTATCGCGCCGGGCGCCGTCATCCACCCTACCGAAGCGTTCCGCAAAGACCGCGATTAGGCATGGTGCAGTCTCGAGAAACGGCTTCTGAGCGTCCGTCCCCAGCGGAGCCAGCGCCTCGAGCCAGTCCTGTGGCGCGCGGTGCTCGTAGAACTCCCGTTCCTCCCGCTCCGCCGCCTCCCGGATGCGGCGCTTGGTCGCCGGATCCCCGACGACCACGAACTGCCAGGGTTGCCGGTTCGCGCCACTCGGCGCCGTTCCCGCCGTGCGCACGCAGGACTCGATGACCTCGCGGGGCACGGGCTGCGGCGAGAAGTGCCGAACCGTGCGCCGGCGGCGCATCTCTTCATAGAACCCTATCGCGCGCCGCTGCATCTCCTCTTCAGGATACGAGCGGTACTCCGACAGCGGGACGAACTCGTCCCGCGTCACCGGCGGCACGCGGACTGGACGACGACGGGCTCCACGGGCACATCCTGGTGGCCGCCGCTCGTCCCCGTCTCGACCCGAGCGATGGCGTCGATCACGTCCATCCCCTCGACCACCTTGCCGAACACGGCGTACCCGAAGTCTCTGCCGCCGTGATCGAGGAAGGCGTTGTCGGTCAGGTTCACGAAGAACTGGGATGTCGCGCTGTTGATGTCGCTGGTCCGGGCCATCGACAGGGTCCCCCTGAGGTTCTTGAGCCCGTTGTCAGCCTCGTTCGTGATGGGAGACCGCGTGGTCTTCTGCGTCATCTCTGGCGTGAACCCGCCCCCTTGGATCATGAATCCCGGTATCACCCGGTGGAAGATCGTGTCGTCGAAGTGCTCGTCATCGACATACTGCAGGAAGTTCTCGACGGTTACCGGTGCCTGGTCTGCAAGCAACTCGATGGTAAACGACCCCTTGTTGGTCTCGAAGACGACCACGTCACGCTCCTTGTGTGTGAGTTCGACGCGTTGGCGAGGCGGACGGACGGATAGGCGGTTAGACGGATAGACGTACCGAGTAGGGAGGTCCGTTCTACCGCCGGGCTGCTGGATCGAAGGACTATTGGATCGAGGGATCGAGACGTCAATTCTGCCGCCGTTCCGACGGTTTCGGCAGCTTGCCCGTCACCTTCAGCACCCACCGCAAGCACCTGTGCGGAACGTCCACGGGCTCACAGAACATCATCGGACAGGCACCGGCGATCACCCGGATCCCGTGCTCGTGGCACCGTGCCACGGCCGCGTCGGAGACACTGCCCTGACCGAACGAGCGGTGCATCCACACCCGTCGGATCCCGAGAGCCGCGCACTCCTGGACGATCTTCTCGGCCTCCCCCGGTGGGGTCGCGACCACGACGCCGTCGACACCTCCGTCGATCGACGCGAGATCCGGCGCACACGCATCTCCCTCGACCTGCTCCGCATGCGGATTCACCGGGGTCACGGCGTACCCCGCATCCCGCAGCTTGCGATAGACGAGATTGGCCGGTGCCGCGGAGTCCGTGCGCGACACCCCCGCCACCGCGATACGGCGCTGGGCGAGGAAGTCGCCGACCGCGTTCTGCAAGTCGTTCATGCCTCGCTCCTTCGGTACGGGCGGTCTTTCCAGTTCCACCACTTGAGCAGCTCGGGATCGGGCCGAGCGTGCTCCGCGAAGTAGACCGCACACCGGAAGACGTAGCGGACACACGGGTCCATGCGGGTGCCGCGAAGCTCGCACAGGCGATCGAACAGCATTTCTGGATCGGCACCCTCGAGATCTGCAACGCGGGCGATACCCAGGTCCCGCAAGTCGCGGCTGATACTCGTCCCGACTCCCGGGATCTTCTGCAACTCGTCACCAGTTCCCCGTGCCATGAGGGCAATGTGGCTGGCGAGCCCCAGGGCGTCCACCCTCCACAATCGACACGGCCCCCGGCGCCGAGGCGTCCGGGGGCCGTGTCCAGAACCACCAAGGGTCGGACGTTACATCTTCACCTTGTGGCAGACGGTGCAGTTCGCGGTGTCGATACCCTCGTGCGGGGCTGCCGGAACGTTGGGCATCTTGCCGCTGTGGCACATCGTGCAGTTGTCCTTGCCCTCGAGATCGTGCGGGATCACCTTCGGAGCTGCCGTCTGCATCGGCGAGTCCTTGGAGTGGCACAGCATGCACTGTTCGTTCGTGAAGTCCTTGTGGCTCTCCGGAGCAGCGGCGACGTCGGGCATCTTGCCGCTGTGGCACATCATGCAGGCGTCCTTGCCTTCGAGATCGTGCGGTACGACGGTCGGCTTCTTGTCCTGCGCCTGCGCCTGCGTCGGCACCGCCATCCCGATGGCGGCCAGCACCAGTGCCGCCGATAGGAATCTCACAATGCGCATCCGATCTCCCTCCCCTGTAGCTGGTCAGCTTTTCCGGCACGTTGCCTGGGGCGCCCGTCGACGCCCTGGATCTGATACCCGCTAATCTCCATCTCGGTCCCGGGATCCGCTACCCCCGGGCCACGACCGATCCCCGTCCTCAGCCACCGCCGGGGATGTTCCCGCCGTGGCACGTGAGGCACACCGTCGGGTTCGTGTTGCGCCACTTTTCGGCATCGAAGTCGGGCCCGTGCGGATTGAACCGCGTGTGGCAGCGCAGGCAGTCGCGCTCGGTATGGCACGCTACGCACGATTCGAGATTCTGCCGGGCCACCTGGCCGTGCCCGCCGATGAAGTTGCGGTTGCCGTCGTGATACCCGGCACCAATGTCCCGGCCCTCCGACACAAGCCCCGCCTGCTGATGGCAGGCCTGACAGAACTGGCCTGGGTTGTGGCAAGTGGAGCACTCGGTCTGCCGGTTGTAGCTGGCCGCGGGATGGCCTTGCAGGAAATCCGCCGGATGGTATCCGCCGGCCGGGGAGGCCGCGTCCGGCCGGTGACAGGCGAGGCAGTCCGACCGCACGTGACACGTCGCGCACTTTTCCGGCGACGCCGACGCTTCGCTCGCGTGCTGCGCCCGCCACTCGAAGTTGTGCGAGGATGGAGCCGGGGGCTGCACGTGGCACATCGAACAGTCGGACACCTGTGAGTTCTGATGTTCGCTGATGCCGTGACACGCGAGGCACACCTCGACGTTCGCCCGCACGACCTCGACGTCTCGCTGGTGGCACTGCGCGCACTCCAGCGCGGGATGCTCGGTGTGGGAGAACTTCAGGCTTGCCCGCGACCCTTCGCTCGGCGGTGACCAATCGACACGAGGCTGCATGCTGCCGTCATGACAGTTGGCACAGAAGGAGGGATCCGGATAGGCCGGTCCCCCAGACGCTATCCCGCCATGGCAGGCCGCGCATTCGAGGAGCGGAAGGTGCTTCGCATGCTCGAAGCCGCCTTGCCGTGAGGCGACGCGGCCCGCGTCCGCCGGACTGGAGGTGGCGGCAGCTGCGACGACCGCGGCCACCCCAACGGAGACGAGCACCTTCATCGCGACCCCCGCATTTCCGGAATTCTGAGAATGGACGGATGCAGCCCGCGGTCGCGGCTGCCCGAGGAGCCAAACACGAACGTCAGCCCGGCGGACAGTCGCACGTGGTTCCAGTCGGACTGTAGCGCGTCGGGACGCTCGCGCTTCTCGTCATAGCCGACGATCCCCACGTTCGCGATGATGCCCGGGATCGGCTGGGCATCGAGCCGCGCGCCATACGAGTAGACCTTGGCATCCCAGAACCGATACTCGAGCGGCCGCTCCAGATAGCCGCCGTGTGCCGTCACGGACAGTTGCGGCACGATGTCCACCGTGAGCCGCCCGTTGACCCCTTGGGACGACGCGCCGGGCCCGAATTGCGCCGCGTAGGTGGCGTCGAGCACGAACCGCTTGAGGCCGGCATACGTGGCACCGACCGACCAGCGCCAGCCCGAGTCCTCCACGTTCCCGGCCAGCGGCGACTGACCGCCCGTGGAGCTCTGGTCGTAGGAAAAGACCTCACCTCGTGTCCTCAGCTCCAGGCCGGGGATCACATAGGCGGCGATGGCCCCGTACTGCGTGTTGTAGCCCGCAGGACTGAAGACACCCCAGATGCTCCAGAGCGGAAAGACCGGTCGGTAGAATCGATTGCCCACCACCAATCGCACCCAGTTCCCCGGATGCTGGTACGCTACCTGGATATTGCTCGTACCGACCTCGCCCTGGCCGAAGTCGTATTCAATGCCCCCTGCCACCGTGAACCCGGCTCCCGGCCGGACCGCACCCTCGACCGCACCGCGGTCACTGGTCGGGCGGTTGACGTCCGGGTCTATCAAACGCTGGTAGATCAGCCGCCCGTCGAACCCGGGAAGACTCCAGCCAGCCGTGCCACCCACGATCAGTTCACGGTCGGCCGGCCGAAAATCCTGCAGGGGGTTGAGGTATTCGCTGTTGACCGGCAACGCCGCCCCTTGCGCGAGCGCCCAACCGCCGTACGCAGAGAGGTTGACCTTGCCGTCGAACGGCCGGACCGCCGCCTGGGCACCGTCGAACCCCCAGAACCCCAGACGGGAGTACACGTGCGTGCGCCCCGCCTGTACGGTGAATAGCGCGCTGCTGTACTCCGCATACGCCTCGAGGAGCTGGGCCGCCGGCTGTGTCCCGGGCCAGACGTTTCCCTCCTCGAGGTCGGTGTTCAGTCGGCCCTTCACATGGATTTTGAGGCCCTGAATACCGAATCCCCACACCGATGCGTCCACCGTGCTCGTCACGGGTGCGCCGCGTCGCTCTTCCCCGAGATCGAAGTACGTGCAGTACTCCGCGCCTGTCGCACACTTGACGGCAATACCGTTGGAGAAGCTGCCGCCTCCCTCGCCGATCTCGGTGTCGCTCGCGAGGACACTGTCGAGTCTGACGCCCCGGAAGGCCGCGGACTGAAACCACGTGTCCCAGCGGACGTGGTATCCCTGGGCGTGGAGCGGCGCCGTACCCACCACGAGCCCACCGATGGCCGCAACCGCTCCGAAGACACTCAGACGCATTTCCCCTCCCACGAGTGGGACCGTTCCGCTCCCTAAGCTATGATTGCACGCGACCGCCGTCCAGACGGCGATGCGCTCCTCACCAAGGTGCAGCAGCCGTGCGTCCTCACTGATATCCGAACAGCATCGAGTACACGATCAGTGCGATGAGCGTGAGCCCGATCGCGAGCGCCGTGAATCCGAAGATCTTGAACGCCCGCTCGACCTTCGTGGGGTACTGCTCCACGAGATGCTGCTCCAGCTCCCCACGCTCGACGAGGTTCTCATACTCGCGCGGCTTGTCCCGCTTGAACTCCTCGAGCGGCACCCGGCCCGTGAAGATCACCGGGTCCAAAGGGAACTTGTCCGGCCGGAAGTGCGTGTTGAAGAAGTGGATCGTGAAGATGAAGCCCACCGCCAGCAACGCCTCGTCACTATGCAGAATCGTTGCAACGTTGACCGTCCAGCCTGGCAGGAGCCGAGTGAAGAATTCCGGGAACCACAGCAGCAGGCCAGTCGAACCGATGATGAACATCCCCCAGAACACGGCGAAGTAGTCGAATTTCTCCCAGTACGTGAACCGGCCGTAGCTCGGCCTCGGCCCCTTGCCCGTGAACCACTTGATGGACTGCCAGAACTCGGTCAAGTCTCTCTTGGTGAAGATCAAGGAGTAGTCGGTCTGAATGAACTTGAGCCACGACAGGCCCGAGCGCCGCTTTCGCTTCTGGACGTCACGCAGATGCATGGTGAAGATGGCGATCAGCGTGATCGCGCCGAGGCGGTGCAGCACGCCGGTGGTCGCAAATCCGCCCACCAGGTCTGCCGTAATCTGGGCCCAACTCATGTACGAGAACTTGAGCACCATCCCCGTCAGCGCCAGGATGAAGAAGCTCAGCAGCATGACGAAGTGCATCGAGCGCTCCCAGACCGTGAACCGCCGATAGACCTTCTCGCCGGCCTTTGCCTTGGGATGCGGCCCCAGCCACGGCGTCCACAGCAAGCGCCACAGCCACGCGAGCGTGTGCAGGGTGGCAAGGCTCAGCGTTCCCACCAGGAGCGCGGTCATGCCCCAGAACGTCCAGAACAGGTACGGGTAGCGTTCCGGGTCGTGGTGCGTGGCGTGCGTGAGGTACCCCGTGAACCGGAGGCTCACACCATCGTGACACTGCGAACAGGTCTCCACCACGTTGCGCCGGCTGAGTAGGGACGCGGGATTCGACGTCGGGAGGATACTGTGCGTGCCGTGGCAGTCGTAGCACTTGGCGGCGGCCGCATCACCCAAGCGCGAGACCTTCCCATGAAACGTGTCGAAGAACGTCGCGGACTCGCCTTCGTGGCACCGGCCACACTGGTTCATCATCATCAGCCGGAAATCGGATCGGTCCGTCCGGCTGATCGAGTGTGACGTGTGACAGTCCTCACAGGTGGGCAGGCTGTCCGGAGGGCTCTCGCTGATGCCGGGCGAATGAATAGACTGCGCAAATTCGTCCGCGATGCCGTGATGGCAGGTCCCGCAGGTCTCGGGCAAATTGTCCGGGTGCACGGTCGACGCGGTATCGGCAGCCGGGAGCTCCATGTGTGGTGAGTGGCAGTCCGGACACGTGGCGGTCACGAGCAGCCCGCTCTCCCTGAGCCCCGTGCCGTGGATGCTCATCTCGTAGCTCTCCACTGGGGCCCGGACATCGGTGACGATCCGTACCGCAGCCTGTTCGCCCTGCCGGTGGCATTGGGCGCAGAGGTCAGGCACGTTCCTCGGAAACGTCGCCGAGAGCGGCGAGAACTTGCCCTGCGTCGCGTGCTTGTCGTGACAGTCCAGACACACCGGCGCGTCGGGATCGCCCTGGGCAGCGAGTTTGCCATGGATACCGATCTGAAAATCCATTACCTCGCCGTCGTGGCAGACACCGCAGTCCACGGGCGAGTCGATGGCCGCGCACGGGCGCCGCAGGCCGGGATTGACGTCCGAATGGCATTGCGCACATGGCGTTTCGGCATGCATGGACGTCGCGTAGGCGTCTTCGTCGACGTACAGCGACACCGTATCGCCCCGCGCGACCCCTCGCAACGCGGTATCGCGGTGGCAGCGTAGGCAGTTCTCGTTGGCGGCACCCGCGTCGTAGATCACGCGCCGCACCTTGTGGGGCTGATGGCAGTCGACGCAGGCCGGGACCAGGTGCGGCTGCTCCTCCCACAGCCGTCCCTCGATCACCCGCTGGTGCACCTGCTCGATTTGGGCATGACACTGCATGCACGTGCCGGCGACGTTGTCACGGTGAATGCTGGAGCGCGTGTCGGTGTGCGGCAGGATCTCATGCGACCGATGGCAGGAGGTGCACACCGCCGTGACGGTCAGGCCCTGCTGCAGCAGGCCGGCCCCGTGCATCGACAGCGAGTAGTTCTCGAGAATCCGGTCCTGGGGAATGTTCCGACTTCGGGACACGGCAGTGCCTTCGTGATGGCACTCTCCGCAGAGGAACGGAATATTCATCACTCGCGTCGGCGAGCGCGGGTCGGTATGGGACCGGATGTCGTGCCGACCGTGACAATCGGTGCAGCTGGGGGCCAGTGGATCGCCGCGCGCGGCGGCCTGCCCGTGCAGCGAGGTGTCGTGCTGCCGGGTTTCCTCCCCGTGACACAGCCCGCAGTCGATAGGGGGGGAGTCGTCGGGGTGCGGGAATCCGGAGTAGCCGAGGTGACACATCGCACATGTGACACCGGCCACTCCGTGCACCGACGTGTCGAGGGTCCGTGCCGAGATGTGCAGCCGGACGCTATCCGGGGAGCCTGCGAACATCGCTCCGTTGCCGTGGCACATCAGGCACGCATCGTTCTCCTCCTGTGCCACGGCAGGACGCGCCGCTGCAGCGAGCAGCAGTGAAAGGAAGACGATTGCTGTCAGGGACGGTCTTCGCCGCATCTGCCGCCCCCCGTGGGAGCACCGTTGTCCACGAACACGATCCACCTCGCACCTCACAGGACCCGCTCCCCCCAAGACCTCGCCTAATGTAGTAGTGGTCGTCGCGACTGAGCCGGACCTTAAAGGATTCCTCATTCGCAATTCGAAAACCGGCTTTTCCCCTTGGATATCTTCCGATCAGTCGGATCTGACTGCGGATCCGAGCACGGGGAGGAGAACCATGTCGGGACTCTCGTGCCGAGGGTTCTGTCGGTGTGGTGGTGGGGGGCCGCGATCGATCGCGGGGCGAGGGCTCATCGACTCGCCCGATCCCAATATCGCCAACGGACAGGTCCGGACGCCCTCGGTTTCATTGCGATGGGCAGCCGTGATCGCGCTCACGCTTGGAGGCGCGATCGCTCCACTCGTTCCGCTTGGAGCGCAGGAGGCGTGCACGACATGCCACGGGAATCACGACTTCATCGCCGGTATTGCTAGCGACTCCGCGCGCGGCGAGGCACTGTTCGTGGATGCCGAGGAGTACGCGCAGACCGTGCACGGCGGTTTTGGCTTCGCCTGCACGCTGTGCCACTCCGGCGTCGGTGACTACCCGCACGCTGAGGAGTCATCGGTCCACTGCGGCGACTGCCATGCGGTCGCCGAGGCCAAGCTCCGCGCCAGCGTCCACGGCACGCCGCATCCCGACACCGGCGAACGGCCGGCCGAGTGTGCCGACTGTCACACGGAGCACGACATCCGCCGGCCCTCCGATCCGGAGTCGTCCGTCTACCGTATGACGCAGTTCGAGACATGCGCGCGGTGTCACGAAGACGTGGAGCGCATGG
Source organism: Gemmatimonadota bacterium (assembly GCA_039584325.1). Lineage (GTDB taxonomy): Bacteria > Gemmatimonadota > Gemmatimonadetes > Gemmatimonadales > GWC2-71-9 > JAOTVV01. Next base: position 18,783 of record JBDGYA010000037.1, read on the forward strand.
GGCGCTTCGGGCAGGAGAACGTTGCGACGGTGAGCAGCTATCTCGAGAGCGTCCACGGTCACGGCCTGCTCGAGAAGGGGTTGACGGTCGCGCCGGTATGCACCGACTGCCACGGCGAGCTGAGTAATGGCGCGCACACCATTGCCGTGGTCGGGGACTCGGCGAGTCGGATGCACCGCGCGCACGTCGTCGAGACCTGTGGTCGGTGTCACGCGGGGATCATGGCCCGGTACGATCGGGGCATGCACGGGGAACTCTATCTGGCGGGCAACCCGGATACTCCGACCTGCGTGAGCTGTCATGCGGAGCACGGGGTTCGAGCCATCACCAGTCCCGAGTCGGGCGTCAACCCGCGGCACATCGCTCAGACCTGCACCGCATGCCACGACACGGAAGAGTTCAACGCCAAGTACGGCATCGCCACGGCCCGCGGAGCGACGTTCGGCGGGACATTTCACGGCATCGCCCTCCGAGCGGGACAGACGACTGTCGCGAACTGCGAGAGCTGCCACGGCGCCCATGAGATCCTGCCCTCCACGGATCCGCGATCGATGATCCATCCGGACAACCTGGTGGAGACCTGTGGCAGGTGTCATCCGGGGATCGGCACGGGAGTGACAGAGGGCACGATCCACCTCGCTTCCCTCGGGGACGAGAACAGCACCGTGGAAACGGTGGTCAAGTGGTTCTACGTGCTCGTGATCGGAAGCACCGTTCTCTACGCTGCCGGGCTCTTCTTCCTGGACCAATACCGGTACCGGGTCGTCGACCCGCGGCGCGGGGGGCACCATGCCTGAGTGGGTACCGTACGAGGCTGATCTCGACCGGATCACGGTCACACGCTTCACACTGTCCCAACGGATCCAGCACGAGATCCTCGTCCTGAGCTTCGCCGTGTTGATCGTGACCGGCCTACCTGTGCTCATTCCAGAGGTCGGCAGCCGGCTAGAGGGAGTGTTCTCGTTCCGCACGTTCCTGCACCACTTTGCCGGAGTGGTGCTCGTGGTGCTGTCCCTGTTCCACGCGTACTATATCGCCTTCACGACTGAAGGCCGCGAAGAGTTCGTCCACATGCTGCCCCGGGTCAAAGATCTGAAGGACGTCGTCCACTTCACGAAGCATCACCTGGGTCTGGTGGACGAGCCCGCGCCGTTCGACAAGTACGACCCGTTCGAGAAGTTCGAGTATCTGGCGGTCGTGTGGGGCTCGGGCGTGATGGTCGTCACGGGGCTCATGCTGTGGTTCTTCGAGTGGACGCTGCAGCTCTTCCCGAAGTGGATCTACGATCTCGTCCTCTTGATTCACGGCTACGAGGCCGTACTGGCCTTCCTTGCCGTCATCCTCGGCCATCTGTACAACGTGCACTTCAAGCCGGGAGTGTTCCCCATGAGTCGCGTCTGGCTGGACGGCAAGATGAGCCTGCGGAACCTGAAGGCGCACCACCCGCTGGCCTACGAGCGGTGGCTGCGCCAGCAGCGGATTCAGCGGGCGGCGGGGGCGGCGCGGGCGGAGGGCGTCCCTGCGCATGGTGGAGCCCGTTCGCCCGATTCCTGAGGCGGCCGATGGCGCAACATTTGGCACGCCGGCTCGGCCGTGGGAGCGCGCCTGCAACGTTCAGGAGGTGAGGAGCCCCAGAGAACCGGGGAACCGGATGCGCGACTCCTCACGTCGCTCCCTTCCACCTGCCGTCCTCCAGCTCGGCACCACAGGCAACGCAGAACGTGCCGCGCTTCAAGTCCACCTCCTCGACGTGGCTCGAGGCGTGCATGACGCACTCGAAGTCCGGGCAGTGTACCAGGCCGAAGGCGTGCCCGAGCTCGTGCACGGCCTCCTTCACGGACCGGTCAATCAGCAGTCCCTCGTCGCGTGCGAGACCATAGAATTCCTGCCGCAGCCGGTAGGTCGACACGACCGCACCCGCTCCGTCCAGTTGCGACTGGCCGAACACGAAGGTCAGCACCGGCACGTACAGATCAACCGAGGTGACGCCGAGGATCTTCGACTCCGGCTCCGGCAGGTGTCGCAGCAGCCCGGCCAACAGCAGGGTCGCGTGGTATTGCCTGCGGTCGGGGGAGAAGGCTGCCTGGAAGTCCAGTCGCACGTCGAGCGGCCGCACCGGGCGCGGGAAGATGTCGGCCACGCCCCGGCCGAATACCGTCGCCCACCGCGGCGCATAGCCGTTGAGGTACGCGAGGTAGATCGTCCCCGACACGGTCACCGCCTGATGCCGTACCTCTTGAGCTTGTTGTAGAGGGTGGCGCGGTCGATCCCCAATACCTTTGCCGCTTGCGTGATGTTGCCTTCGAGCTCCTCGAGCACTTGCTGGATGTGGAGCTTCTCGACCCCGGCGAGCGACTGGTCGGCTGGCTGCACACTCTCCTCCGGTGCCGGCCGGAGCGGTAAATCCTCCGGCTCGATGGCTGTCCCCTTCCCTATCACCATGGCGCGCTCGATCGCGTTCTCCAGCTCGCGGACGTTCCCCGGCCAATGATATCCCTCGAGCAGGTGCCGGGCCTCCGGAGAGAGCGTGCGCACCGATTTGCCCATCGCCCGAGCATAGGCATTGATGAAGTGCTGCGTCAGCAAGACGATATCCTCCCGGCGGTCGCGCAGCGGGGGGATGTCGATGCTGAATACGTTGATCCGGTAGTAGAGGTCTTCCCTGAACTCGCTCTGCTGGACGAGCTGCTCGAGGTTCTTGTGGGTGGCGCAGACCAGCCGGAAGTCCGACGTGATCTCCTGGTTCCCTCCCAGTCGAGTGAAACGCTTCGTCTCCAGGACCCGCAGCAAGTCGATCTGCATCTTCGGCGTGACGTCGCCAATCTCGTCGAGGAAGAGCGTTCCACCGTGCGCCAGCTCGATCTTGCCCTTGCGGCGGTACTGCGCGCCGGTGAAGGCCCCCTTCTCGTGGCCGAACAGCTCGCTCTCGAGCAGCGTCTCAGGGATCGAGCCCGCGTTCACCGCCACGATGGGGAAGAACCGCCGCTTGCTCTGGGCGTGGATGGCCCGGGCTATCAACTCCTTGCCTGTCCCGCTCTCGCCGCGGATCACCACGGACGAGTCGGTTTCCGCGACGGTGCGGATCAACTCGAACACGCGTTGCATCTTGGGGCTTTCACCGATGATCGGGGTCGCTCCCGCCAGCTCCGATACCTTCTCCCTGAGCCGCACGTTCTCCTCGGATAGCTCTCGCTGCCGCAGCGCATTCTGGACGAGATGCGAGAGGTCGTCCGGATCCACCGGCTTGGTGACGTAGTCGAACGCGCCGAGCTTGAGCGCTTCCACGGCGGTCTCGACCGAGGCGTAGGCCGTGAGGATGATGATGCAGACGTTCTTGTCCACCTCCCGGACCCGCTTCTGCACGGCGATGCCATCCATCCCGGGCATCTTGAGATCGAGTAGAATGATGTCGTATGGTCCCTTGTCCATCTGGCGGAGCGCCGCGGCGCCATCCTCGGCGGTCTCCACGTGGAACCCGTCCTCCAGGAACCATTCCTGCAGGGACTGCCGCACCGACACTTCGTCGTCGACGATCAGGATCTTCCGCGCAGTCATTCGTCCAGTCCCTGTTCTCGGTGGTGGTGGCTTCGGGCTCGGGCGGCGTCGGCCGGATCCCGCGGGAGGCGGATCGTGAAGCGGGCTCCCTGACCCGGCCGGGAGTCCACCCGGATGTCCCCCTCGTGCCGCTGCACGATCCCGTACACGACGGCCAGGCCGAGCCCGACCCCCTTGGCTTCGTTCTTGGTGCTGTAGAACGGGTCGAAGATGTGCTCCTGGGCCTCTTCAGGGATCCCGATCCCCGTGTCGCTCACCCTGAGCAGCACCGCGTCGCCGTTTTCCGCGGCCGTGTGCACGCTCAGCGTGCCGCCGTCCGGCATCGCCTCGACGGCATTGATCAGCAAGGCGATCAGCGCCTGCACCAGCTGCTCGCGATCGCACACGATGGCGTCGTCGCTGAGTTCGAGACGCACCTCCGTCCCGATCTCCTGCAGCTCGATGTGATGCGCGACGAGCTTCAGCGCCTGCTCGACGATCGGGTGGAGGTGCGCCGGCGCCAGCTCCGCCGACCGCCCGCGTGCATACGTCAGCAGGTCGCGCACGATGCTCCCGCATCGCTGGGATTCGGACCGGATGAGATCGAGGTTCTCCAGGATCTGCGCCCTTTCGGGACCGTCCGGCACCGTGCGCCCAACCCGCTTGGCGATGAGCTTACTGTAGGTGAGGATCCCAGAGAGCGGATTGTTCAGCTCGTGCGCGACGGTCGCGGCCATCCGTCCGAGCGAGGCCGTCCGCTCCACCTGGATCATCTGCTGGCTCATCTGCTCCAGCTCCACGGTCTTCTGCCGGACGCGATCTTCCAGCGTCTGCGACCACGAGCGCAGCTCGGCGTCGGCCTCCTTCAGGCTGCGCGCCATGCGATTGAACGACTGCGCGAGATGACCGAGCTCGTCCGATCGTTGCATGTCGATCACGACATCGAGATCACCTCCGCTGAGCCGATCCGTGCCGCGTCGCAAGCGTGCGGCCGGCACGTGGACGGCACGGAATACGATGACCGCGACGATCGCCATAGAGAGGATCACGATGGCAACGGCGACCAGCAGCGCCTGGGTGCGCGAACGCGCGACGGTCGCGTCCAGTCCCGCCATCGACATCTGCACGTCGAGCACACCAAGGATCGATAGATCGGCACTGTGCGCATGACACTGTGCCGTCCAACAACTCTCCTCATTGCGGATCGCATTGATCATACCGAGGACGCGGTCCCCCTCCGCGTTGCGATAGATCCGAGACCGCTCACTGGTCGGGACGGCTGCGAGGGGCTCGGCGGCGCCGTGACACCCGTAGCAGGCCTCGGCCTGCAGGTTGACCGTCGTCCCGATCTCTGCCGCATCGTTAGAGAAGCGGATGGTCCCTTGCTTGTTGTAGATGCGGACTCCCTCGACCCCCGGCTCCGCGCCGATTAGCCGCATGAGTTCGTAGGTGTGCCGGCGGTCGTCGCGGAGCATGCTCGCAGTGAGGCTCTGAACCAGAAAATCACTCGACCGGTATGCCTCGAGGGTGATCTGCTGCTCGAGCGTGGACGACTGAAAGCGCCGGCATACCGCGACGTAGACCGAAAAGAGGAGGAGGATCGAGATCGACAGAACGAGAAACAGCCGGAAGCTGAGCGTCGACGTGATGAACCTGAGCCGCGGTGTGCCCGTCATCGGTATCCCCTCGTGCACCACCCCTCCAAGCGTTACCCGGCCGGAGCGTCCGGAGAGCCGTCAGTGATCTCCCCGTCCGGCCCGGCGGCCCACGAACCCCTCTCGCTAAATGTGCACGCGGAACAGCTCGTCTACCAGCCTCTCGAATCGCTCGCGTCCGAGCACCGCCTCGAGGTCCGGCGCCACCGTGCCGCCGTCGGCCATGGTGCGACCCACCTCGCACGTGTCTGGCGGTGAGAGCGCTTCCAGCAGGTAGCGCTTGAGCAAGTGGAGTGTGCCGAGGTAGCCGGCGATCGCCTCTTCGCCGTGCGCCAGTCCGGGCACGTGGTCGAGGTCCTCCAGTGGATCGACCCGGAACAGCCACCGCCCGTCGCTCATGCCGCCCGATCGGCGCACCGCCTCGATGGCGTTTTCATTGCGGTCGCGCACATCGCCGGAGATTGGAACTGTCAGCGGGATGGACACCCGACCCCGTGTGAGCCACCCACAGGGCTCTCCACGCTTGAGCCGAACGCCGGTCCGCGGCATGACGAGATCATCCAGGGGATGGAGCGCACGCAGGACGTGTGCGGCGAGGCCGACGTCCAGCTGATTCTCCTCCGGGTGACGCTCGATCCAAAAGTGGCTGCGGCTGTAGGCCCGATCGAGGTGCAGCGCGCATCCGACGGTGAGCCGCCGCAGGTGCCGGTCTGCGAGATCGGAGGCGCCCGCGCCCTCCATCCCAACCCTCCCTGCGCCCGACGGGTCGCTGGCCGGATCACCGTGCAAGGCGTGGTACAGCTCGCAGGTCTCACATTCGTAGTTGCGGTCGCAGAGCCGATAGTTGAGGACCCCGGCGAGCATCCAGACGCACGGAGCGTCCGCCGCATCCACTCGATCTCCTGGTCCACGCATGGCTCTCATCTCCAGCGGAGTGTCGATGCCACCCGGCTCAGTCGGTCAGAAAGAACGCTCGCGCGACGTCGTCCCAATGCTCGGGATCGAGCTGCCGCACGAAACCGGGCATCGGCGTGCCGCCGTCCGGCATCACCACGCCGAGCTCACCGGCCGGCATGGTGCGGAGCCGTTCGACCGTCTCCCGCATCCAGGAGACCGCAAGCGCGCCCGATAGGAGGTTGCGCACCTCCCGTTGCCAGTCCCGGACCCGCACCTTGAGCAGCCAGCCGTCCTGGTACGGCTGCGAGGTCGCCAGCACCGGATTCTCGATGATCGACTGGTTGACCGCCACGACCTTGCCGTCCACCGGCGATACCATGTCGACAGACCGCCCGTCAACGGTCGCGGCCCACGCCTCCTCCCCCTGACGGAGGCGCTGTCCGACGATCGGCAGCGTGAGCGCGTCGGGGGTCCCGAGCAGCTTCCCCGCGAAGTCGTCCAACCCCACCGTCACGATGTCACCGTCCTCGCGTGTGGCCCACGTATGGCCCTGATGGAAATGGTAGCCTTCAGCCAACAGGAACCATGGTCGCGCCCGAGGGACCGGTCGCCGCGCCTTCATCCCGAAGATGCGCGCCACGCGCGTCGGGGTGAGTAGGCGCAGCATGCCGACCAGGGCAAGCAGGTACGCGATGACGATCAGGTACTCCAGCCCCTTCGTCGCGTAGATATCACCTTGCATCGCTCAGTCTCCTGTCACGCAACCGACCGCGAGGTGACACGTGCCACCCCCACAGACGAACGGTTGCCGTGGTCCATGGCAAAGTCGAGCACCGGCATCCGGTTGACGACCCAGCGGAACACCCACAGCTCAGCACTGATGACCCCGAGGGTGACCACGATCTCCATCCACGTCGGCACGTAGCGCACGGCCGCGTACCACTTGAACGCGATGACCGAAACGTTGAGACGGTTCATGACGATTCCGATCAGCGTCATGACGGCCGCGAACTTGATGATGCCGAGTCGCCGTCCCTGGTAGCCGTACAGGTACAGCACGGCGGGAACCGCGACGAACCCGATCAGCTCCAGCATGTACCACAGGCCCCACCCCGTGGACAGGTACGCCCCCCGCTGTTCGTGTACGAAGACCAGGAGCTGCATGAAGAGGTACACGAACATCACGCCAGTGCAGATCTTGGCCAAACCCACCACAATGTCGTCATGCGTAGCGCGGAGCCGCGCTCCCGCGCGGTGGTGGAACACCTTGTGGGTGATGCTGCCCTCGAAGATGACGAGGGAGAGACCGGCAAAGATGCTGGACACCAGAAACAGGAGCGGGATGAACTCGGAGTACCACAGCGGGTGGATCTTGTCCCGCGCCATGAGGTACAGCGCACCGAGCCCCGACTGGTGCAGGATCGACAGGGTGATGCCGAAAATGACCGCCCCGAGCGTGAGTGCCCCCAACGCCCGTCGCACCCGCCGCCACCCGAGCCACTCCGCCACGGCAGGGGAGAACTCGAGGAACTGGGCAAACATGTACAGCATGAAGTGCCACGCGACGAGGAACAGCACGGAGCTGACCCCGAACGAGTTGCCGATGATGGGGTTGACGACGTTCCACGGCCGACCCAGGTCGAGCAACAGCGCACCCGCGTAAAACACGTACGCCAGGAAGCCGTTGAGGACCGTGACCCGGATGATCGGGTGGTATTTCTCCATCCGCAGGATGTACACCATGAACGTCAGGACATACGCGCCGCCGGCGAACGCGACACCGGTCACGACGTCGAAACCGATCCACAGGCCCCACGGGTAGTCCTGCGACAGGTTCGTGATCGAGCCCAGCCCCTTGGTGAATCGAATGGCGAGGAGCACCGCGGACGTCGCCAGGATGACTCCCGTGATCACGTTGAACGGCGTGAACACCGGGCCCTTGGGCTTGAGTTCCGCCAGCAGGAAGCGCACGAACCGTGTCACTTCCGCGCGCACGTTTGGCTGTCCGATGGACGAGACTCCCGCCGTCATCCCTCACCTCCCTCTTCCGGTTCCTGGTCTCGTCCCTGGGCGGCCCGACTCAGCGCCAGCAGGAACGGCGGCACAAGCGTCAGCACCAGCGGGACCGCGTAGAGAAACTCCTTGTTGTATGCCGGATACCCCGTCGTGCCGAGATCCGTGCGGAAGCCGAGCTGGTCGAATGGCGCAGCGCTCAGATACAGCCAGCTCGTGCCACCGGCTTCGTGTTCGCCGTAGATGTGGTGCACGTAGCGATCGGGGTTGGTGTAGATCCGGGAGCGCGCCTCCTCGAGCAGGTCCACACGCCGACCGAACATGAGCGCCCCAGCCGGACAGTTGGCAACGCACGCGGGCTGCTCCCCCTCAGCAATGCGGCTCCAGCACATCTGGCACTTCTGGATCTTCGGCACCGCGCTGTGATACTCGAACTTCGGCACGTCGAACGGGCACGAGAGCATGCAGTACCGACAGCCCATACACTTGCTGCTGCGCCAGGTGACGGGCCCTTCGGGCGTCTTGTACATCGCTCTCGTCAAGCACGCAGAGGCGCAGGCAGGCTGCAGGCAGTGCATGCATTGCCGCTTGACCGTCACCGGCCCGGCGTCGGTGTTGTAGCGGCTGACCGCCGTCCACTGCTCCGGAGTGGTCTGCCGGTCCGGCGCCAGCTCGACGTCCGGATCCGGTGTCGGCAGATCGTTGGCATCCGCACAGGCGTACTCGCACATCCGGCAGCCCATGCACTTGGTGGTGTCCACCAACACCCCGAGCACATCTCGTTCGCCAACGATCGCCGTCTGTTCTTGGGCGTCGAGCTTCGACGCTGCGGCGGTCGTGCCTCCGACCGCGCATAACGTCCTCAGCACGTCTCTCCGCTTCATCGCACGGCTCCCTTTCGTCCCCCATCCCGTCTTGCGCGTCGGGCGTGCCCTCACAAGTCCAGGAACTCGCCCTGGACTGCGTGCCACGCCTGCTCATCCAGTTCGCCGAGAATCCCGGTGGGGATCTCACCGCCGTCCGCCATCACCGTCCCGAGGGACCGCGCCGTCGCCACAGCGGCAAGCCGACCACGGATCCGCGCGTATTGCTCCTTCGTCCACGCCACGGCCCGTTCGCCGATCAACCACGACGGCACCTCATCGCCGACGCGCTCGGGACGCACACGGTACAGCCACCCACCATTGGTGTCCCGCACGCCGGACCAATCGGTCTCACCGTCCATCCGATGGTT
>JBDGYA010000173.1:0-3245 GCA_039584325.1 Gemmatimonadota bacterium
AAGGACCTCATTCACGATGGTGATGCTGTCTATTGCCGGGTCGTTCGCCCTCCTCGTCGGTGCAGTGGGGATCTATGGTGTGATCTCGTACGTAGTGTCACAGCGGACCCGGGAGATCGGGTTGCGCATGGCACTTGGCGCCAGGCAGCAGCAGCTGACCCGCATGGTGCTGACGCACAGTCTCTCGCTCGCCGGTGTCGGTATAGCGATCGGGTTGATTGCTACAGTGGGACTCACGCGATTGATGTCCACCCTTTTGTTCGGGGTGGACCCCGTTGATCCGGTCACCTACGCCATAGTCTCCGTCGCGCTCGTGACGGTGGCGCTGCTGGCCAGCTACGTGCCCTCGCGCAGGGCTGCACGTGTGGATCCCGTCGAAGCGCTGCGGGCAGAGTGATACGAAGGAAGAATTGGAAGATATGCTCACGGAGGCCCGTCGAAATCAGGACTCAGTGACGCTAAATGACATCAGATGACGTCGTGACACGGCTCCCGGATGCCGAGTCGTGTCACTGAGTGACACTGGTGCACCCCAGTCCGCGCACATTCGAGGCACACGGGAGGCACCTCGAATCCTCAGACTAGTCCAGTCTTCTCGTGTCCTCCAAGAACCGTCAGTTCCGTTCCGGCCGCAACTCTTCCGGATCGAACAACCACCCACCCTTGATCACCCGCCAGATGCTCTGGGTATTCCGGATGTCCTCCAAGGGGTCGGCATCGAGCAGGACGATGTCCGCTAGCTTGCCGACTTCGAGCGCGCCAAGGTCGGCTTTCGCACCGACCGTTTCGGCAGCGTCGTGCGTAGCGATGCGCAGCACGTCGAGTGGCTGGAAGCCCAGCTCGACAAAGTGCTCGAGCTCCCAGTGGAGCGCCGATCCGACAAATGCCTGCTCACCCTCCCCGGGAAGGTAGACGTCCGTCCCGGCGAGAAGACGGACACCACGCCGACGTGCGTTGCTGGCGATACGCCGACCTTCTTCCCACATGCCCATCTCCGTAAGGCGATTGAAGGGTGCAGAAAAGGTGATCGCGGACTTCAGCGCTTCGGGTCGGCACCCGGCGAGTTCCTGTCGCCGAGAGGAGCTGGAGCACATCGTCGAACATCGACATGCTGTGCTCCACCGTTGCGATCCCTAGCATCACCGAATTGGCGATGTCTTCGACGTTCTTTCCGTGGCCTGCCATGGGAATGCCAACTGCCCGCGCCTCCTCGGCAATGGCTCGGTGGACCCAGCGCGGGCGTGCACCCTCCAACATATAGGCCAGAGCATACACCTTGATGAAGTCGGCGCCGCGTTCCCTCCAGCGCCGCACGTACTCCCTTGCCTCGTCCGCGTCGTGCAACAACAGGTCGGTATCGCTCGCTGCGGGCATCGCACCCATGAACTGGCCACCCGAATAGAAGTAGCGTGGGAATGGGTCGGGGGTCGTTTCACTCCTGTCGGCCAGGCTCTGCAACCAACCGAGCCACACGCCACAGTCACGCACCGACGTGATGCCAAACGCCAGGAACGCATCGTTCGCACCGTTCCGCTGCACATGGACGTGCATGTCGAACAGTCCTGGGATGGCATATCGCCCCGAGCCATCGAGGATCTCCGCGCCGCGGGATGCCGCGCCTTCGGCCTCGGGGCCAATTCCTGCGATCCTGCCTCGCTCCACAAGGATTGTGGTGCTGGGACTGAAGCCGCCGGTCTCGAAGTCAAGAACTCTCACGTTCCTGATAAGCAACGGAGTCGGGGTCGGAACCTCCAGCGGCAGCCGCAGTGGAATCTCCGAGCGCTCACCCGTCTCGAGCGACTGCCTCCACACTCGATCGCCAGCCGCGTAGATCACGGCCGAACCATCCGGCGTGAAGGAGAATCCGTCACCTCCTTCATCGCTCAGGCGGCGTATGTCCTCTTCCGTGACAACACCACCGTCCACGGCTGCAACCCAGATCTCGGTGTTGCGACGAAACGCGAGCCACCTCCCGTCTCCCGAAACCAACCCGTCACTCAGGTGCCCTGCCAGGTCAGTCAGGCGCTTCGGCGAATCGGATCCCTCCAACGAGAGTCGATAGAAAGATCCAATGCTGTCTCGGTTGGCAGAGAAGAACAGCGATCGCCCATCGCGGGACAGGTGGGGACGCACCGACCATGCACCAACCTCCGTAAGAACCCGCTCTGTGCCGTCGGCGACACTCGCCGCCACCACGGATCCCGACTCGAACCACAGCAGCTCTTCACCGTTCGGAGACCAACTGAAGAGACCGCGTCTGAAGAGACCGCGTTGAAGGGGATGCGCCTGGACCACGGTACGAACTCGTCCGCTCCGAATGTCCAACAGGCGGATCTCGTCCGCTCCGGGCTCACTGTGGATGAATGCCAGCCGCTTTCCATCTGGTGAGAATTCCGGATTGCGCTCAACAGCATTCCCATCGAACAGACGGCGCGCTTCCTGACCAGGCAGCTGTTCCCAGATGTGGCCCGCCACCCCGAACACCAACCGGTCGCCGCCCGGCGAGAGTCTAGGGGTCAGGATTGCACGGGGCCTGACGATCGTGCCAGGGGTGGGGAATGTCTTTTCTGCGTAAGGGATCCGCTCCGTGGCGGAGAACTGCACATGCGCTGCGAAGGGGATCGGCTTGAAGGACCCGTCTTCGATGCCCCCCGCCCAGAGCCGTCCCGCGTTCCCGATGTATATCGTATTGCCGTCAGCGCTCAGCGCGGCCCGTGGTTCGTGCCCGGGTTGGGTCAGCGCTGCGATCTGGTACTCTTGCTCACCGATGGGCGAGGATACGATCCAAGCCTGTTGGCCGTACGCTTCGAGGCCGGGACGGCGCAGGGTGCGCCAATACACCAGTCGGTCCGACTGTGGGCCTGCAAGGACCTGCCCGACAATGCCTTCGATTGACAAAACCGTGTCGGAACCCTCAGGTGGGTGCAGCGTCTCAACGTGGGTCTCTGGCCGTGGAGGATAACCGCCCGGTCGCTCGAAAGACCACGTTACCCACGCGAGGCGTCCGTCCCCGAAATGGAATAGGTCCTGAACAAGCTCCGGTTGGCTGTTGACCGACTCAGGCTCACCACCGGCGGCTGCAACGCGTCTTATGCGAGCCGGGAGGTTCACGTCTCCCCAGCCGCGGGGGCGCCAGGCCTCGAGTTCGATACTGAGGTAGGCCAGCGTCTCGCCATCCGGGCTCCAGCTCGGCGTGGTGGCCCAGAACTCGTCCGTGAGCTGGGCGACGTCCCTGGTCTCCATAT